>NZ_CP150145.1:3922533-4224267 GCF_037963835.1 Paenibacillus sp. FSL H8-0332
ATCTCCACCCTCATCTCTTCCCGGAGTACGGCATCCAGCGCGCTTAACGGCTCATCGAAGAGCACGACACCCGGACGGACAACTACCGCTCTGGCAAAAGCAACCCTCTGCTGCTGACCGCCCGACAGCTGATGCGGATACCGGTTCTCCATCCCCTGCAGCCGGACCATCTCCAGTGTCTCCAGTACCTTGCTCCGCAGCTGCGCACGCTGCCCTGAGGCCTTCAGCCCGAAGGCCACATTCTCATACACCGTCATATGCGGCCAGAGTGCAAAATCCTGGAACACCATCCCGAAATCCCGCTTGTGTACCGGAACATCGATCCGCTGCGCAGCGGAGAAATAACATTTCCCGTCAGCGTAAACTTCCCCGCCATCCGGGCGCTCAAGGCCCGCTAACATCCGCAGCAGCGTGGTTTTGCCGCATCCGGAAGGCCCCAGTAAGGTGGTGAACTTACCGTGCTTCAATTCCAGCCCGGCAGGCAGCAGCGCCGGTTGTCCGCCAAAGCTTTTATGAATCCCCTTAATCTCAATATTCATTTCGATCCCTGCCTGTCTTCTTGAGCTGTCCTCAGTCTAACGTCTGTATTCGCAGGTTGTTTATTTTTCATGTAAACATGTAATTAACTTTATATATGAATTCTGTTAACGTTCATAGATAAAATCTATGGTAGGGGATCTCCCACTAACGCTTAGAAGAGGTTAAACTATGAATCTGATGAAACTGCAAATCATTGAACTGATCGACCAGCTGCACCATATGACCAGCGTAGCTGAGGTGCTCGGGATCAAGCAGCCGACCGTAACCTTTCATATGAAGTCGCTTGAAGAAGAGTTTGGGGTCCGGCTGTTTGAAGCCCGCAGCGGCAAAACCTTTCTCACTGAGGCCGGAGCAGCGCTCCTTCATTATTCCGTGAAAATTAATGCGCTTGCCCGCGAGGCCCGCCGGGTAGCCGGCGAATTCGACACCCTCTACCGGGGAACGCTGCTGATTGGAGCCAGCTATGTACCTGCAACCTACCTGCTGCCTTCCATATTACATGCGTTCTCCCGGGAGTTCCCCGGCATCCGCATGGCTCTGTCTGTGAAGCCCTCCCCGGTCATCCGGGAGATGCTGATCCGTCATGAAATTGACTTAGGTGTGATCTCCTCCGAGCCTTTCACCGAGCCTGCCCTGCAGGCTGAATCGCTGATTACAGATGACCTCGTCCTGATCTGTTCTCCTAAGCATCCGCTCGCCCGCAAGACTCAGCTTACTATGGAGGAGATGAGTAAGACTCCCTTTGCGCTGCATGGAAGCGAATCCAGCACACGCCGCCTGACCGAGCGCTGGTTCGGACAGCAAGGGCTGCAGCTGCGCAATACAATTGAGGTCGATTCGCTGGAGGCCATCAAGCAGCTCGTGCAGCTGGGCGGCCACATCTCCATGATGTCCCGGATGGCGGTACAGTGGGAGCAGCAGCAAGGCCTAATTCAGGTGCTGCCTATTCAAGGGGAAATGGCGCCGCGTTATATCTATGCCGTGCATAACAAGGACCGGCATCCTTCGGTACAGATGGAGAGCTTCCGGAGCAGCCTGCTGGCCACCAAAAACTGTTAGCCGTCATTGAGTAAGTCTATGCAGGATTAACGCAATTCCCCTTTCACTTTAACCGCTCCCATATACTTGGCCCGTAAAGTGGGTCATGTACCCAAACCTGATCATAGGAGTGATGATGCTTGAGAAAATGGAAAAAGCTTACTCTGTCCTTCATGCTGAGTATTGTGACAGCAGGCGGTGGATTAGCCGGACAGGGCATCCTGCTGCCGGAGCGCGTCTCAGCCGCAGCTAACGCAGTTCCAGCTTATGAAGTGAAGTTTCTGGCAGACCCTGATCTTGTACTGGACAGCAGCGGATCGCCGCGCAGTGAGGTCAGGGATACCTTCGACCTGAATTCTACTCCACAGGCTATTCGAGTCGGGTATTTCGATACCGACATGCTTGAGCTGAACAGCAAGGGGTGGGATGTGCGGCTGCGCAAAAAAGAGAACAAATCCGATTATGAATTGACCTACAAGAAACGTTATCCTGTCGTGAACGGAAATATCCAGGCTGCGCTCACCCTGGCGAATCAGGAGGGCTTCGACGCCTCCGATGACAACTATGAAGCAGAGGTGGATTGGGGTTATGGCAAGCAGACCCTTAGCTTCTCCAATACCAAGAAGGTCAGCACCAAAGCTACCGGAGCCGTACTTCCCGCTGAGGACGAGGCCTTGAAGCTGCTGCTGGACAAGCTTCCGGGCAAATTGAAGAACTGGTCTGCGTCGAACTGGGGGAAGCAGAAGCTGACAGCCTCCCGGGCGCATGGCCCGTTGACCTTCGAGCGGTATACAGGCACCTGGAACAATCAGGAGATCACTCTTGAGGTATGGCCAGTGCGTGACGAGGCGGGAAGCGGCATCCAGAATATCGTGGAGATTTCGTTCAAAACCACCGATAGCACCAGTGTAACCGGGTTACGTGCCGGGCTGATGAGCCAACTGAACGCCGAGGGCTGGCTTCTTCCTGCCGATGGCCTCAAGACCCAGCTGATTCTGGAACGGTATTAGCGTAATCGTCAATATTAGCTGAGAAGAAGGAGTTGCGACAACTGGAACCCCAATGTACAGCGTGGAGCAACCGATTTTGCTTATAACTCGAAAAAAGAGCACTGCCGCACCCTTCATGAGGGTGATACGGCAGTGCTCTTCTATTGGTATGAATCTCCGAGAGGTGACTCGCCGCTGCCCGGTTACGTCACCTTCACAGCGCAACCGTCTTCGCCTTAGCATCCTCTAGCAGCATCTGAATCAGCGACTGGAGCGGCAGGGACTTCCACTTCTTCGGATGCAGCAGTAGCTGCAGATCGAAATGGATCTCCGGGTGGGCAAAAGACAGCTCGGACAGGTTCCCCCGCTCGATCTCCTCCTCAGCCACAATCCGCGGCAGCAGCGCTATGCCCAGGCCATTGCGCACACACCGCTTAATCGCCTCCAGATTCGACAGCTCAAAACCAATTCGGAACTCAATCCCATGGTCCCGGAGCAGGTTCTCGAACAGGCTGCGGTAAATGCAGCTCTCCTCGGAGACAATCAGCTCGCAGTTGTTCAGATCCTGAAGGGTTACCTGCTCCAGCCGGGCCAGCGGATGGCTGGCTGGTGCCACCAGGACAAGCGGCTCCTCGCGGATGATCGTTCGCGTAAGCGCGCTATCCACCGTACTGCGGTCCAGCAGGAGGCCGATATCGACCTCACCGTCCCTGATCTTGGAGACTAGCTTGGCCTCCTGCTCGGTCTGCAAATGAATATTCAGACCGGGGAACATCGTCCGCAGCTGCTGCAGGAACGGTGGCAGGTAGAAGGCCGCGAGGGAATCAATCGTTCCGATAGTAAGCGTTCCGCCGATCTGCTGGGCGATCGTTTCCTTAGAGCGGTCATAGAGATCCAGAATTTCAACGAACAGCTTAAGCAGCTCTTCCCCCGGAGGAGTTAAGCGCAAGGCGCGGCCATGACGTTCAATGAGCGGCACTCCATATTCCTTCTCAATCTTCTGTATCTGCATCGTAACGCTGGATTGTGCATAGCCCAGCTCCTCAGCCGCGCGCGTGAAGCTTTGCCGCTTGGCCACTTCGCGGAAGGTCCGCATATACGTTAAGTCCATCGTCTCTCACCCTAACATCAATATTATTGATAACCCACATCATTTATTATAGCTAACAACGATGCAATAATCCATGGTACAGTAGAACAAACGGATTTTACATTTTTGGAGGACGATATTCATGTTAACAGAAGCACAGATTTATGGAATCTATGTTCCCGTGGTCACCCCGTTCCATGCTGCTGGTGAGCTTGATCTGGAATCGTATCAGCGTTATGTGAACAACATCATCAAGAACAATATTCATGGTCTGGTCGTCAATGGAACCACTGGAGAATCGCCGACAGTCAATATACAGGAATTACAGACACTCGTGGATACCTCACGGGAACTCTTGAAGTCCAGCACCATCCCGCTCGTGATAGGCACAGGTACGAATGATACTTACTCTACCGTGGCCCGTACTGAGCTGGCGGCGAACGCAGGTGCAGATGCCGCACTGGTGGTTGTTCCTTATTACAGCCGTCCGTCACAGGAAGGCATCATCGCCCATTTCCGCAAGGCAGCAGAGGTAGGTCTGCCCATTATGGCCTATGATATCCCGGGCCGCACTGGAGTCGGCATGACGCTGGACACCGCCCGTACGATCCTGGAGATGAACAATGTCGTAGGGTTAAAAGACTGCTCCGGCTCTCCCCTGCTCGTCTCCGAGCTGTCCAAGAGCGGCAGCAAGCCCGTGCTCTGCGGCGACGATCTGCATTTCTTCGACATGCTGGGCTACGGAGCCGCCGGAGGCATGCTGGCCTCGGCCAACGTACATACCGACCGCTTCCTCGGCATCTACGAGCAATACAGAGCGGGTCAGGTTGAGGCTGCGCAGGCTGCCTATGATCAGCTGGTGCCGCTGATGAAGCTGCTGTTCAAGGAGTCCAACCCGGCTCCGATCAAATGGCTGCTCACAGCACTCGGAGAGCTCTCCTCGGATACGCTCCGCTTGCCATTGACCTCCATTAGCGCCGCGCTGCGCGAAGAACTGGGCGCCTACCTTGCAGGGGAAGCTGCCAGTGACAGACAAGAAGCGATGTAACAGATAAGAGGCCATGTAACAGACAAACACCCGCCATCTTCAGTGAGACACTGAGAATGGCGGGTGTTTTTTGTTAGATAGGGTTTAGTATTACTGGCTAGCATCACTACACGTTGCAAAGTCGATTACGAACGGCCCGCTTTAGCCGCTGGACGGCTGGACGGACGACCGCTTTGGCTGCCGCCAGGTCTGCTGCCAGACTGGCTTGAACGGCCGTATGAGCCACCGGGTGATTTTTGGCTCTGGCTGCCGCCTGGACGGCTGCTGGCATTAGCCTGACTTCCCGATGCGCTTCTAGCTCCGCTACCTTGCTGGCCGCTTCCAGATGCACCCTTAGCGCCACCTGCGTTGCTGCCGCCCTGCTGTTTGCCTTGCGCGAACCATTCCGACTTCGGCTTGCGGGGCGGATTCGTCTTGGCTTTCTGCGACGGTTTGACCGGCGCTTTGCCGGGACGGTCTGCCAGCAATGCCAGATTGCTCTTAGACATTGGATACGCATGATCCTTGATCTCCGGAATCGTCTTGCCGATCAGCTTCTGGATATCCTTCAGATACGGAATTTCCTCCGCTTCGCACAGCGAGATGGCAATGCCGCTCATCCCCGCACGGCCGGTCCGGCCAATACGGTGAACATAGGTTTCCGGGATATTCGGCAGGTTGAAGTTGATGACATGGGACAGCTCATCAATATCAATTCCGCGCGCGGCGATGTCTGTGGCTACCAGTACCCGTGTCGTACCGCTCTTGAAGTTTCTTAGCGCATTCTGGCGCTCATTCTGTGATTTGTTGCCGTGAATGGCCTGTGCTGTAATATTAATGCGGGTTAAGTCCCGGGTTACCCGGTCCGCGCCGCGTTTGGTACGTGTGAATACCAGCGCCGATACAATCGACGGGTCCTGCAGCAGACGGTTCAGCTGATTCTGCTTATTTCCGTTCTCCAGCAGATAGATCGACTGTTCGATTCTGTCTACTGTAGAGGATACCGGAGTAATCTCGATTTTCACCGGATTGACGAGCAGCGTCTTCACCAGCTGTGAAATCTCTGTAGGCATGGTTGCCGAGAAGAACAAGGTCTGCTTCTTGAGCGGCATCTTGGCGATAATCCGCTTTACATCATGAATGAAGCCCATGTCCAGCATGCGGTCCGCTTCATCCAGCACGAGAATCTGCACATGCTGCAGATCCACACGCTTTTGGCTGATCAGGTCGATTAGACGGCCCGGTGTAGCAATCAGAATGTCGGCACCGATGGCAAGCGCCCGCTCCTGCGCCTTCTGTGATACCCCACCGACAATGGCTGTCGAACGGATCGTTGTGAACTTGCTGTAGGCCTGAATGTTCTCCTGAATTTGCAGCGCCAGCTCACGGGTAGGCGTAAGAATCAGGGAACGGATGCGCTTGCCTCCGCCGGTTCTGCCCGGCTGCTGGCTCAGCAGCTGAATAATCGGCAACGAGAAGGCCGCTGTTTTACCAGTACCCGTCTGTGCACAGCCCAGGATGTCTCTGCCGGCCAATGCCGCAGGAATAGACTCTTCCTGGATCGGGGTTGGGGATGTATAGTTTTCCAGGCTAAGCGCCTTAAGAATCGGGGGGATCAGGTTCAAATCGTTAAATGTCATTTTATCTCCTTCATTGTGCATACATATATTGGTGAATCCATAATTCCATTACTGAATATTCCTTTTGCGGCGTCTCCACATAGCGCTCAGCAAAGTCATAACACATAATGATAACACAGAAAAGCGAATATGAAAACTTTCATTTCTTTCTTTTCAAAAAAAAATACAGCAAAAAAGCAGAGGAAGGGTCCCCTGCTCTTGTCTTCACTATAATTAAGATACTAATCTACGATTTCAGCGATATCGCCATTATTGGCACCGGCAGCGTTAGCTTCATCGGTATCGATGTGCATATCCAGCTTGAAGTTGTCGGATACGCGTGCAAGCACGTTCTCCAGCACCAGGCCGCGTTCGCCGCCCAGACGTACCTTCAGGAGCTGCTTATCGGCAATGCCCCAAGCTTCTGCTTCGGAAGTGTGGAAGTGGATGTGGCGCGCTGCTACAATAACGCCAGTCTCCAGCTCAACTTCACCGACAGGTCCTTTAATCGTAATTCCAGGTGTTCCTTCAATATTGCCGGATTCACGGACAGGTGCCTTCACGCCGAGGCTGAAGGAGTCTGTGCGGGATACTTCCAGCTGCGAAGCCGGACGGGCAGGTCCGAGGATTCTCACTTTGTCGAACTTCCCTTTCGAACCAATTACAGCCACTTGCTCATTCGCTGCGAATTGTCCGGGTTGGGACAGGGGTTTGAACTCGGTCAATTGATAACCTGGGCCAAACAATGCTTCTACGTGCTCCTGCGTAAGGTGAATATGCCGGGCCGACACACCTACGGGTACAGTCTTGCTCATTTTTAAGTCACTCCTTGTATTTTCTCTAGTATCTGTACAAGCCACTGAACATTATACATCTAATTACCCGCAAATAAAAAGACCCGCATCACAATGCGAGCCTTTTTTCCGGGCATATTACGATTCTGTGAATGCTTCATCCTGGTTTTTCCAATTCATAGTCACTTCCGGGTAAGTGGAAACGGCTTTGCCGTCCTTTAAAAGGACGGTATCGTTTCAGCGAGAAATAGAAGGATAATTTATCGTGTGCAACATATAAATTCTTATCTTTCGAGAAAAGAGGCACTACCTGCGGAAGAAGGCAGCTGCTCCCTCAAGAACCCCAGCGCATTCTCATACAGCCAGCCCCGCACATCAGCCTCCGGATAGTATTTCAGCAACAGATCGGCGAACTCCGCATATTGTCCCGGATGCTCCAGCCCCTCTACCCACGAGTCAATGCCGTCAAAATCCGAGCCGAACATCAGCTGTCCGCTCCCGCCAAGACCACAGACATGCTCAATATGCCTCAGCATATCCTCCCGCTTGGCTCCTCCTCCATCCCGCACGAACCAGGGGACAAAGGTAAGCCCGATTCGCCCGTCCCTTACAATCAGTGCCTTCAGCTGATCATCACTCAGATTGCGGGGATGACTGCATACCGCAGCACAATTCGAATGCGAAGCAATGAACGGACGGGTACTGTGCTCCAGCAGCTCCCAGAAGCCTGCCGGGGCCAAATGCGATACATCCAGCAGCATACCGCTGCCGTTGCACCATTCAATCAGCTTCCGGCCTTGCTCGGTGAAACCGCCGTTGCGCCGCTCCAGCACACCGTCCGCTGCCCAGTTCGCATAGTTCCAGGTAACGCCCAGACAACGCACGCCCAGCTCGAAGCATAACTGAGCATAGAACAGATTGCCCTCCAGACCGTCCACGCCTTCCAGAGAGAGCATTCCAAAGGCCGGGGCAGTTAAGCCACCCTCCACGGCCTCCTCCTTCCAGCGCAGCCACTGCAGGCCTCCCATACCGACTACCTTCTGGCGGAAGCATTCGATTTGGCCCAGGATATCCTCGAATTTCGCCCTTCCGCGCACCGCAGACAAATATATCGCAAAAACCTGCAGTTCGACATTCCCCTCCGCTAGCCGCTCTGCGGTCACATCCAGACGGGGATCATTCTTGAAGTCTATCTTTGGATTCGCCTGCAGCTTACTCAGGGCATCACAATGAAAATCCGCCACCTTCAGCTTCCTGTTCTTCGCCATAGGTCAGCTCTCCTTCTTCCTTCACCTTCTGAATATTCCGAATGAACCGTTGACGGCCCAGTGTCTATTTTATATATATGCGCCTAACGGAAGCAGCAGTCAGCGCAGCAAAAAGCCTGTTTACAGTGTAAACAGGCTTAATCTAAAAGATTCACTTGAGTTATCTAGGTTCTACAATAAGTTTGATAGCCGTCCGGTCTTCCCCATCAATCACTATATCCGTAAAAGCCGGAATACAGATCAAGTCCACTCCGCTAGGTGCGACAAATCCCCGGGCGATGGCAACGGCCTTAACGGCCTGGTTCAGTGCTCCTGCTCCAATAGCTTGTAGCTCGGCCGATCCACGTTCGCGAAGAACACCTGCTAATGCGCCAGCAACGGAATTTGGATTGGATTTAGCTGATACTTTTAATACATCCATAGTAAGTACCTCCCCTGGGAATGATGGTGTTCTTCTTCCACTACAGTAGATGTTATTCGCTTCAGAAGAATTAATTCCTTCTTTTTGCGGACCTCTCCGGAGAAAATAGTTCAAAAGATACTCTTTTTCGATATAATAAATATCACACTTTACCCAAAACAAAATGAGTCTTACCGAATTACCTATTTGTGCGAAAACCCTTCTAGCTCATCACCCATTCATCCTCACGCAGCCGGATCTTCTCCAGTCGTGTCGCTCTGCCTGTACCTTCATCAAGTTCTGCGAATAGACCATGCAGCTGCCATTTGCCTTCGTCGACTACAAACCGGGAGGGAAGCTGAGTTGTAAATTTATAGATGATCGCATCCTTTTCCATACCCAGAATCCCTTCTCTTGAACCAACCATACCCGCATCTGTAAGATACGCCGTACCTCCAGGCAAGATCACATCATCATTGCTCTGCACATGAGTGTGCGTGCCGACAACAATTGAAGCCAGTCCATCCATAAAATAGCCCATCGCTATTTTCTCGGAGGTCGCTTCCGCATGGAAATCCACCAGAATGCACTTGTGCTCTCTGCGCAGCTCTTCCACAATCTCCTCGCCTACCCGGAACGGGTCATCGATCGCCGGAAGAAAGGTGCGGCCCTGCAGATTCACAATCGCCAGCTGCTTGCCATTTCCCTTAACGACGGTATACCCCCGGCCCGGTGTCCCTGGCGGGAAGTTAGCCGGACGGATGATCCGCGGCTCGTCGTCGATGAACTCAAAGATATCCTTGTTGTCCCAAGTGTGATTGCCCATCGTAATGCCGTGGACACCCCAGTTGAAAAATTCGTTAGCGATGGCAGCGGTGATTCCTCTGCCGGCAGCGGCATTCTCACCATTGGCAATGATGATATGCGGCTGATATTTGCTTTTCAGGGAAGGCAGCATTTCACGCAGCGCTTTTCTGCCTGTATTGCCTACAATGTCTCCGATAAATAAAACTTTAATAATCTTCTCCTCCTAAATTTTTGGTTTGTGTATGCTCTGCCAACCATAAATCGCTGCTTAAGTATAATTTCACCTATTCTGCTTCATTCCAAACTCCACGGCGCATGCGGCCCAGGATAGAGCATATTAGATTATGCAGCAGGCTCCAGCGGGAATGGATATACCAGCAGCTCACGGCTTGCACGCAAGAAAAAAGGCCCCGCAAGGGGGCCGATTTCCTTATTTATTTCGCATATTCTACAGCGCGTGTCTCACGGATTACAGTAACCTTGATATGACCCGGATAATCCAGCTCACTCTCAATCATCTTCGTAATATCACGGGCCAGACGGAAAGCTTCTGCATCATCAATCTTCTCAGGCTGTACCATTACGCGAACCTCGCGGCCCGCCTGAATGGCGTAAGATTTCTCGACGCCCTCGAAGGACTCCGAAATTTCCTCCAGCTTCTCCAGACGTTTGATGTACGTTTCCAGGGTCTCACGGCGTGCACCGGGACGGGCAGCCGACAATGCATCAGCAGCTCCAACAAGCATGGCAATAACCGAGGTAGCCTCGCAATCGCCGTGGTGGGAAGCGATACTGTTGATAACCACCGGATGTTCCTTGTACTTCTTCGCCAGTTCGACGCCGATTTCCACATGCGAACCTTCCACTTCATGATCAAGCGCTTTGCCGATATCATGCAGCAGTCCGGCACGTTTTGCAAGCACGATGTCTTCCCCAAGCTCACCGGCCATAAGTCCAGTCAAATAAGCAACCTCCATGGAGTGCTTGAGTACGTTTTGACCGTAGCTCGTACGGAATTTCAGGCGGCCCAGAATTTTGATCAGATCCGGGTGCAGACCGTGAACGCCAACCTCGAAGGTAGCTTGTTCACCGTATTCACGAATCCGTTCATCCACTTCTTTGCGGGATTTCTCCACCATCTCTTCAATCCGTGCAGGATGGATACGTCCATCCGCCACCAGCTTCTCCAGTGCCGTACGGGCCACTTCGCGGCGGATCGGATCAAATCCTGACAGAATAACCGCTTCCGGCGTATCATCAATAATAAGATCAATCCCCGTCAGAGTCTCCAGTGCACGGATATTACGTCCTTCACGACCGATAATCCGGCCCTTCATCTCTTCATTCGGCAAGGTAACGACAGATACCGTAGTTTCTGCCACATGATCAGCCGCACAGCGCTGAATCGCCAAGGTGATAATCTCACGGGCTTTCTTGTCCGCTTCTTCCTTGGCCTGCTGTTCGATTTCCTTGATCATCTGAGCAGTTTCATGGCGAACTTCCTGTTCTACATTGCTGAGAATGATACTTCTGGCATCATCGATGCTCAGATTGGAGATACGTTCCAGTTCAGTAACCTGATTCTTGTAAATAACATCAATTTGCTGTTGGGTTTCATCAATTCGTTTCTCTTTGTTAGCTACTTGTTCTTCTTTTCGTTCAAGCGATTCCATTTTTTTATCCAGCGATTCTTCCTTTTGCAGCAAACGTCTCTCTTGCCGTTGGATTTCATTCCGACGTTCACGAGTTTCTTTCTCAGCTTCGGTACGGATTCTATGAACTTCGTCCTTAGCTTCGAGTACCGTTTCCTTCTTCAGCGCCTCCGCCTCTTTCTTCGCGTTCTCCACGATGACTACGGCTTCTTTCTCTGCGCTTGAAATTTTAGCTTCTGCAAGGGATTTACGAATAAAATAACCGAATCCAAAGAATGCTGCAGCTACAACGAGAACGACAATGACCCAGATCAATGTTTCCATCTGTTCACCTCCTCGTTGACATCCTCCAAGGTTCTTCCCTTGGGTATTTGTGCAGTTGTTAAACTATCCGTTCATCACCATACAAAAAACCGGTAATACACCGATTGCCATACTGCACATGCTGCACATGCACATTGCCCGCCTTATCCGGCGATTACATTTCATATGAGTTGTACGCGAACCGGAACATAAGAGTCTGCTTTTTGGGAAGGAAAAAGGATTCTTAGTTTATGCCGATTCATGTTATATTTTATTATTTATAAAAAGACCTTGTCAAGAGAGTCGATAACCGCATTAAAGTCAAGAGAATCAATCCGGGAAGTAAAACTCCTCTTCTTCCCCCTCAGAATCCTGTTCATCCCGCAAAATCCCAAGCACCTGACGCACCATTTCACCTGAGAATCCCCGGCGCATGAGGAACGCCCCTGTCTTCCGGCGTTTGTCGTTCAAATCTCCCCGGAGCGTATTCCATTTCTTCCGTCCGGTCTGCAGCGCGCTCTCAAGCTCCTGCTCGGGTGTGATCTCATCCAGTGCTTCTGCAATCAGGGACTTCTCAATCCCCTTCTCCCGCAGCTCCTGCCGGATCCACATCTTGCCCTTACGCTGGTTTTTCATCCGCTGCTCCGCCCACTGCTTGGCGTACAAGGGGTCATCCAGCAGACGTTCCTCCTGTAGCCGGAGCAGAACTTCGGCAATAACAGTCTCCCCTATTTCCTTCTCCCTTAAACGGCGGGCCATCTCCTGTGCGGTTCTGGGCTTACGCTCCAGATACCTAAGCCCCTCCACATACGCCCGCTGTCGCTCGTCTGCGGCAACGATATCCTCCAGATCAGCCTTCACAAAAGTACTCCCCGTAATCATCCGGTATTTAATCATGACATCTTCATGAACAGTCATGTTGTAGTCTCCGAAATGGATCAGATAACGATAATTCGACTTCTTGAGCCGCTCTACCCGTGTAATTTCCAGCTCTTGATCTGCCGGGAAATCCGCCAGCACCTGCTGCTCATCCTGTTCTTCGAATTCCGCATCCAATTGTATAACCATCCTGTCAATCACCTCGTTAAGCTAGAAATAATATAAAACGCATTGAAGATTTGAACAGAAGCCTGGTCGTCGCTGCGGTGAACATTTGGACTTCCGGCCGCTGTTGTATTTTGATCACTTGCGAAAAGGCACCCTGTCATATCCTACACAGGGCGCCTATCCATCTTGTCTTCATTATTTAATTATTATGAGGAGTTAAATTACTCGATCTCAAGCAACAGCTTCTCTTCTTCCTCTTGCTCCGCAGCCACAACCGCTTCGGTTGGCGCCGCTACCAGAGTCGTCAGATTGCTGGCCTCACGAATCTTGTTCTCGATCAGCAGGGCAATATCCTGATGTTCCTTCAGGAACTGCTTGGAATTCTCCCGTCCTTGGCCCAGACGTTCGCCTTCATAGGAATACCAGGCGCCGCTCTTGTTGACGATATCCATTTCCGTACCGATATCTATAAGGCTACCCTCTCTGGAGATTCCTTCACCGTACATGATATCTACATCCGCTTGCTTGAACGGAGGCGCTACCTTGTTCTTCACAACCTTGATCTTCGTACGGTTACCCACGACATCGTTACCCATCTTGATACCCTCTACCCGGCGCACATCCAGACGGACGGAGGAGTAAAATTTCAGAGCGCGTCCACCCGGAGTGGTCTCAGGGTTACCGAACATTACGCCGATCTTCTCACGAAGCTGGTTAATGAAGATCGCAATCGTGTTGGATTTGTTGATGGCACCAGACAGCTTGCGTAGTGCCTGGGACATCAGACGGGCCTGCAAGCCTACGTGGGAATCACCCATGTCGCCTTCAATTTCTGCCTTCGGTACCAGTGCCGCTACAGAGTCAACTACAATGATGTCAACTGCTCCGCTGCGTACAAGCGCTTCAGCGATTTCCAAGGCCTGTTCACCAGTATCAGGCTGGGACAGCAACAGTTCATCAATGTTAACGCCAAGCGCCTTGGCATACTTAGGATCAAGCGCATGCTCAGCATCGATGAAGGCAGCTTGTCCACCCTGCTTCTGTACTTCAGCGATCGCATGAAGTGCAACCGTCGTCTTACCGGAAGATTCCGGTCCATATACTTCAATAATACGTCCTTTGGGAAGTCCGCCAATACCTAGTGCAATATCAAGTGCCAAAGATCCGCTAGGTACAACTTCCACTTTCATGTGAGTGGATTCTCCCAGTTTCATTACCGAACCTTTACCGAATTGTTTTTCTATTTGACGAAGCGCCATATCAAGCGCTGCACGACGATCTGACAATCAGACCACTTCCTTCACTGTTTATAGTATTATAATAACGTGTTTTGAAGGTCTTGCCAAGTCTTTTTTCGAACATACATTCGTTTTTTTTACTCCCAGGGATAATACTCCCTTATATTGTAAGACACAGGCCTCCTTCCGGATGCAAGACTTTTGCAGGTACTTCTCTTCTGCTCATCACATGAATAGGAACAACCATAGGATAATTTGTTATACCTAATATAAAACAAAAAACCGCAGCATGATTGCTCAAGCCACGGTTCTTCCGCATACACAAATTATATACCGCCCTGAACAGTTATTGCAAGGCCGAGCCTTCCAGCGGAGTGGCAACCTTGCGTTCTTCCAGCCGGCGCCACAGGCGGTACAGCAGCGCCTTGACGGTGCGCAGGCGGATGTTGTCACGGGTACCCTTCAGATTCAGCTCATATACCTCTGTCTTGCAGCCCCGCTCAGCCAGTCCTACGAACACAAGACCTACTGGCTTGCGCTCGGAATATCCCGGTCCCGCTACACCGGTAACCGATAAGCCGAAGTCCGTGTCACCGATCATACGCACCTGCTCAGCCAGCACCTCCGCAACCTCGCGGCTCACCGCTCCCGGGGCATCCGGGCCTTCAAGCATAGCGGAGGGCACATTGAGCAGTTTTTTCTTAATATCATTGGAATAACACACGATCCCCCCGGCAAACATGGAGGCGCTGCCCGGAATATTCGTAATGCTCTCCATGAGCAGACCGCCCGTACAGCTCTCGGCAGCACTCAGAGTGAGTCCTGCATCCGCCATCCAGTCCACAATCAACTGCTCCAGCGGCACATCGATGTTGGCATACAGATTCTCCGGCAGAATGTCAGCAATCGTCTTCTCAAGTAGATCAAGCTTGACCATAGCCTCCCGCTCGGACGGCGCCTTGGTGGAGATGCGCACGGTCACTTCGCCTTCCTTGGCATACGGGGCAATCGTAGGATCGGTCTGGCTGCGGATCAGATCAATCAGCTTGTCCTCCAGCAGCGATTCGCCAATTCCCGCGAACTTCAGCATCTTCGAGTAGAGCGGCATTTCATTCGTAAGTGCATGCTGCTGCAGCCACGGCTTAGCCTTATCGGTGAACATCGGCTTCATCTCCCGGGGCGGGCCGGGCAGTACGATATAATATTTGTCTTCATCTGCAAAAGCAATCCCAACCGCAAGGCCGGTATCATTGGACAGAGGGGTCGTTCCTTCAATGATAAGCGCCTGCTTGCGGTTATTCTCGGTCATTACAATCTTGCGGTCATCGAAGAAGCGCTGCACATGGTCCATGGCCAGCTGGTCGATGTGCAGGGCCCGGCCAAGTGCTGCGGCCAGCGCATCCTTCGTCAGATCATCCTCAGTCGGACCGATACCGCCGGTGAATAATATAACATCCGCACGGCTCTGTGCAATCCGGATTGCCTCCAGCAGGCGGTTCTTGTTGTCTCCCACAACGGTCTGAAAATAAACGTCAATGCCTAATGCAGCCAGCTCTATTGAAAGAAACTGTGCATTGCTGTTCACGATTTGTCCAAGTAAAAGTTCTGTTCCAACGGCAATAATCTCTGCTTTCATAGCTGACGTTCTCCTCCTGATTGTAGAAATATAGCAAGTTTCAAGCTGCGCTGCGCGCCTCAGGCTTTATCAAACTCCAGCAGCTCCTTGTTCTTCACAAAATAATCAACACCTGAATATATGGTGATAAGGGCTGCTGCCCAGATCGCAATATCATCCACAGGAATGCTGACGAACTGGAACGGGAAGTTGTTAAGGAGCAGGAGCGAAATAGCGACGATCTGAATGACTGTCTTTATCTTGCCCCATTTGCTTGCAGCCACAACCTTCCCCTCAAGCAGCGCCACCTGGCGCAGGCCGGTCACGGCGAACTCGCGGCTGATGATGACAATGGCAATCCAGGAATCGCAGCGTCCCAGCTCCACAAGCGAGATCAGCACTGCAGAGACCAGCAGTTTGTCCGCCAGCGGATCGAGCAGCTTGCCCAGATTGGTGACCATGTTATACTTTCTGGCTATGTAACCGTCAATTCCATCTGTACTGGCTGCAAGCAGAAAAATAACTGCCGCGACCAAATGATTAATGGAAAGCTGAAAGGAGCCCCAATGTATCGGTTCCGGATAGAAGCTGAAGTCCACCAGCAGAAAAAACATCATGATTGGGATAAGGCAAATACGTGCTAATGTGATACGGTTGGGTAAATTCACTGAAGTTTCCTCCCCTAGTCTAGACGAATCCGATATTCCAGCATTTTCTTCAAAACTGCTTAGCTAGTATATTATAGCCCTAAATACGTGTCAAAAAAACATAAAGCACCCCGCAAGTAAGTTACGTATACACTGCGGGGTACATAGTCTTACTTTAAATTGTTAAACTGCAAATCCAGCGGCAAATCAGCTTTGCGCAAGAGCTGGATAATCTGCTGAAGATCATCGCGGCTTTTGCCGGTGACACGGATCTGATCACCTTGGATCGTGCTCTTGACCTTCAGCTTGGAATCGCGGATCAGGATATTGATCTTCTTCGCATTCTCCTGGTCTATGCCTTGCCGCAGACCCAACCGCTGGCGCACCGTGCCAAGTGAGGCCGGCTCTACTTTGCCGAAATCCATATTCTTCAGCGTGATTCCCCGTTTCACCATCTTGGTCTGGAGGATATCAATCACTGCATTCAGCTTGTATTCATCCTCTGAGGCGACTACAAGCGCATCCTTCTCCAGCTTCAGGCTGCTCTTGCTGTTCTTGAAATCAAACCGGTTCTCAATTTCCTTCTCGGTCTGATGAACCGCATTGGTCAACTCCTGCATATCCATCTTGGATACAATATCAAATGAACTTTCCGAACTCATGGTTCCACATCCTTTACTTACAATTAGTCTGTTCCTATTATATGAGATAGGGGCTCTTAAGTCTAATACTTGGAAAAAGAGTGCACCTAAAAACACGCCTCCCGGAACTAGCCCGGGAGACGCTCACATCCAGATATTATCTGCTTCGTGCAGGAGCCCGGAACATATCCAGAATCCCCAGCAGAACATGTGCCAGTCCAAAGCCCAGAATACCATATCCCCAGGCGCCCGGTGTTAAATAATACCCCAGGAGACTGACAATAATACCAAGCCCTGTTACAATCCAGCTGACGGTCATGAGAGAATACACCTCACTTTGGCGAAAGAACTGTTAAACACTTCTAGGTTCTCCATTCCGCCAAAGACTATACATCAGATGTACTATTCTCCGGTAGTACTCTCTCCAGTAGCGCCGTTCGTCCCGCTATCCAGTTCAAGCAGCAGACGCGAGGAGGTTTTGCCGTCGGTGATAGCTTGTCCGTTGACCGAAATCGCCGTAGCCGGTGAATATCCCGATTTGATATACATGCCTTCGCTGTCCAGCGTGAAGCTCAGATTATCGCCGGCCTTGGTATTCCCGAAGCTGAGCTTCTCCCCCTTGGAGTTCTCGCCCTTGTACACTTCAAGCCAGCTGACACCGGTTGAGGCAATCACTACCTGAACCTGGCCTCCGGCAGGCGCCGAGACTTTATAGATCGTTGTCTTGCCCGATTTGCGGTCCTGAGTAACGGTGACGGACCCCGGAGAAGCAGACGGCTCCGGAGTTGCAGAAGGTACTGGTGTTGCCGTGGCTCCTGCTTCAGCCGTAGCTGCCGCATCAGCAGTAGCTGTTGGGGCTGTAACGCCGCCCGCAGCAGTGGCCGAAGGCTTGACCTTGGTTGGATCTTGCGTTGCCGAAGTCATTTCTGCGGTATCCGCCTGCTTCGGCTCCTGTTGATTCATCGATGAAGTTGCATATAAATAGATGACCACCAGAATTAAAATCGGAAAGGTCCACATAAGCAAGGTCGGCAGCCACTTGGCATTCCGCTCTGTTTCAGGCTTACGGCTCCGCTTCTGGATCACGGTCTCCATAGTAGTATCGACGGGAGCGGCAGGCACATTGCCGTGTTCCTCCATCAGTTCATCCGGGTTAACCCCGACCGCCTCGGCATAGGTTTTGATAAAGGCCCGGACATAAAAACTGCCCGGAAGCACTTTATAATCCCCTGCTTCGATGGCTTCCAAATATTTTTTGCGGATCTTTGTTACTTCCTGGACATCATCAAGACTCATCCCTTTTTGCAGACGCGCCTCCTTCAAATGCCGGCCCAGTTCCGACATACCATCACCTCCTAAATGTTGTGTGAGCAATGCTCCAGATTAAATATATTAAAGATCTTCACTGTAGCTTGTCGTAAACGACTCGTACAATATCTCTTCGTTCGGTGCGTTGCGCAGCTCAATAATGATATCGAAGTCATCGAAGGTGTATTCGGACTCCCGCACAAAAATATCAGGATGCTCAATCACCTTGGTGCTTGCCATGCCCATGACATTCTGCAACAGGTTATAATGCTTCTCGTTGGAGCGGATGGTGCTGACAATCCCGTCAATGATAAATACATTATGCGGGTTCATCTCATCTTCGGCGAGCTGGCTGCGGACCGTCTGGCGCAGTAGCGTAGAGGAAACAAACGTCCAGCGCTTCATGGCACAGACGCTGCCGGCAATGATCGATTCCGTTTTGCCTACCCGTGGCATGCCACGTAGTCCTATAACCTGATTACCTTCCCTTTTAAACAGCTCGCCGAGGAAATCGACCAGCAGCCCAAGCTCATCCCGGGTGAACCGGAAGGTCTTGCGGTCATCCGAGTCACGGTCAATATACCGTCCATGCCGGACGGCCAGCCGGTCCACAAGCCGCGGTGTACGCAGTGCCGTAACCGTTATATTGTCAACTTTTTTGAGCATCTCGCCCATTAGCATGATCTTCTCGTCGTCGCTGGTTTCCAGCAGCATTCCGCGCGTCTTGCCTTCAACGCCGTTAATCGTCAGAATATTGACTTCCAGCATTCCCAGCATAGAAGCGATGTCGCCTAACAGACCGGGTCTGTTCTTATGTATCTTATATTCCATATACCATTGTTTATATTCCACTTGTGCGCACCTCATAGATTCCTTTTCCCTGCATGTTGTTTCAGATACACGGGTCATGTTAATGATATATAAAAAAAAATTGAAAGGCAAGGACACGATTGTAATAATTGCAGAAAAGCTCCCGCAAGGGGAGCTTCATCCGCGTACCTATGCGTTTTTCTTCGCCAGTTTGACCATGAGTCCGGCAATGGTATGCTTCTCGTCATCCGTTCCGACATCCCACAGCTCTTTGATGGCCCGGTTGGAATAGTTGCCCGGATCGACCTTCTTATCGAGGAATTCCCCGATTTCGAATGCCAGCTTGGTGATGGTCTCGTCGCTCATCCCCATTTTTTCGGCCTGAATGACCCGGTCGCCCAAAAAGCTTTTCCAGGTATCAAAGTTCTTCACTACGGAATCTGTTGACATCTTAAATCCTCCTCAGGTTTGTAATGATATTGAGATTCAGAAGCAACAGTTATAATATGTCTCAAGCCGGAATTTCTTATGCTGGAGCATTTCTCCAGAGAGGCTCATGGTTACTGGCAGTATACATGTAATTAAGTAATCCAGCCGCCGTTCGGACTGATGACCTGCCCCGTAATATAACCGGATTCAGGCAGCGCCAGAAAATAAACAAGCGAGGATATATCCTCAGGGGTAGCCAGTCTCCCAGCAGGAATCTCCTCCTCCAGCATCTTCAGCTCATCAGCCTGCAGATTAGCCAGCATGGCCGTGTGGACCGCTCCAGGCGCTACAGCGTTCACAGTGACCTTGGAGGGGGCCAGCTCCTTGGCGAGCGCCTTGGTAAAAGCATTTACGCCGCCCTTGCTGGCCGAATACGCCACTTCACAGGATGCGCCAGAGATCCCCCACACCGAAGACACATTAATAATCCGCCCGTAACGCTGCGTGACCATATAAGGCATGAAAATCTGGCTGCACATGAAGGTGCCCTTCAAATTCACCGCCATGATATCATCCCACTCCTCCTCGGTCAGATCGGCTAACATGCCATAATGGGCTTTTCCGGCATTATTGACCAGGATATCCGGCATCATGCCGCTGCTCTCCAGCCTTTCGGCCATGCGCACAAGCTGACTGCGGTCTTTCATGTCCGCCGCCACGGTCATCACCTTCGCCCCCAGCGCCAGACAGCGCCGGGCCACATCATTTGCCGCTTCATGCGAGTTCATATAATGAATCACAATGTTCATTCCCACCGAAGCAAAACGCTCAGCGATCGCGCCGCCGATTCCCCCGCTGCCCCCGGTAATAAGCACTGTCATTTCACCAATCGGTTTGCTGTCCTCTCCCGGCAATGTCATTAAGGACTCACCACCAGCGACACGGCCAGCTGCTCCCAATCGACATGGGCATGGAGCCGGGCATTCACTTCATCCAGAGTGATCGATTCATACAGGGGCAGCACTTCAAACAGATCTCCTCCACGGAACTGGTAACGCGTGAACTCATGGGCAATGCTCTCCGGCGAATTCAGCATCCGCAGGAAGCCGCCGATTTTCTTTTTGCGGGCCCGTTCGAAATCCTTCTCGGCGAAGCCCGTCTCCAGAATACGTCCAACTTCTTCCTTAATCCGTTCAAGCAGCAGCCCCGGATCTTTGGTATCGCCGCCGATCGCCGAGAATGCATACTCCGTTGAGCTGTTAAATTCATGGCCGAAGCTGTCCGAGATCAATTCCTCGTCATAGAGCTTCTGATACAAGGCCGTACTGCTGCCAAACAGCAGATCCAGCATCAGCTTCGTGGTCAGATCACGGCGTACCGCCGCTTCACCGCTCAGACCATCCACCTTTTCTTTGAATCCGAACATCATCTTGGGAATCGAGACAGCCAGTCTGCTCTCCACATGCTTCGAGGCAACCTGCTCAGGCTCCTCCGCGAAGATGCGGGTAATTTCGCCCTGCTTCTCATAGCTCTTGCCCTGCTGATTGCTGCGGATCAGTTCAAATACCTGCTCAGGATCAACACCGCCGACAATGAACAACAGCATATTGCTGGGATGATAGAAGGAATTGTAGCAGGTGTAGAGCGTTTCTTTGGTAATGGTTGAGATCGATTCAATGGTTCCGGCAATATCAATGTGCACCGGATGAGTGGCGTACATCGCCTCAATCAGCCCGAAATATACGCGCCAGTCGGGATTGTCAGCATACATATTAATTTCCTGCCCAATGATTCCCTTTTCCTTCTCCACGTTCTCATCGGTGAAATACGGACGCTGCACAAAATCAACCAGGGTGCTGAGATTCTGCTCAATGTTCTCCGTGGCCGAGAAAAGGTACACCGTCTGGTCAAAGCTGGTAAAGGCGTTCGCGGATGCACCATTAGAAGCAAAGGTAGCAAAAATGTCGCCTTCCGGCTCCTCGAACATTTTATGCTCCAGGAAGTGGGCAATTCCGTCAGGGACCGTAGTCTCTTCGCCGCCCGCAACCTTGAAGTGATTGTCTACCGAACCGTATTTCGTGGCAAAGGTGGCATAGGTTTTGAGAAAAGCCGGCTTCGGCAGCACGTACACCTGCAGTCCGTTATCCATAACCTCGTGATAAAGTGTTTCTTGAAGCCGTTCGTAATGGAGCTTCTCCATCCCTATTCCTCCTTCCCTGTCAGGAAATAAATCGTATCCAGCTCAAAAGTATCCGCCGCTGCCTTCACTTCAGCCGCCCCCATGCTGTCAACCTGGTCCATCAGTTCCTGGGCAGAACGGTCTTTGCCGGATAGCTGGCGGTTGAAATCAAAGGAGATCATCTCAAACGCTGAATCCTGAATCTCGGACAGCAGGTTGCGGATCATCGCCTTCGTCTGGCTAAGCTCCAGGTCAGTGATATTGCCGGCCTTCAGCTCATCCAGCTGCTTGCGGATAATATCAACGGCTTTGCCGTAGTTCTGGGTCTCGATCCCCGATTGAATCGTCCCGATGCCCTTATGCCCGTCATAACGGGAGGAGGCGTAATACGCCAGGCTCTCCTTCTCACGCACGTTGACGAACAGCTTCGAATGCGGGTAACCGCCAAGGATACCGTTGTACATCAGCGCGGAAGCATACCGGTCATCCTTGTAGGTAATCGAAGTCCGCAGCCCCATATTCAGCTTACCTTGATTCACATCCAGCTTCTCCTCTACCGTCCGCACTTCCGTAACCGTTACTGGAGTGAAGTCCGAGGTATAGCCTCCAGCTTCGGAGTGATGGGCCCGGCCGAAATGAGCGGTCACCAGCTTCTCGACTTCCTCAGGTGTGGTATCGCCCACTACATACAGATCAAGCGTAGCTCCATTCAGCCAGGAGGTATAGCTCTGGTACAGCGTTTCAGGCGTGATGGCATCCAGATCGGCCCGCTGGCCGAGGGGATGCAGACGGTAAGGCTCGTTGCGGCACATTTCCTCAATGCAGCGTTCTGCGGCGTAGCGGATTTTGTCATTCACAATGGATTCCAGCTTCTTGCGGATCGTCTCGCGTTCTGTAGCTACATAAGAAGCCCGGAAGCTTCCATTCTCAAGCAAGGGACGGGTCAACACCTCTCCCAGAAAAGCAAAGGATTCCCCAAGCAGACTCTCCTTGCTCTGCACAAAGGAATCATTGATCGTATCCATCCGGAACTGGACAATCTGGTAATCCCCGCGTTTGTAAATATCGAAGCCGAAGCCTGCTCCGTACAGCTCCTCCAGACGCTCACGGAATTGGGTAGTCTCCGGGTAAGAGGCAGTCCCCCGGCGGAGTACAAACGGAACCAGTGCAGTCGAGGTTACTGTGCTTTCTTCAAGCGGAACGCCTGCGTACAGCGATATGGCGAACGTCTTGAACGCCTTGGTCGGCAGAACATGTATGCGCATGCCTGCGGCATTTCCATGTTGAAATCCATTATTAGTCAAGTCCAAAACTCCTTTGCGGCGTGGATAGATGCTCTATAACAAGTTTATGAAGTATTATCCATTCTAAACCATTCCAAAGTAAGGAAGCAACCGGAGGACAGCGTACCGGTTGCTCTTACGGAAGGTTGTATACAGGACAGGTGCAAGCTTACATGCAGAAAATATGCTCGCCGATCGTCTTCACCTGCGGACGGGACCAAATCCACTTGGAAGTCGCAGTCTTGGGGTTGAAGTAATAGATGCAGCCGCCAGAAGGGTCCCAGCCGTTCAGTGCCTGCTGTACTGCCTTGCGTGCCTGTTCATTAGGCTCCAGATAGATCTGGCCGTCGGCTACGGCAGTGAAGGCTCCAGGCTGAAAAATAACGCCCGATGGCGTATTCGGGAAGCTTGGAGATTTTACACGGTTGAGAATAACTGCAGCTACGGCCACCTGTCCTTCAAAGGGTTCCCCGCGTGACTCGCCGTATACCGCATTCGCCATGATCTTCAGGTCATTTTCGGACAGGCCCATCGTATTGCCGGAGGACAGTTCAGCAGTGTTCGATTTGGCTGCCGCTGCGCCAGAGGGAGCTTTCTTCTGGGCGGTAGTTGCCCCCGGTGCTGTCGGTTTCCAGGCTGTAGTCGCATTGTATAGCTTAAGCTTCGTCTTGGCCCCGACAACTCCGTCAGATTTCAGGCCGAATTTCCACTGGAACCAGGTGACGGCATTTTTGGTTTTGGTCCCGAAGTGACTGTCGATCTTCCCGTTAAAAAAACCAAGGTGCTTCAATCTTCCCTGTAGCTCATAGACATCCTGCCCCGAGGAGCCTACCTTAAGCGGAGTTGTACCGAATGCGGGCAGTGCTTCCTCCCCTACCTCAGCCTCAGAAATTTCTGCTGTAACCCGGTCTGCTGCATATGGCTTGGCATAGATCAAATTAGGATCTTTGAAGATTACACCGGCAAACGGCGCAGCTGCAAGGGCAAGGCTAACTGCGGCAATGATCCACTGCTTATGTTTTGTCATGGGATTCGCTCTACCTTTCTCTTGGAAGTTCTGCATGAATGGCTAAAGTTATTATGACGACTGGCAGGACTTCCTATGCATGACCGTAAAGCAGGGAAGCGGAAATTCATTGCAGCTGAGAACGATTATCAACTATACTTGGGTTATGAAACAACAGGAGTTGAGAAGAAAACATGGATTTTAAGGACCATATCGTGCTGTGGAATCATGCTACTGTAGAAGTTATCGATATCCGCAAGGCCTCATTCACTTCGGGACAACCTCCGTTGAAGTACCGCCTTCCGGCTAGTACATACCTATATATCGTTCGCGGCAACGCAAGTATGCTTATAGATGACAGATCCTATGAGATCAGCGGCTCCAGCGTCTTTCATGGGGGCAAAGGCACCACGATCCAATTGCTGAAGACACAGGAAATTCTGGATTATTACCTTATTATGTACCGGTCAACGTTAACCCTGCCTGCACGGCGCAATCTGACAGCACTGCTGGATCGCAGCAAGCCTTTTACCGGGACCTATCAGTTCACTCCTGCCCACCCCCTGCCGCTGTACGAGCTTCTAGACCAGATGTATGGTGATTGGCAGACACGCCGCGCACTGGAGCATCTGCATGTCAAAGTCCTGTTCTATCAATGGGTCCATGAGCTGCTTCATCAGATGCAGGGGCAGGAGCTGCACCCGCTTAGAACAGATGTGCTCGACCAGGCTGTACGCTATATGCATGATTCTTACAGCAGGCCGTTCACCCTGGATACACTTGCCGACACTTTGGGCACCAGCCCGAGGACATTATCGAGGTTATTCCGCATGCGGCTTCAGAGCAGCCCCGCCCAATATCTGGTTCAGATCCGCATGGACAAGGCGCGTGAGCTGTTGCTGGGCACAGAGGCCACACTGCATGATATTGCTGTTGCTGTGGGCTACCCGGATGCGTATTCTTTTGGAAAAATGTTCAAGAAGCACTTCGGAAACGCTCCGGTGAGGTACAAAAATTCTGTACAGGCCGCTTTACCGTGGCGGGATATGCCATCTGCGCTGTCTGCATATGACATTGCCCGTGAAGGCACTCTCCGATATATTGATGATGATAATCATTATCAATATGATCTAAAAGGAGCGTCATCCATGTTCAGAACGGCCAAGCCATCCCTAATGTTTACCTTGTTGTTATGCTTCACCATAGTGTTAAGTGCCTGTTCCTCAGGAAATGCCGGTTCCAATGCAGCGGGCAGTGCCAGCCCATCGCCAACCTCTTCGCCTGCTACGACGGCATCCTCTACAACGTCCCCGGACAACACGGCAGCCGAGGCACAGACCCGGACGATCTCTACGGTAAAAGGAGATGTCGTGGTGCCTGCCGATCCTCAGCGTGTCGTGGTGCTGTATCTGCTGGGCGATGTGCTGGCTCTAGGCATCAAGCCCGTAGGTGTCTCTAGTGTAAATGAAGGTGCTGCCTTCGAGAATGAATTGAAAGATGTACAGAAGTTGGGAAGTTGGTTCGAGGCCAACCCGGAAGCTGTCTTATCGCTTGATCCCGATCTGATTATCGTTCCTTCTGAGGAAACCTACGCAGCACTGCATGACATCGCACCGACAGTGCTGGTCCCTTATGAGAAGATGACGACCGATGAGCGGGTAGGTTTCATTGGACATATTTTCGGCAAGGAAGAACAGGCTACCACCCTCTTGAACGACTTCCATGCCAAAGTGAAGGACAGTAAGCAGAAGCTGCAGGACGCAGGAATTCTGGGTTCGACGATCTCCATCATGGAGGGCGGTTCAGACCGCAGTATGGTAGTGGTGATGAGCAAACAGTACGGCCGGGGTTCGCAGGTCATTTATGAATATCTCGGAATGAAGGCGCCTGAGCTCCTTCAGCAAAAAATTGATTCCAAGACCAATATGGGCGGTGATACCGTATCCTTTGAAGTATTGGCTGATTACAGCGGGGATTATATCTTCCGCTCCTCCTATGAAGGGATGGCTGATCTGACTAAAGACCCGCTCTGGAACGGCATCCCTGCAGTCAAAGAAGGCCGGTTGATGAATATCGACTTCGGGTTATCCTATTACAGCGATATTTACTCCCTGAACGCGCAGCTTGATTTCATTGTTGAGCATTTGCTTGCAGCACCACGGGTGAAGTAATATCGTTAATCCTACTCCAAATAAAAAGCTGTCCCAATCAGCCATTCATGGCTTGCGGGACAGCTTTTTACATTTATGAACTGAGTCTGTTCTGCTGATACTGCTCCAGCGACATCAGCACCTCACGCGGCTTGCTGCCCTCGTAAGGGCCGATAACGCCTCTGGCCTCCATAGAGTCGATCAAGCGTGCGGCACGCGTGTAACCGACGCGCATACGCCGCTGAAGCAGCGATACAGAGGCCTGCTTGGCTTCCAGAACAATCTGGACGGCCTGTTCATACAATTCATCCTGCGGCTCCTGATCCTCGCTCAAGGTGTCGTCCACCTCAGGCACAAGCGACTCATCATAATTCGCTTCCCCTTGGCTGCTGACATACTGCACAATCGTCTCGACTTCCTGATCGCTCATGAAAGCACCTTGGACACGGATCGGCTTGGAAGCCCCCATCGGCAGGAACAGCATGTCGCCGCGTCCAAGCAGCTTCTCGGCACCCGGCATATCCAGAATGGTCCGGGAATCCACATTCGAGGAGACTCCGAAGGCAATACGCGAAGGAATATTCGCCTTGATCAGACCGGTGATCACATCCACCGAAGGACGCTGTGTAGCGATAATCAGATGAATCCCTGCCGCACGCGCCATCTGGGCAAGCCGGCAGATCGCATCCTCCACATCATTGGCCGCAACCATCATCAGATCCGCAAGCTCGTCCACGATGACCACAATATAGGGCAGCACCGCTGCCGGATTATCCTTCATCAAGTTGTTATAGCCTTCCATATTGCGTGTGCCTGATTTGGAGAACAGCTCGTACCGCTTCTCCATCTCCACCACGATCTTCTTCAAGGCCAGACTGGCCCGCTTGGGGTCCGTAACTACCGGAGCCAGCAGATGCGGAATGCCGTTATATACATTCAGCTCGACCATCTTGGGGTCAACCATGAGGAATTTCACTTCATTCGGCTTAGCCTTGTATAGAATACTGGTAATAATACCATTGATACAGACCGATTTACCGGAGCCGGTAGCTCCCGCTACCAGAAGATGGGGCATCTTGGCGAGATTGCCGATAATCGTCTGGCCGGAGATATCCCGCCCGAAGGCAATGGTCAGCCGCGAATCCGCCTCCTGAAAAATCTGTGTCTCCATCACTTCACGCATGGTGACGACCGAGACCTCCGCGTTCGGCACTTCGATGCCGATGGCCGATTTGCCGGGAATCGGCGCTTCCATCCGGATATCCTTGGCGGCCAGCGCCAGCGCGATATCATCAGTAAGATTGACAATCCGGCTGACCTTCACGCCGATATCCGGCTGAATCTCATAACGGGTCACGGCCGGTCCGCGGACCACCTCCAGCACCTTCGCCCGTACACCGAAGCTCTCCAGTGTGGCCTCCAGCTTGCGTGCCGTCTGCATGTAATCATTCTGATCTCCCGCCTTCGCCCCGTTACTCGGCTTAGCCAGCAAGCGGAAGGACGGGAGCTTGTACGGCTTAGGAGGCGGAGGCGGCGGTATCATCGGAGCCGCCTCACCATTCTCTGCCGTTCCCAGCAGTCCGTCCAGCTCCACAGGCAATGCATCTTCAGCGGATTCCCCCGACGAAGCCGGATCTGCTCCCGCTCTCGTCAGCTCCGCAGTACCCGTACCGGTGACAGCACCGCCACGTGCCGCCGGTGAGAATTCGCTCCATTCCTCCCGGTCCTCGGCATTCAGCCCTTCAGAGCGGATATGCTCGAAGAAGTCACGGATGATCGGCGTAACAGGCTCAAGCTCTTCATCCGGGAAATCCTCCTCGCCATACTCCTCCAGAGGAACACCTCCCGCTGCTGTCAGTCCGGAGATTACCGGACCACTTCGCGGATCGGTAATGATAATATCCGGCAATGCATCCTCCGGATCATCCATGACTTCCGGCTGGCTCTGGCGGGCAGACCCGCCGAACCAGGCCGTTATTCTGCCCAGCAGCTTCGACTGTCCGCGTCTTGGCAGGTGCTGATCCGATCCGTCATCCTCTTCAAAGTAGTCATCATCATCCGCAGGCTCAGGCAGCGTGACCCTGCTGGCTCTGGCCGGTCTGCTGTTCACCACAGGAACAGCAGCGGGACGGTTCGCCGCCCGGAGCTTAATTCCTTCAATCAGCTTAATGGTTCTCACCCGGAGCAATGTGAACAGCTCGACATAGGACAGATTGGTAATCAGCATGAAGCTGATGGCCAGCAATACAATCATCAGCAGCTTGGCGCCCAGATTGCCGAACAGCCACAGGAGCGCAGCGTATTCAAGCGCGCCGATGTACCCTCCGCTTATGTCCTTGCCCAGCATGTATACACTGCTGTCGCCGGCGCCCGGTGAGAGGGCGCCGGATAGATCATTATGTATTTGAGACAGTACATTGCCCGGATGCAGCATCCCGAGCGGTCCCAGCTTCTGCTGCATCGCCGAAATGGTACTCATCAGGCACATAGACAACAGCAGGAGCAGGCCTCCGGTATAGCGGCTGTTCCAGTTGGATGGCCATTTCCTGTGAATCATTACCATCAGTCCGTAAAAAGTGCCGGCCAGCGGCAGCACAAAATAGAATCTGCCGAGTAAATACCCCGCCATGCTTGAGAGCGAGCGGCCGACAGCCGCCTCCCCCGATAACGCAATGACGGATATCGTAATCAGCAGAATTCCATAGATTTCATATTTTAAAACACTGCCCAGCAGCGCTTTCTTCTTCTTTCTTCTCCGTTTAGCCACGCCAGCCACCCCCGAGTCAACATTATACCATATAATGGCGTGGCGTACCTATGTTCTCTTTTGTCAGAATATGCATCTTTAGGCTGTATGTTCGCACTTAGCTGTCCAGTTGAAGGATTGCACCCGGGGAGAAGGCAGCATCCAGGTATTTATCCAGCGGACATTGCAGCAGCCTTACCACCTTCGCCTGCCCTCCGTCCAGCAGCTCGACCTGCATAAGCATACCTTGAATAGTCATCTCCTGCACAGGCCGGGCATAATTCAACGCCCCCTCGAATATTTGCTCCATCGGCAGAATGGTATAAAAGGTCACTGGGGCAGCCCCCCTTGCGGGAGTGTCTCATTTGTCAGAGTGGGTGCAGCAGCAATCATCCGGTTCAAATGGGCGAGTGCAGCGCCGATCCCGCCCACTTCATCCATCAGACCAAACCTGACGGCGTCCTGCCCGCCCACTGCGGTACCGATGTCGCGGTTCAGCTCTCCGGTTTTGAACATCAGATCCTTGAACTGCACTTCCGTGATGCGGGAATGAGAGGTCACGAATTTCACCATCCGCTCCTGCATACGCTCCATGTACTCGAAGGTCTGCGGCACGCCGATCACCAGACCGTTCATCCGGATCGGATGGATCGTCATGGTGGCACTTTCAGCAATAATGGAATACGTGGAGGATACCGCTATAGGTACACCGATGCTGTGACCGCCGCCGATGACAACTGTTACCGTAGGCTTCGACAAGGAAGCGATCATCTCGGCAATGGCCAGTCCAGCCTCTACGTCCCCGCCAACCGTATTGAGAATGATCAGCAGCCCTTTAATGGTCTTACTCTGTTCAGCTGCAACGAGCTGGGGAATAATATGCTCGTATTTTGTAGTCTTGTTATGCGGCGGCAAGACGAAATGCCCTTCAATTTGTCCAATAATCGTCATGCAAAAAATATCCGGCTCCCCTGTCGGCACCGCCGTCTGCCCCAGCTCCTTCAGCACCCCCACAGGTCCCGGCATCCCTGGAGGAACCGGCTCATTCACCGCTGGTTTAACCTCGCCTGGCAGGATCTCTTCGTTACGCCCTCCGTCCGCCTTACTTGCCTCTGTGATTTCCATCGTACACAGCGCTCCCCTTCTGCCTGCAACACCTGTGTGCTTCAGGATTCTAATTTCTGTTAGTATGACATTCCGGGGGACCCCCTTATGCACTATATAAATTGCACTTGTATTTTTCTGCTGCTAATTCAAGAGGGCGGCCCCTCTCTTTAACGAGCCGCCCTCTGTATTTCATATTTTAGTATTTGTCCACCACCGCACCCAGCGCTGCTCCGCGCACGTAGGTCTGACCTTTCAGGCTCTTTAACCCGTCCGCCGTCCCGGTCACAACCACACCCAGTATCCGTACATCCCCGGCCTCCGGTGCAGGCTTGTCTTTTTTCAAATAATTGAAGATACGCAGATACTCACTGTGGTGATTGTCTTTCTTGTCTACCCCGATCTGTACTGCGCCGATGAAATCCTCGGGTTTCGCCTGAGCCCAGTCCGGCTGGACGCCGAACCCGTAGACTCCGTAGTTCGCGTTCATCGGGGTTGGATAGTTCATTTTAGCGGGATCATTCTCATTTGGATAGGGCTTGAAGTTGAACCCTTCGCGTTCATCATACGTATCGACCCAGTACCAGACTGGCTTGGCGCCTGCGGGCAGCAGACCTTTCACCTCTTCGAAGGAATAATCCTTGTCAAAAGATATCGCGAACTCCACCCGCTTGTCTTCGTTCATCTTGTCCAGCTCAGGAAGATCATTTAGAATTCTTCCGCCGTAATCGACGCCCGGGATATAGAAGGCCATCTCCCTCTGCCCGTTATAGGAATTATAACCCCGGTAATACTCATATCCTTCCTGCTTCATGCTCGGATCTTCTACGGTCAGGCTGTTAGAACCGCCATAGGCGCCGGTTGTGAAAGGAAACCACCAGGCGTTGTAATTGAGCCATCTATTCTTCCAGGGGATCGGTACGGCATCGACGATTTTATAGGTTTGAAGTTCCATTACTCCTGATAAAAAACCTCTATTGTCCCTAAAGCCAGAATTAAATTCATTAGGGCTGCTAATCCTCATATACCGCTGTTCGCTATAAAGTGCGTTGGAAGACAGATGTCCTACCAACTGCGCCGCACCAAAAAATACGATGATCAGCATAAGCACACTAACTGTGACTGAAATCAGGATGCTGCGGATCATGCTCTTCCGTTTGGTTTTTTTCAGGGTTTGCATAATATTCTGGTCTTCTGCTTCATCCCATGGGGCAGTCATTCGCCCTCACCTCCATATAATTGTTGAAATTGCTGTCTGGCCCGGTAGAGCGTAGCTTTCACTGTCCCTTCGGAAATGCCGAGCAGGGCGGAGATTTCCTTATAGGACAGCTCCATTTCATATTTCAGCAGAATCAGTTGCTTATTGACCGGATTCAAGCAGTCCAGCACTCCTTCTATCTCCTCTTTCCGTTCTCTGCGCAGCAGCACCGCTTCCGGTAACTCCTGCTCCTGGGCCGGATGTTCTTCCACTTCCTCACCGCTATAGGAATATCTCTTCTGTCTGCGGCAATGGTCAAAATAACGGTTAATCGCAACCTTGTACAACCAGGCGCTGAATTTGCGCTCATCGATCGCCTCCAGATACAGCAGCGCCTTGTACACGGTGTCCTGCACAATATCTTCTGCATCTGAAGCCCCGGCGCCGAGGCGGATCAAGTAGCGGCGAATCTCCGCCATTTTGGGTTGGAGCACCTTCTCCAGGTCTCTTGGCTCCATGCTGCACCTCCTTGCCTGTATAACGGTCAGGTTGCCCAAATGTTATTTTGTGCAAAGAAAAAAACATAAAAAAGCCTCTTCCCCCAGGAAACCGTCCAATATTTCCGGGAAAAGAGGCTATTGCCAAAGCTATATTGTTAAGAAATGCTTCTCTTATACTTCCATAATAATCGGCAGGATCATCGGTCTGCGGCGGGTCTGCTCATAGAGGAAACGGCCGAGCGAGTCTTTGACACTGGTCTTCAGGGAAGCCCATTCATTGACCTTCTCACTCATCAGACGCTGCAGCGTGCCCGAGACAATCCGGTTCGCTTCGTCCAGGAGACCTTCCGATTCCCGTACATACACGAATCCGCGTGAGATGATATCCGGACCAGAGACAATCGCTCCGTTCTGCTTGCTGAGGGTAACCACAACCACCAGAATACCGTCCTGCGACAACAGCTTGCGGTCACGCAGTACAATGTTGCCGACATCGCCGACACCAAGTCCGTCAATCAGCACGTTGCCTGCAGTAACCTTACCTGCTCTGCGTGCAGCTCCTCCAGAAATCTCAATCACTTCACCAAGCTCAGTAATGAAGATATTGCTCGGCTCTACGCCAACGGATTCAGCCAGAAGCGCATGCTTACGCTGCATCCGGTATTCACCGTGGATTGGCATGAAGTATTTCGGCTTCATCAGGTTGAGCATCAGCTTCAGCTCTTCCTGGCTGCCGTGGCCGGATACGTGAACGCCGGAGTTGGAGCCGCTGTAAATAACATTGGCACCAAGGCGGAACAGTTCATCAATGGTACGGCCAACATATTTCTCATTACCCGGTACCGGTGTAGCCGCAATAATAACGGTGTCGCCCGGCATGATATCTACCTTGCGGTGACTGGAACGCGCCATGCGTGTCAGCGCTGACATAGGCTCGCCTTGGCTGCCTGTGCACAATACCACCACACGGTTGCCTGCCATTCTGTTCATCTCTTCAGGCTCAATGAGCATGCCGTCAGGGATATGCAGATAGCCAAGCTCGGAAGCGATGGACACTACGTTAACCATGCTTCGTCCAATCACGGTAATCTTGCGTCCGGTTGCTTCAGAAGCGTTCACGACCTGCTGAATACGATGCACGTTCGAAGCGAAGGTCGCTACTACTACACGCTGTTCAGCTTTGCGGAAAATATCCTCCAGCACGATGCCGACGTTCTTCTCCGAAGGTGTGAAGCCCGGCTTCTCGGCATTCGTGCTGTCTGACAGCAAGGCCAGAACACCCTTCGATCCGATCTCAGCCATACGATGCAGATTGGCAAATTGACCGTTGACTGGCGTGTGGTCAAATTTGAAGTCACCTGTGTGAACAACATTGCCTTCTGGTGTCTCAACGCATACCCCGACAGAATCCGGAATACTGTGATTCGTTCTGAAGAAGGTTGCCTTGAGGGATGTACCCAGTTCAACTTCGGAATCCTCATTAATCAGAATCCGCTTAGTTTCACCAAGCAGGTTCGCTTCCTTGAGCTTGTTCTCCACAAGACCCAGGGTAAGTCTTGTTCCGTATACGGGAACATTCAGGTTCTTAAGCACATAAGATAATCCGCCAATGTGATCCTCATGGCCGTGGGTAAGAACAATTCCTCTTACCTTGTCACGGTTCTCAATGAGGTAGGAGATATCCGGTATTACAATATCAATACCCAGCATATCTTCCTCCGGGAATTTCAGGCCGGCGTCAATGACTACAATGTCGTTGCCGTACTGAACTACGTACATGTTCTTCCCAATTTCGCCGACTCCGCCAAGCGCGAATATCGTCAGTTTGTCGTTGTTGTTGTTTTTTTTGGACAAATGAATCTAACCCTCCTATGATGTTGGACGTCATACTTTTTATTTGTTAACAATGAGCTTCAATATTTCAGCGGCGCTGTAATATACATCAAAATGCTGTTAACTCCTTACTTCGACAAGGAATTCCCGGTAAGCCTGTATAATTGCGCAAGTCTAAACTCCCGAATCCGGGCAGTAATATCCTCTTGAAGCGGGCAAACGCCCTCAAAATTCCACCACCGCGCCCCTTGCGCGTAAATCCGGCGTATTCAGCACAGACTTATTCAAGGACCTATCCTGTCTCACAATGTAAAATCACATTGATGGAAGATTACGCATATTTTTTTAACCGCACCGAGTCAATTAAGTTCATTATACATGATTTTTTTGGCAAAAGACAAGTCACCCTGTGCCTGGTCCTATTCTTTCCTTAACAATCAGCCATTATTTGAGGAAAAGACAAGCAAAAAAGCGCTGCAAAGACTGACTTTTTTAACATAGAGTTAATCCGGGAGAAATAAATACCATAAGCGCTCTGCAGTGGCAAAAAGTCCGTTATGTAAAAAAAACGGCCGCTCTATAAGAGTGACCGTCGCTGTATGATCTATCTATCTTCGCCTCATTCACATATCCATGGCTGGACTATCTTAGCAAAGCCGCAATGAAGGCCGCCTCTTCTTCCGTCGGTGAGACCATCGGCAGGCGGACCGAGCCGACATCAATCCCGCGCAGCCCCAGCGCGTACTTCACGGCTGAGGGATTGGGCAGCGGCTGCGGACACTCGAACAGCCCCTTGAAGACCGGAAACAGCTGCCGGTGAAGCTCACCTGCACGGCGGACATCGCCGGAGTTGAAGGCCTCGATCATCTCCGACATCTGCGCCCCTACGACATGGCTGGCCACACTGATAATGCCATGGCCCCCAACAGCAAGCGTCGCGAGACCCGCAGAATCATCTCCGGAGTAGACATGGAAGTCTTCAGGACAAGCTGAGGCAATCCATGTAATCTGATCTACCGAAGCACATTCCTTCGTAGCCACAATATTAGGAATCTCCGCCAGACGCAGGGTGGTTGCTACACTCATGCTCACTGTCGTACGGCCTGGCACATTGTACAAAATGCAGGGCAGCGAAGTCGCGGAAGCAATCGCAGAGAAATGCTGGTAAAGCCCTTCCTGATTCGGTTTATTGTAATACGGGACGACCAGAAGCACACCGTCCACGCCGATTTTTTCAGCTTCCTTGGTGAGCCGGGTAGAGTGTCTGGTGCTGTTGCTGCCGGTACCGGCAATGATTTTGCAGCGTCCGTCTGCCTGCTGCTTCACGAAGGAGAACAGCTTCAACTTCTCCTCATCCGTTAAGGTCGGCGATTCACCGGTTGTTCCGCAGACTACGAGCGCAGCGGACTTTTGTTCCTCGATCAGATAATCGACCAGCCTTGAAGTTGCTTCCCAGTTGATTTCTCCCTCCCCGTCAAACGGGGTTACCATTGCGGTGATCAGTCTTCCGAAATCCACTTTGAATTCCTCCTTGTCAGCGGTGCAATTCAAACTTGGTATGCAGGGCGCGAACCGACTGCACCATATCTTCTTTTTTCACGAGAACCCAGATCGTTGTGTTGGAATCGGCAGACTGCAGAATTTGGATGTTCTGCGAGCTGAGCGCTTCGACGATATGCGCCATAATCCCCGGAACGCCGTTGATGCCTCCACCGATGACCGAGACCTTCGCACAGCCGGACAAGCTCTTGGGACGCAGACCCAGTTCCTGCAGCGCAGCAATTGCCTGCTCCGATTTGTCATCGAACACCGTATATACGGCCTCGGTCGGCGTTACATTGATGAAGTCCACGCTGATTCCGTTATCGGCCATGCTCTTGAAGATCTGCAGCTGCACGCCAGTTCCATTGCCCTCCGGACATTCCACCGAGATCTGCGTAATATTGCTGACATAGGCAATACCTGTGACGAACCGGTCAACGACTCCGTGCGATACATCACTGAAGCCTTCCGGATGGGTCACAAGCGTCCCCTCTGCTTCAGAGAAGGTCGAGCGCACACGTACCGGAATCTGGGCCTGCATGGCAATCTCCACTGCCCGTGGATGAATGACCTTGGCTCCCTGATACGCCATGTTGCAAATCTCGGTGTAGCTGACATAAGTAAGCTGCCTTGCATCTTCGACGATCCGCGGATCGGCGGTGAGAATGCCGTCCACATCCGTATAGATGTCTACCATATCCGCACGCAGTGCGGCTCCCAGTGCTGTCGCCGAGGTGTCGCTTCCTCCGCGGCCCAGTGTGGTGAAATCACCAGCCTCCGTCTGACCCTGGAAACCGGTTACTATAACTACTTTATGCTCGCGCAGCTCCCGTAGAATGCGTTCCGTCCGCACATCCAGAATTCTGGCATTGCCATAGCTGTTGTCTGTCAGGAATCCGGCTTGCGCCCCTGTCAGCACAGTGGAACGAATACCCTCCTGCTCCAGCAGACCGCACAGATTGGCCGCCGAGATGATCTCCCCGCAGCTCATCAGCAGATCCCGTTCCCGGTCCGGGAGCGAATTCCCGCTCTGAACCGCCAGATCAAGCAGTGTATCGGTAGCGTAGGGTTCTCCTTTGCGGCCCATAGCCGAGACTACAACCACCAGACTGAACCCGCTGGCCAGCTCCCGTTTGACATGACGAATTACGTGTTCTCTGGCCACAGGTGTGGATAGGGAAGTTCCGCCGAATTTTTGCACCAAAATACCCATGTATAATTCCTCCATTACTTCTCTCAGCAGACTTACTGAACCTTACGTGAAATAAATCACCCCATGAGGCAGAAGTGTTCGTAGCCGCGATAACCTGACTCTTATTATAGCGTAAAATTGTTCGTGCCGCCCCCGGGATGAGGACGGCAGAAATGAAGCTTATGGGTCCGTCAGCTGAGTTCGCTCTTCCGGGCCAATCCCGTGCTGATTATATTATCTATGCGGAATAAAACCGTTGAACTAGCATAGGCTGCAACTGGTTGCCCTGTAGAGCGGCGTAGCACGCCTCAGGAATGAGATCCATCTGCGCCACCAGCGAATTCGGCTTACCCTCAGGATTATCCTGTCCGAACGGGACGAAATAAATATGTTTGGCAACCAGGAGCTTCGCAATATTCGCAGCGTTAAGTCCAAGTCCGTCATTCGTCGAGATCGCCAGCACCAGCGGACGCCCGTTGCGCATCTGCGATTTGGCTGCCATCAGCACCGGACTGTCCGTCATCGCGTTCGCCAGCTTACTTGTTGTGTTCCCTGTGCAGGGAGCGATCGTCAGCACATCCAGCAGCTTGGAAGGACCCAGCGGCTCCGCTTCAACAATTGTAGAAATGATATCATTCCCTGTTATATCTTTCAACTGTTTTAACCAATTTTCCGAGGTTCCAAAGCGGGTATCCGTATTCAGTACCGAAGCAGACACAATCGGCACCACATTCGCTCCTCCATCCATGAACCGCTGAATCTGCGGCATCACCTCAGCGAAGGTGCAGTGCGAGCCGGTAATGGCATAACCTACTGTTTTTCCGTGCCAATCCATTCATTCATCCCCCCTGCTTAAAGTCTCGTCCGATATCGACTGTACCAGCGCACCTGCCATAATGATTCCGGCGCTCTTGGGGGCAACAATTCCGGGCAGGCCCGGTGCCAGCATCGCCTTGATCCCGCGCTTCTCGGCATAGCGGAAATCGCATCCGCCCGGTGCGGACGCCAAATCGATGATCACGCAATGCGGCTGAAGCCGGGACAGGACCTGTGCGTTGATAATCATAGCGGGTATAGTGTTGAAGATCAGATCCGCCTCTGGTGCATGCAGCAGCAAATCCTCTGTCATAAAAGGCTTCCAGCCCATTTCCGCTGCCCTTGCAAAATGCTCCTGCTTCCTGACGCCTACTTTGACCGTTGCTCCCATTCCCTGGAGGGTTCTGGACATGGTGAAGCCGGTCCGGCCCATCCCCAGCACCATCGATGTAGAGCCGTGTATGGTAAAGTCCGTATTCTGTACGGCCATCACCAAAGCTCCCTCCGCTGTCGGAATAGAATTGTAGATTGCCACATCGTCCCTGTTCAACAGCTCCACCAGCTTCAGTGAATGTCCGGCACACAGGCCGCGCAAATAGCTCTTAGCCATGCCGGTGTACACGATTGCCCGGGACGGCAAGGCCGCGATATGCTCCTCCCGCAGCTGGAGGCGTTCCGAAGAATACAGCGCGTTAATATAACCCTCATCATCGCAGCCGACCGCCGGCAGCACCAGCACATCCGCTTCACCTAGCAGCTCGGGCGACAACAGTTCCAGGCTTACCCCCGGGCATGGGGCATCCCATGTATCGAATCCGGCAACGCTTACGGCCGCATCCAATTCCACACATTTCCGAATCACTTCAATTTGTCTCGCGTCCCCGCCCAGGAACACGATCCTGATGCCAGTAAGCATAGGGATGACGCTCCTTTCCACAACCTCATTCGACTATAGAGCATCTTATGCCGGAAGCCGCCGATGGGTGAAGAGCGGAGAGGAATTCTAATCCACAGAAAGAGCTATAGCTTATACTTGTATTTTTTCTGTTCTGGGATTGCCGTGACTCCAGAGAATGTTTTGCCCTCCGGCCGCTGTTGTCCCCAGCAGTTTTAGACCAAAAGAATCAGGTACACTGCTCCTGTCGGCGATTCCCTCAGCCACGTTCAGCAACAATGTCAGTCTATGAATTATTCAAAGAAAACTAAAAAAAGCCTGCGGCTGCACCCGAAGGTGCATTTTCCGCAAGCTAATTGGTACAGCTATGAGATAAGGACGCTTATTTGCCAGTATGCCCGAAGCCGCCGGCTCCGCGCTCTGTGTCAGACAGCTCATCCACTTCCACCAGAGTCACTTCAGGCACAGCCTGGAATACCATCTGGGCGATCCGCTCGTTACGGGCAATCGCAAACGGCTCCTGTCCCAGGTTGATCAGCAGCACCTTAATTTCACCCCGGTAATCTGCGTCGATCGTGCCCGGTGTGTTCAGACAGGTGATGCCATGCTTCAGGGCCAGCCCGCTGCGCGGACGGATCTGCGCCTCCAGCCCGCCTGGCATCGCCAGCGATATGCCGGTCGGGATCAGCGTCCGCTCGCCCGGAGCAAGTACCACAGGCTCTCCTACAGCGGCATACAGGTCATACCCCGAGGCCAGCTCGGACATTTTGCAGGGCAGCAGTACATCCTCATTCCCCGGAAGCTTGTTAATTTGTACGTAATGCGGCAAGATCATCTCTCCTAACATTGGCTATCGCTTTATCGGTGGAACCTACCATCGCCAGGGACAACGGCTGTGCGAACATAAAGTCCAGCAGAGCGTTGATATCCTCCATGGTTACAGCTCCGATTTTGGCTATCATTTCATCCAGCGTATCCTGACGGCCGAGCATCAGCTCATTTTTGCCCATCCGGTTCATCCGGCTGCCCGTACTCTCCAGACTGAGAATCAGGCTGCCCTTGAGCTGCTCCTTGCCCTTACGGAGCTCGTCCTCGCTCAGGCCGTTCACAGCCAGATCACGCAGCATTTCTTTGATCAGCTCTGTAACTTCCTTGGTCTGCTTCGGCGCTGTACCGGCATACACCGTGAACAAACCGCTATCCGCCTGGGCGCTATGGTAGGAGAATACGGAATAGGCCAGACCGCGCTTCTCGCGGATCTCCTGGAACAGCCGGGAGCTCATGCCGCCGCCGAACGCATTGTTGAGGAGCGCCATCGGATATTGCAGCGGTCCGCCGCTGCGGACACCCGGCAAGGAGATGCAGATGTGATTCTGCTCAGTCTTCTTTTTGTGGAACACCAGCTCCCCCTGATATGCAGGCTCAGTCAGCAGAGGTGCTTCACCATGATTCGTGAAGGAACCGAAATGCTGCTCCAGCAGCGGGATCAGCCCGTCATTAATATTACCGGCTACGCTGATCACGGTGTTCTCGATGGTATACTGCTCCTTCATGTAAGCACGCAGATCATCCGGCGTCATCTCCAGCAGGCGTTCCTTCAGCCCCAGGATGGTATAGGCCAGCGGGTGCTCGCCGTAGGCGGCAGCACACATCAGCTCATGGACAAGATCATCCGGCGTGTCCTCGCACATGGCGATTTCCTCCAGGATCACATTCTTCTCCTTGGCCAGCTCTTCCGCATCCATCCGTGAACGGAAGAACATATCCGCCAGCACATCCACGGCAATCGGCAAATGCTCATCCAGTACTTTGGCATAAAAGCATGTATATTCCTTCGAGGTAAAGGCATTGACGTTGCCGCCAATGGCATCAAACTGTTCGGCAATATCCTTGGCGGTATAGCGGTCAGTTCCCTTAAAGAGCATATGCTCGATGAAATGGGAAATCCCGTTATTAAGCGGGTTCTCATTGCGGGAGCCCGTCTTAACCCAGATTCCGAAAGATACGGACCGGCCGGTCGGGATCTTCTCGGTAACCACCCGGAGTCCGTTCGATAATAATATTTTGTCCAATGTGTAATCCTCCTGGCACAGCCCTGGTTCTGTCTGTATTTATTATTCGCGCCTCTTATCCTATCAGAAATAAGGCGTTCACTCAACTTCCGCAGTCACGATACGCTCAGGTGAGAGCGTCTGACTGACGGTTCCCAAGAGCAGGCCCTTGGCTTTGATCCCCCGGATCATCCCTCTTAGCGCTTGCGAGGAGGACGCCGTCGGATGCATCAGGATCAGGGTTCCCGGCTCTACCCGGCTGCTGATCTTGGCAACAATTGATTCCGGGGACGGATTGCGCCAATCGACCGTATCGAGCGTCCACAACACCGTCTTTAGCCCCAGCGAGGCGGCAATCTCCACCGTCTGCTGGTTAAAGTCTCCTGACGGCGGAGCAAACCACTTATTCGTCACACCCAGACTTTCCTTCAGCAGCTTCTGCGTCTTCTCAATCTCGGCAGCGGCACGCGGCCGGCTTAGATTACTCATCTTGGGATGCGTATACGCATGGTTCTCCACCTCATGCCCGCGCTTCAACATCTCTGCTGCAAGCTCCTTGTTGCGGCTTAGCCAGCTTCCGTCCAGAAAAAAAGTCACCTTCACCTTTTCCGCATCAAGAATATCCAGCATCGGCCGGATATACTCATTCCCCCACGCCACATTAATCATCAGCGAGACCATCGGCTTCGCCGGATTCCCCCGGTAGATCGGCTGCGCTCCCAGATCATCCAGCGATACCTTAGGCTTAATCTGGCGGTACATCAGCTTGAGCCCTTCTTGGGGTCCCCGTAAAAGTGCGCTCCGGTAGGTGGCCTCCACATCGACTTCCAGCCCGTTATAACCGGGTATGGCTTTCCATACCCGGTCAACTACAGCATTCACCGGCTGCGCATTCAGCGCCTCGGCCCGGCGGGTAATCTGCGCGCGCAGATCATCCTCCGCCTGATTCAGAGCATAGCTCATCACGGCTGCATCCGCCTGCGGCTTAAGCCCGGCAATCATCTCTTTCACGGGTCCGTTCGTACTGCCAATTCCGATTACTACTGCGATGCAAGCCAGCACAAGCGCCGCCTTGTCCGTCTTCATGACGTCTTACCTCCCCGGCAGAAACGGTCTGTTCCGTCCCCGCACAAGGGTCAAGCCGTGCGGGGACGCTTTGTCCCAGCCTATGTATGAAGGACGCAGATTATGCATACTGCATCTATACTGCCTTCAAGCGGGTAAGATATAGCCGTCCTGTCAGGACCCCATCGCTGCGCATACTTTTCCAAAAAAAAGAGGCAGAACCGTACTGCCTCTGTCTCTTCTTCTTATCTATAGTTGGAATACCGGTGAAACGGCGGCGTAAGACTTACGCCTTCGCTCCGCTCTCCGAAGTCAGAACTGCTTTGCGCGACAGGTTGACGCGGCCTTGCTGGTCGATCTCCGTTACCTTCACGGTAATGGTGTCGCCAATCGCCACAACATCTTCCACCTTAGCCACACGATCGGTGGACAGCTGGGAGATATGCACGAGGCCGTCTTTACCAGGGATCAATTCAACAAAAGCGCCGAATTTCTCAATGCGTCTAACGGTACCCACATAAATCTCACCAACCACTACTTCCTTCACAATACCCTCAATAATTCCACGGGCCTTCTGAATCATGGCTTCGTCAGAGGAACCGATGAATACGCGGCCATCCTGTTCGATGTCGATCTTCACGCCGGTTTCTTCAATAATTTTGTTGATGATTTTACCGCCAGCACCGATAACATCACGGATTTTGTCCGGGTTGATATTGATGATGATGATCTTCGGAGCATATTTAGACAGGCTCTGTCTTGGAGCAGCGATCGCTTCATTCATTTTACCAAGGATGAACATACGTCCTTCTTTGGCCTGCTGAAGCGCCTCGTGCAGAATTTTGCGGTCGATGCCGTCGATTTTGATATCCATCTGAATAGCCGTTACGCCTTCAGCTGTACCCGCTACCTTGAAGTCCATATCGCCGAGGTGATCTTCCATGCCTTGAATATCGGTCAGGATGGAGACATGCTCCCCGTCCTTGATCAAACCCATCGCTACACCTGCTACAGGCGCCTTGATAGGTACCCCTGCATCCATCATGGCCAGGATACTGGCACAGATGCTCGCCTGGGAGGTGGAGCCATTGGATTCAATCGCTTCAGATACCAGACGGATGGTGTACGGGAATTCAGTCTCACTTGGAATAACCTTGGACAATGCACGTTCACCCAGTGCTCCGTGGCCGATCTCGCGGCGTCCCGGTGCTCTCAGCGGACGGGCTTCCCCTACGCTGAACGGAGGGAAGTTGTAATGGTGCATGAATCGCTTGGTTTCTGCCGGATCAATCCCATCCAGAATCTGCACATCACCTAGTGCACCCAGGGTACATACGCTAAGGATCTGTGTCTGGCCGCGTGTGAACAGACCGGAACCGTGTGTGCGCGGCAGCAGGCCTGTATCGCATTCGATCGGACGAATCTCATCCAGCTTACGTCCATCCGGACGAACCTTGTCATGCGTGATTAGACGTCTGACTTCATCCTTCACGATATCATGCAGTGCTTCCTTGACATCCTTAAGAAGCTCTGGGGTTTCTATGTATTTCTCTGCGAAATACGCCACCGCTTCGTTGTTCACCAGATCGATCGCATCCTGGCGGGCATGCTTCTCGGCGATTCTTACGGCTTCCACCAGACGAATCTCAGCAAAAGCACGAACCTCTGTATTTACATCCGCATTAACCGCATGCAGCTTCACGGCCATCTTCTCTTTACCGGCAACGGCTACGAGCTGCTCAATCACAGCCACAATCTTGCGGACCTCGTCATGTCCGAACATGATCGCTTCCAGCATCACATCTTCAGTCACTTCATTGGCTTCTGCCTCTACCATCATGATGGCATCCTTCGTACCAGCCACAACCAGATAAAGATCACTGATAGCCTGCTGGGCTTGATCAGGATTGATGATGAATTCTCCGTTAATCCGGCCAACAGCCACGCCGCCGATTGGTCCGTTAAACGGTACATCGGAAATACTGAGCGCAGCGGAAGTACCGATCATGGCAGCAATATCAGGCGCACAGTCCTGATCCACGCTCATTACCAGGTTCAAGACTTGAACGTCATTGCGGAACCCTTCCGGGAACAATGGACGAATCGGACGGTCTGTCAGACGGCTGGACAGAATCGCCTTCTCGCTCGGACGTCCTTCACGTTTGATGAATCCGCCTGGGATTTTGCCTACTGCATATAATCTTTCCTCATAGTTCACTGTCAGCGGGAAGAAATCCAGATCTTTAGGTTCACTGGATGCTGTAACCGTACACAATACTGAAGTATCTCCGTAACGCACCATCACGGCTGCGTTCGCTTGTTTGGCCAGACGGCCTGTTTCCAGCACAAGGCGTCTTCCGCCCAGCTGCATTTCCACACGTTGTTCCATAAAACCCCTCCTTGAATGGTTATAATACGTTCTGTATGTTCTACAAGCAAAAACGGCTTGTCCTCCGCAGAGGTGAGGATAGCCGTTTTTGCGAATGCTATCAACTTGTCAACTGTAAAAGTTTACCCTAAATTTTCAAAAAGCAACCCGGCTGTCCCGCTGTCGCTCGTAAGAAGGACATACGGTATACAACCAGGCTGCTTTAGGGTTCTACTTATGGAAATTAACGACGCAATCCCAGTTTTTCGATCAGGGCGCTGTAACGTCTGATGTCTTTGTTCTTCAAATACGCCAGCAGTTTACGACGTTGTCCAACCATCTTCAGCAGTCCGCGGCGGGAATGATGATCCTTCTTGTGCGTACGCAAGTGGTCAGTCAAATTAACGATGTTCTCCGTAAGGATAGCAACTTGCACCTCAGGGGATCCAGTATCGGATTCGTGAGTTTTGTGCTCGTCGATCAATTGGTGTTTACGTTCTTGAGTCAATGCCATCCTGTTCACCTCCTTCATTATAATCGCCAGTAGCCTCGTCACCGTCGGTGAGAACAAGCAACCAAGCTAAGGTTCTGATGCTGTCAATCCAGCAACGTTAATCAGTATAGCACCTTCACAGGCAAAAGTAAACGGCATGTCCGTGAAAGATTAGGAATGATATCCCAGAAGACCTCTGGCTGTCTCGGCATCTGCACCGATCTGGGCAATCAAGGCATCAATAGACTCGAACTTGCGCTCAGCGCGGATGTAGGACACCAGCTCTACCTTAAGCTCATGCCCATAGATATCCGCGGCAAAATCAAACAGATGGACTTCAAAGCTGGGCTTGGTTACCCCTTCATGAAACGTAGGCTTCACACCGACATTCATAACCCCGTACAGCACTTCGTCCCTGTAAAAGACCTTCACTGCGTATACGCCTGTGGCCGGAATGACATAGCGGTCTTCGAGCTGCAGGTTCGCTGTCGGAAAGCCGATGGTCCGGCCCCGCTTCTCCCCGTGACCGACGATACCGCGCAGGTGATAACAACGCCCAAACCAGGCATTGGCCTTATCGAGTTCCCCGCTCAGCAAGCTCTTGCGGATGCCGGAGCTGCTGACCTTCTCCCCTTCAAGGAGGAACGGCGCGACCGTCTCTACCTTCATCGCACCCTGTCCCAGTTCCGAAAGCGTATCCGCATCCCCCTCGCCCTTGTGGCCGAAGCGGAAGTCGAACCCGACAACCGCAGTCACAATCTGTAGCGGCAGCAGCATCACAGAGACAAAGTCCGCCGGGCTTACCCGGGAGAGTTCTTCATTAAATGCAATTATATATAAAAGCTCAACACCCATCCCGGCAAGCAGCTCCTGCTTATCCTTAGCGGGTGTCAAATATCCCTCATAATCCCCTTTGCCCATAACGTCCTTGGGATGGGGGTAGAAAGTCATAACGGCTGCAGGTACACCTGCCTCGCGGGCAAGAGCAACAGCAGATGTGATGACACTGGCATGTCCGAGATGCAATCCATCGAATTGTCCCAGAGCAACTACTTGAGGCTGCGCATACTGCGCCACCGTCTCCGGCAGCATCGGATAGCTTATCGTTACGGTTCTCACGCTGTTTCTCACCTACATTCGCAAATAAATTAAAGTTTAGACCTGGGCAAACACCTTGACGGGTGCAATAGCTCCTGTAGCCTCCAGAGCATAGATGCCGAGGAACTCCCCTTGCTGATCATAAAGCCGGAAATCTCCGCCTTGCTTCACTTCAGGCGTCACACAACGGATCGACAACCGCTGCCCTTGCAGGGCCGCTTTCTTCTTCTCCTCGGCAACAATATGTCTGGGCAAATGTGAAATCGCCTCGTCGGCAGCAATCAGATGCTCATCCAGCGTACCGGCTTCCTTGTGCTGCGCAATTTGCTCCAGAGTCAGGCAATGACTGGCCGAGATCCCGGCCGACATCGTCCGCTCCAGCTTCACCATTACCCCAGGAACACCAAGTTTACGCCCGATATCTACACAGAGGGTGCGGATATAGGTCCCCTTCGAGCATAGCGCCCGAAAGGTAATCTCCGGATAATTGCCATTCCAGACCATTTGATGCATCTCAATCTCATAAATCTCTACTTCGCGGCTCTTACGTTCCACGGTCTTGCCTTCCCGGGCCAGCTCATATAAACGCTTGCCGTCCACCTTCACTGCCGAATACATCGGAGGTACCTGCGAAATCACGCCCTGGAAGGTGTTCAGTACAGCCAGCACTTCGGCCTCTGTAACATGAACCTCCTCCACGGATTCCGTGATCGTTCCGGTAACATCCTCTGTATCGCTGGCCATTCCCAGCCGCAGCGTGGCAACATATTCCTTGGGCAGCTCCTGGATATACTCCACTACCCTTGTAGCCCGGCCCAAACAGAGCGGCAATACTCCGGTTACCTGAGGATCAAGTGTACCGGTATGTCCAATCCGCTTCATGCCCAGAATGCGCCGCGCCTTGGCCACAACATCATGTGAAGTGAACCCTGCCGGCTTGTATACAGCCAGAACTCCTGTAAGCTCACTCATAAATGACGTTTGACCTCCTCAAGCACCTGGGTCACAGCCTCTTCCAGACTACCGTTAATGCGGGCACCCGCTGCACGGGTGTGGCCGCCGCCGCCGAAGGCCTGCGCCAGCGCTGCCACATCCACCTTGCCTGCGGAACGCAGACTAGCCTTCACCGCCTGGTCATCAATGACCTTGAACAGAACGCCTACCTCTACCCCGCGGATATTACGGGGATAATTGACAATCCCTTCAAGATCCTCATTGGCTGCTCCGGAGTCCAGCATATCCTGAGGCGTAACATATACCCAGGCTATATCTCCTTCAGGACTGAGCTGCAGTGTGCTAAGCGCCCGGTTCAGCACCTTTACCTGAGGGAGAGTCATCTCTTCCAGCAGGGTCTCTGCGAGATCCGGTCCATTCACGCCCAGTGCCAGCAGTTCGGATACCGCCGCCATCACTTTAGGTGAAGTATTGCTGTAACGGAAACCGCCGGTATCTGTTAACAGCCCGGTATATATGGCTGTAGCAATATCAATATCCCACTCCAGCTCAAAGGTCTTCAGCAGATCGAACAGAATTTCTGCTGTCGCTGCCGCATCCGGCTTGATGAGGTTCACCGCGCCATAGCCGTTATTGGTTGGATGATGGTCTATATTCAAGATCAGTGCATCACTGGTGAAATGCTGCTGGGTCATCCCCACACGCTGGAAATCCGCGCAGTCGACACAAATTACATGGCTGTACTGGCGGGGCAATGAACCCTCAGACAGATTTACAATTTGATCGGCATGCCATAAATATTCCATTCTTTGCGGGATTTGCCCCTCGTTCAGCATCAAATATTTTTTGCCCAGACATGAGAGAAGCCAGCCCACCGCGAGGGTGGAGCTGACTGCATCTCCGTCCGGCTGAACATGCGACACTACAAGATAATCGTCGTGTTCCAGCAGAAACTTACGCGTCTGCTGGAGACTTTGTTCATAGCTCTGCATTCGCCGTCTCCTTTATGTTCCGTAGCCTATTCGTTTTTGCCGATTTCGCCGAGCAGCTTCTCAATATGACTTCCGTAAGCAACGGATTCATCCATCTTGAAGATCAGCTCAGGCGTATGGCGCAGGCGAATCGCTTTGCCAAGCTCCGAGCGGAGAAAGCCATTGGCTTTCTCTATCGCTTTGAGCGAGTCAGACTTCTGCTCCTCGTCCCCGAATACACTCAGGTATACCTTGGCCTGTGACAAATCATTCGTCACATCTACTCCAGTTATCGTTACGAACCCGACACGCGGGTCCTTCAGTCCGCTCTGGATGAGCTGGCTCAGCTCTTTCTTAATCTGTTCGCCAACCCGTCCGGCTCTGATTTTAGACATCTTATTTCACCTCTTCGCTTAGCGCTCTACCGTTTCCATGATGAATGCTTCGATAATGTCGCCTTCAATGACATCATTATAGCGTTCCAAAGTTATGCCACATTCATAACCCTGTGCCACTTCTTTTGCATCATCTTTGAAACGCTTCAAGGTGTCGATTTTGCCTGTGAAGACAACAATACCGCTGCGGATCAGGCGCATTTCAGCATTGCGGGAAATTTTGCCGTCTGTAACCATACAGCCTGCGACACTGCCCACTTTGCTGATTTTGAATACGTTGCGCACTTCGGCATGGCCGATAACAGCTTCTTTATAGATGGGATCAAGCATGCCCTTCATGGCACTTTCAATCTCTTCAATGACATTGTAGATGATGTTGTGCAGACGCACATCCACCTTCTCCTGCTCTGCTGCCGCTTTCGTCTGGGTATCCGGACGAACGTTGAAGCCGATCACGATAGCGTTGGAGGCTGCTGCCAGAGTAATATCGGATTCCGTAATCGCGCCGGCACCGCTATGCAGGATCTTCACGCGGACACCTTCGACTTCGATCTTGGCCAAGGAGCCTTTCAGCGCCTCTACCGAACCTTGAACGTCAGCTTTGATAATAACGTTGAGATCCTTGATCTCGCCGTCTTTGATGTGCTTGAACAGATCATCCAGCGTTACGCGGGTGTTCGTGTTCAGCTCGGACTGGCGCTGTGTGATCGAACGTCTGTCAGCAATCGACCGTGCTTTGCGCTCATCTTCGAAGGCCATGAACGGATCGCCCGCCTGCGGCACTTCGGTCAGACCGGTAATTTCCACTGGAGTGGAAGGTCCCGCTTCCTTGATCTTGCGTCCCTTGTCATTCACCATGGCGCGTACGCGGCCGAAGCAGTTACCCGCTACAAAAGCGTCTCCGACCTTCAGCGTACCGTTCTGCACGAGAATACGGGCAACCGGTCCACGATTCTTATCAAGCTCAGCTTCTATAACAGTACCGCGCGCCCGTTTGTCCGGGTTCGCCTTGTACTCATTCACTTCAGCGACGAGCAGGATCATTTCCAGCAGTTCTTCAAGGTTAATGCGCTGCTTAGCGGACAGGTTGACGAAGATCGTATCGCCGCCCCACTCTTCCGGCACCAGCTCATAGCTTGTAAGCTCCTGCTTCACCTTGTCAGGGTCAGCGCCCGGCTTGTCGATCTTGTTAACTGCAACAATGATCGGAAGTCCGGCTGCCTTGGCATGGTTGATCGCTTCTACGGTCTGAGGCATTACGCCGTCATCTGCCGCTACAACGATAATGGTCATATCCGTGACTTGGGCACCACGGGCACGCATGGCGGTGAACGCTTCATGGCCCGGTGTATCCAGGAATGTGATTTTCTTGTGGTTGATTTCAACTTGATAGGCACCGATATGCTGGGTAATTCCGCCTGCTTCGCCGCCTGTTACGTTCGTGGAACGGATGGCATCAAGCAAGGTTGTTTTACCATGGTCAACGTGACCCATGATGGTTACAACCGGTGGACGGGTGATCAATTCCGCTTCGGTATCATTCTCTTCCACAGTCTCGAAGCTGTCTTCATCTACCGGAATCTTCACTTCTACTTCTACGCCGAATTCGCCGGCCAGCAGTAGAATCGTATCGATATCCAGCTCCTGATTGATGGTCGCCATAACCCCCATCGAGATCAGCTTCTTGATCACTTCCGAAGCATCCTTGTGGAGCAGCTTCGCGGTTTCACCGACAGTCATGCTGCCGCGGACAATGATCTTCTTAGGTGTGTTGTCAATCTTCTCACGATATACGGTCGGCTGGTTTCTGCCGCGGCTGTTCTTGCCGCCACGGCCGCGATAGTTGCCGCCCTTGTTGTCGTCGTAACGTTTCTGGCCGCTGTTGTTGCCGCCAGGTCTGCCGCCAGTGGTGCTCTTCTTAGGGCCGTCGCTGCGTGAGAAACCTCCCCCTGCATTGCCTTGACCTTGCGGACGGTCACCTGTACGTGGTGCGCCGCCTTGTCCTTGCGGACGGCTGCCAGTAGTGGAGCTGCCTTGTGGACGGCTGCCAGTAGTGGAGCTGCCTTGCGGACGGCTGCCGCCAGTGGAGCTGCCTTGTGGACGGCTGCTGCTAGTGGAGCTACCTTGTGGACGGCTACCGCTAGTGGAGCTGCCTTGTGGACGGCTACCGCCAGTGGAGCTGCCTTGTGGACGGCTGCCGCTAGTGGAGCTGCCTTGTGGGCGGCTGCCGCCAGTGGAACTGCTCTGCGGGCGGCTGCCACTAGTGGAGCTGCTCTGCGGGCGCGAATTCTGCGCTGTGCCTGATGCTTGTGTTCTGCGGGAATCTTGTCCGCTTTGGGGCCTTGGGGACGTCGTCGATTGGTTGTTTTGGTTACTGTTCATACCTACCTGCTTTTCCGATTGAATTTTGTTGGTATTCTGAGCACTCTGGGATTCGGCGTTTACCGCACCGGTAGTCACTACCGGACGATTGTTGGTGCCGGTGTCCCGCTTGGCTGCAGCGTTTGACTTGATGTCCTTGAAGAACTGTTCAACTTTGTTCACGGAGCCATTCTCCATGACACTCATATGATTATTCACCGGGACATCCAAACGCTTCAGAATGGTAATAATTTCTTTGCTGCTCATGTTCAAAGACTTCGCATATTCGTATACGCGCAGCTTATCCTTATTATCTTCTTTAGTCAATAACTCCACCTCCGACAGTATCTCCAAGCGTTCTGGAGATCATTTCCGCGAATCCTTTATCCGTAACGGCCAGCACTACGCGCTGGTCCTTACCAATACTTGCACCGAGTTCATCCCGGTGAAATGCGATTACTAGTGGAATATCGTAGGTCCCGCATTTATCGCGGAACTTCTTCTGGGTATTATCTGAAGCGTCACCTGCCAGGACGACCAGCTTGGCCTCTGAAGACCGTACTGCCTTAAGCACAGCCTCATCACCGGTGACAATCTTGCCTGCTCTCATCGCAAGCCCTAAATAAGAAAGTGTCTTACTCATTGTCCTCACTATCCTTCGCTGCCAAAAATTGCTCCTCCACGGATGCAAAATCCCGGGCAAGCTGGGCATAGATTTCAGGACTGACCTGACATTTCAATGCCCGATCAAGTGCTTTGGTCTTCTGTGCTAGCTTAAAGTATTCCAGTTTACCGCATATATAAGCGCCACGGCCCGACTTCTTGCCTGTCAGGTCGATCAGCACCTCGCCTTCAGGCGTTCTCACCACTCGAATCAGCTCTTTCTTGGGCATCATCTCCTGGCTGGCAACGCATTTACGCAGCGGCACCTTTCTTTGCTTCATACAAAGCACCTCCCGTCAGTCAGCATTCATTAATCGATGGAGACGGAATCCTGATGCATTTCATCATTCGACGTTCTGGGTCTGCCGTATTCCTGCTCCGCCTGCGTCTCGCTCTTGATATCAATCTTCCAGCCGGTTAGCTTGGCAGCAAGACGGGCATTCTGCCCCTTGATGCCGATCGCAAGCGACAGCTGATAATCAGGAACAATGACGCGGGCCATTTTCTCAGGTTCAAAGACTTGAACCTCAAGTACCTTGGACGGGCTAAGTGCGTTGGCTACATACTCCTGCACCAGCTCGGAATATCTGACGATATCGATCTTCTCGCCGCGAAGCTCAGTCACGATGGTCTGTACGCGTGTGCCTCTTGGGCCTACGCAGGAGCCCACCGGGTCCACTTCGGGATTGCGCGAGAACACAGCGATTTTGGAACGGAATCCGGCTTCGCGGGCAACAGAACGAATCTCCACCACTCCGTCAAAAATCTCCGGCACCTCCAGCTCGAACAGACGCTTCAGGAGACCCGGATGACTGCGGGACAACATGATCTGCGGTCCTTTGGTCGTATTCTCCACCTTGGTGATATAAGCCTTGATACGCTCGCTCTGCTTGAACTTCTCTCCAGGCATCAGCTCGCTCAGCGGAAGAACCGCCTCGATTTTGCCAAGATCGACATAGATGTTACGCATATCCTGACGCTGTACAAGGCCAGTCACAATATCATCTTCCTTGTCGATAAAAGCGTTATAGATCAGGCCGCGTTCAGCTTCGCGGATACGCTGGGTAACCACCTGCTTCGCAGTCTGGGCGGCAATACGGCCGAAATCACGCGGCGTGACTTCTTGCTCGGCGATATCCTCCAGCTGGAAATGCGGGTTGATCTCCCGGGCAGCCATGAGCGAGATCTCAGTCCGTGCATCGAGAACCTCCTCCACAATCAGCTTGCGGGCATACACCTTGATTACGCCTGTGTTGCGGTTCATATCCACACGCACATTCTGCGCCGCATTGAAATTGCGTTTATAGCTGGAGATCAGCGCCGCTTCGATGGCTTCGAACAGCACATCCTTGCTGATGCCTTTCTCCCTTTCCAGTTCATTCATAGCTTCAATAAACTCCATACTCATGAAATTCCGGTCCCCCTTTCAAGACGTTAAAAAATAATGGCCAATCTCGCACTGGCGACCTTGGCGTAAGGTACCACATGTTCTTTTTTGCCCGCGGAGATGAGCAGTTCCTCGTTCTCGAACGAGAGCAATCGACCTTCGAATTCTTTGAGTCCTTGAATCGGCTCATAGACCGTAACATTTACGTCCTTGCCTACCGCCTTGGCCACATCCGCAGCTTTCTTGAGCGGACGCTCAGCTCCCGGCGAGGAGACTTCAAGGAAATACGCTTCGGAGAATGGATCATTCTCATCCAGCTTCTGGCTGATATATTCGCTGATGGTACCGCAGTCATCGATGTCGATGCCACCCTCTTTGTCTACGAATACGCGCAGAAACCAGTTGGAGCCTTCCTTCACGTATTCAACGTCCACCAGTTCGAAACCATTGTCCTCGAGATAGGACCCGAGCAGCTGCTCTACCGTTTGTTTAATTTTGGATTTGGGTGTGCTCAAAAGAAGATTACCTCCACGAACTTGTCTTTTGCTATATACCAAAGATAAAGAGTGGGTTTCCCCACTCTTTACACAACGGACTTATCTCATTATTACCAAAAAAATTATACCATAGTGAGGGAGCACTGACAAGTACCAGCCCTTGACTCCCCTTTCTAAGAGGACATTAAAGGGTTATATATCACATCACTTGAGCCGGCTGTCAGAACAGTGAAAGCTGGTTGCTCTCTGGCAGTCCGCGGAAGCAGCCCATTCCATTCAGCAGCTCAATCACCGTTTTACTGGCCTTGGATTTCTGCTGGAAATCCTCAATGGAGAGGAATTCCCCGGCGTCCTTGGCGGCGGCGATATTAATCGCGGCATTGTCCCCGATTCCGGCAAGCGAGGAGAACGGAGGGATCAGACTGGTGCCGTCCACCGTGAACTTGGTGGCATCCGAGCGGTACAGATCAATGTTCTTGAAGCTGAAGCCGCGTGCGGTCATCTCCAGGGCCATCTCAAGCACCGGAAGCATCGCCTTTTCCTTAGGCAGCGCCTGGAAGCCCTTGGATTCGATCTCTACAAGCTGGCGCGCGATGGCTTCGTAGCCCTTGCAGCACAGCTCGATATCGAAATCCGCAGCGCGGACCGAGAAGTAAGTCGCATAGTATTCTATCGGATGATACAGCTTGAAGAAGGCTGTGCGCACCGCTGAAATGACATAAGCCGCGGCATGGGCCTTCGGGAACATGTACTGGATTTTGAGACAGGAATCAATGTACCACTGCGGCACCTTGCAATTCTTCATCTCCTCAATCCACTCCGGCGGCAGCCCCTTTCCTTTACGCACACTCTCCGTAATTTTGAAGGCCAGACTAGCATCCATGCCCGTCTTATAGATCAGGTAGAGCATGATATCATCACGACAGCCGATTACTGTCTTAATGTTGCAGGTATTGTTCTTGATCAGCTCTTGAGCGTTCCCAAGCCATACGCCGGTTCCATGGGACAGCCCGGAAATCTGCAGCAGATCGGCAAAGCTGGAGGGCTTGGCTTCGACAAGCATCTGGCGGACGAACTTCGTCCCCATCTCCGGCACACCATAAGTGGCCACCGGGGTACGGATCTGATCCGGCCTTACCCCGAGCGCATCCGTGGAGTTGAACATGCTCATTACCTTCGGATCATTCATCGGAATGGTCGTCGGGTCCACGCCGGTCAGATCCTGCAGCATCCGCATCATGGTCGGATCATCGTGGCCGAGAATATCGAGCTTCAGCAGGTTGGCATCGAAGGCGTGATAATCGAAATGGGTGGTCTTCCACTCGGCTGTAACATCATCCGCCGGGAACTGTACCGGAGTGATGTCTTCAATCTCCATATAGTCCGGCAAGACGACAATACCGCCGGGATGCTGCCCCGTACTGCGCTTCACCCCGGTACAGCCGGCGGCAAGCCGTCCGACCTCCGCACCGCGCCAGCGCTTCTGGTGATGCTCTTCATATTTCTTGGTGAAGCCGAAAGCAGTCTTCTCCGCCACCGTACCAATGGTTCCCGCACGGAATACATTGTCCGGACCGAACATCGTTTTGGTAAAGTTATGGGCGTTTGGCTGATACTCCCCGGAGAAGTTAAGGTCAATATCGGGAACCTTGTCCCCTTTGAAGCCCAGAAAGGTCTCAAACGGAATATCCTGGCCTTCTCCCTTCAGCCGGCCTCCACAATGCGGGCAATCCTTATCCGGCAAGTCGAAGCCGCTTGGCACACTGCCGTCCAGGAACCATTCACTGTGCCGGCATTCGGAATTGGTGCAGATATAGTGAGCCGGAAGCGGATTAACCTCCGAGATTCCAAGGAATGTTGCCACTACCGACGAGCCTACCGAGCCACGGGAACCGACGAGATAACCGTCCTGGTTGGACTTTTTGACGAGCCGTTCCGAGATCAGATAGTTGGCAGAGAACCCGTATTTAATAATCGGGGCAAGCTCCTTCTCCAGACGGGCAACCACAACCTCCGGCAGCTCCTCGCCGTAGATCGATTTGGCTGTGTCATAGCAGGTATTGCGGATCTCATCGTCCGCCCCTTCAATAATAGGCGTGAAGAGATCGCTGGGGAACAGATCGTATTCCTCGAACCGCTCAGCCAGTTCAACAGTATTCGTGACCACGACTTCCTTCGCTTTGGCTGCACCCAGATATTCGAACTCGGCAAGCATCTCATCGGTCGTCCGGAAGTGGGCATCCGGCTTGTTCTGGTCCTTCAGCGGACTGAACCCGGTAATCCCATGGATCGTAATATCGCGGAACAGCTTATCGCGCGGCTCAAGGTAGTGCACATTCCCAGTAGCTATCACCGGCTTGTTCATTTGCTCGCCGATCTCACAGATTTTGCGTACAACACCCCGCAGGTCCTCCGGACTCGCTACGAACCCTTTATCCACCAGATGCATGTACATAGTGAGCGGCTGGATTTCCAGTACATCATAGAACTGGGCAACCTCAATCGCCTCCTCCACGGTCTTGTTCAGCACAGCCTCGAAGAACTCGCCCCGCTCACAGCCGGATATGACGAGCAGTCCGTCACGAAGCTCTTCAAGCTTTGACTTGGGGATGCAAGGCACCCGCTTATAGTACTCTGTATGCGACATGGAGATCAGCTTGTAGAGATTCTTTTTGCCGATCGGATTCAGGGCATAGATCCCGCAGTGAAACGGCCGGACAGTCGACAGGTCATTGCCTACATAGTCATTTAGCCGGTCAAGCCGGGTCATGCCCTTCATCTTCTCCGCATCGGCCAGCAGACCGTTCAGAATCCCGCCCAGCGCAATCGTATCATCCACCGCACGGTGATGACTCTCCAGCAGTACCTTGTACTTGTCAGCAAGCGTATTGAGCCGGTGGTTCTTCATTTTGGGGTAGAGCAGACGCGCCAGCTCCAACGTATCCAGCCAAGGATTCGGGAGCTCCGGCTGCCCCAGCTTCTTCAGGGAAGCCTGAATGAAGCCCATATCGAAACGTGCATTATGCGCAACAAGAATGCTGTCTCCCACAAACTCCACGAACTCTTTAAGTACCGGCGCAAGATCCGGCGCATCCTTGACCATTTCATCCGTAATATTCGTCAACTGCTGGATGTGGTAAGGGATTTTCTCATGCGGATTGACGAAAGTAGTGTAACGGTCCAGCTCCTTACCTTCGCACATCTTGATCGCCGCAAGCTCTGTGATGTTGTTGCGTGTGATGGACAGCCCTGTGGTCTCGATATCGAAGACGACATAGGTTGCCGTCTTGAGCTCCAGCGGCTGCGCATTCTCCACGATGTTGACCGCATCATTGACGACATTGGCCTCCACACCGTAGAGCATCTTGAGCTTATGCTTATGGGCGGCATGATTCGCATCCGGGAAGCTCTGAACATTGCCGTGGTCGGTAACTGCAAGTGCCGGGTGGCCCCATTTCGCAGCTGTTTTGACATAGGCATCAATCGGTGCTACCGCATCCATCGTGCTCATAGTGGTATGCAGATGGAACTCCACACGCTTCTCCTTGGCATTGTCCTTACGGGCAGGCGGCGCCGACACCTCGGTCAGATCCGAAGGAATCATCACCAGCTCGGGAATCTGCATGAACCGGTCATATTCCACTTTGCCGCGCGCCCGGACCCATTTGCCGTTAGCCAGCTGGCCCATGATCTTCAGCTCTTCCCTGGTCTTCGCGAACATCTTCATCTGCAGTGAATCTGTAAAGTCTGTGATGCAGAAGGTGAACAGTGTATTTCCGTTACGCAGCTCCTTGCGGTCCAGTCCGAAGATCGTCCCCTGGATCGTAATCTTCTTCTCTTCATCCTGAATCTCCAGAATGGAGACGGCCTGCTCTTTGATGTCATTCCCGACCTGAAGCTTAATGACCTCATTCGGGTCCCCGGTTTCTTCAGGCTCGTCCGGCTCGCTATTCATCATCATCAGCTCTACCAGCTCACGCTGCTCCTGCTGGAGCTTCTGCTGGAATTCCTCATAAGCATCCGCCTTGCTCTTGCTCTCGTCCTCAGCCATTTGCAGCTTGACCTTGAGGGGAAGTGCGAAATATTTATCATAATATTTAATAATGGCGGCTTCGATACCCTTTTTACGGGCCAGCTCGAGCGACATGGTGTCATTCAGGCTAAGGATGAGCGTACCGTCCCGCAGCTCCTGACTGGAACGCGTCAGCCATCCGTTAACGGAAGGAATCTCACGCTGGACCCACTCCAGGAACATGCCCCAGTACTCCTGCACAATATCGGCTCTGCTTACAGTATCATCATATAGGAACAAGAAGCTGACCTTGGCAATATGCTGCAGCTTCTCACGCATTCTAAGGATAAAGGCCCGGTAGGTCTGGGCGGGAATCAGGGTTGTCTTCGCAATCACAATATGCCAGTCATGGTTGCCGCGGCTGATCTCCACCCGTTCAATCTGTCCGTCTACAAAATAAGGATCAATCATGGCAGGCGGAATCTCCCCCTGCTTCATCAACAGCTCAAATCTCTTTCTTCTCTCCACGTTCTGCTCCATGCATTCCCCACCTAACTCGGCAATAATTGGCGTAAGACATCGACGTCATTCTAATATAATCTATTGTAAGAAAAAGCCTCCGGCTTAAAAAGCATTGGGTACTTGCGGCCCGCCGACTCCTCTCGCCAGAAGCTGATATAAAAAATTAAATAATATAAGGTTGCCGATTAATACGCTTTGGCAAATACAACCGTATGCTGGGCAGGTTTGCCGCAGCAGATACAGGTTTCTTTCGTTTCTGACGGGTGGAACGGAATATTACGGCTGCCTGCGCCGGTCTCTTCCTTGACCTTATCCTCACATTCTTCAGAACCGCACCAGCCTGCAAGCGCAAATCCGCGTTTCTCTTCCATGGAATCCTTCATCTGCTCCAGAGTATCTACGGAATAGAAATGATCCTCACGGAATTTCAGTGCCCGCTCGTACATTTCCTGGTGCACCTGCTCCAGCATGGCGTTCACTTCTTCAACCAGGTTCTCCTGCTGAATGACCTTCTTCTCGCCGCTGATCCGGGATACGAGCACGCAGACTCCATTCTCCATATCACGTGGTCCAAGCTCCAGACGGACAGGGACACCGCGCATTTCATATTCATTGAACTTCCAGCCCGGGGTTACATCCGCACGGTCATCTACACGCACGCGGATTCCGGCACTTTTGAGTTCATTGAACAGCTCATCGGTACGTCCGATGACTGCTTCACGCGTTTTAGGCGGTCCGATAGGAATCATAATGACCTGCGTAGGCGCTACCTTCGGCGGCAGAGCCAGTCCACGGTCGTCACCATGCACCATGATGAGGGAACCGATTAGGCGTGTTGTAGAGCCCCATGAGGTCGTATGTGCATATTCCAGTACATTATCACGGCTCAAGTACTGGATGTCAAAAGCCACGGCGAACTTGGTACCCAGATAATGCGAGGTAGCCGCCTGCACAGCCCGTCCATCTTTCATCATCGCTTCAATGGAATACGTATCCACGGCACCAGCGAACCGCTCGGATGGCGTCTTCTGTCCGGTCACTACCGGAATAGCCAGAAAGGTCTCCACGAAGTCGCGGTAGTTATCAAGCATCTTCATAGTTTCTTCGCGTGCTTCCGTCTCATTCTCATGCGCGGTATGGCCTTCCTGCCAGAGGAATTCCGTAGTGCGGATGAACGGCAGGGTACGTTTCTCCCAGCGGACAACGTTGGCCCATTGATTGATCAGAACCGGAAGGTCGCGGTAAGACTGAATCCACTTGGAATACATATGGCCGAACATCGTCTCGGATGTAGGGCGGATCGCCAGACGTTCTTCCAGCACATCGCCTCCGGCCTCAGTGACCCAAGGCAGCTCCGGATTGAAGCCCTCCACATGTTCTTTCTCCTTCTGGAAAAAGCTCTCGGGAATGAACAGCGGGAAGTAGGCGTTCCGGTGACCGGTAGCCTTCAGGCGGCGGTTCATTTCCTCCTGGATATGCTCCCAGATTTCATAGCCGTCCGGTTTGAATACGATACAGCCGCGGACCGGTGAATAATCCATCAGGTCCGCCTTTTTGATTACATCGATATACCAACGTGAGAAATCCTCGCCCTGCGGCGTGATCTCTGTAACGAATTGCTTGTCTTTGGCCATGTAAAGAAATCCTCCTATATTCGCCCCGCAGATTGCATATTAGCTATGAAGCCGATTTATATACACCACGGGATCAACAATGATATGACATCCGTCAGCCGCTTATGAGGCGTAAAATATCATTATAAGTAACAGCGATCATCACCAGGAACAGCAGGGCAAAGCCTACAAAATGGACCATGCCTTCCCGGCTCGGGTCCACCGGCTTGCCGCGTAACGCCTCAACCCCAAGGAACACAAGCCGGCTGCCATCCAAAGCAGGAATCGGCAACAGGTTAAAGATCCCTAAGTACAAGCTGAGAATAGCCGCCCAATAGGTCAGATACTGAATCCCCTGCTGGGCAATCTGTCCGGTCAACTGGAACGTGCCTACTGGTCCAGAGATATCATCCATATTAAATTTATTAATCAGCTGCTTGAAGCCGATAAAAATCAGCTTGGTGGTGTCAACCATAGCAGTACCAGACTTGGTGATTGTCTCCCCCACTCCGGCCTTGCGGGTAGGCAGCTCTGGCGTAATACCCACTTTGCCGCCTTCCTCCCCTTCCATTCCACGGGGAATCATGGTCACCTTCAAGGTCTCTTCGCCGCGCTTCAGCGTCCAGTTCATTTCTTTGCCTTTGGAGGCCGAAGTCAGCTTGATCATCTTCTGGTAATCTCCGCCGATGGCCTGCCCGTCCACAGTGACGACGATGTCGCCCTTCTGCAGACCTGCTTCTTGCGCAGGCATTCCTGAACTGACATCACCGATCTTCACATAGGTCGGGTTCTCCACCGGGATTCCAGCCATCTGCAGATGAAGTGCGAATAATACAAACGCCAGAATGAAGTTCATCACCGGACCGGCCAGGATCGCTATCGCACGCTGACCGACGGTTTTGCCGCCGAATTGACGGTCCCTAGGCGCAATCTGCGTCTGCTGGGTGCCCTTGATCATCATCGCCTGCGGATTCACATCATAAGTAGTCACTTCACCGTCTACATCGAGGCGGATCTTCAGTTCGTTCTCCAGATCCGTGAACTGCGCTTCGCCGCGTATAACATTTCTGCGGGTATCCAGAGAATCGATGTAAATATTCTTCACCTTGTTATCCTGGCCCAGCCGGACGGCAATGGTCTGCCCGGGGCCGATCTCAACCATCTCCGGGTCCTCGCCGGCCATACGGGCGTATCCCCCGAAGGGCAGCAAGCGAAGCGTGAACTGGGTTTCACCGCGTTTATAAGAGAACAGTTTCGGACCGAAACCGATCGCAAATTCCCGTACAAGAATTCCGGCGCGTTTGGCAAAATAATAATGTCCCCATTCATGGACAGTCACCAAAACAAAGAACATAAACACCGTTAAAAAAACAACTCTTACCATCTCCATAGCGCAACATTCCCCCTTAAGGTGTAAGACCGAAGTATGTCCTCTTAATTTATCATTATTCCAAGGCAGGGCACAAGAGAATCAACAGTCCACACCTATTTTTCAGGGCACAGCTATTATTACAGTATCCAAAGGCGTCTACCCTCCCGTTACAGGACAGCCGCAAGCTCACGGGAAGCCATGTCGCACAAATGAATCTCTTCCAGACCAGGGTTTGCCGCATTATGATGGCGCTGAAGCACTTCATCAATAATCTCATCAATGCGCAGGAAAGGAATTTCACCGCGCAGGAAGCGGGCAACAGCGACCTCATTGGCTGCATTGAAGGCCGTCGTGAATGTGCCGCCCGCAATTCCGCAGTCAATAGCCATCTTCAGCGCCGGATAGCGCTCATAGTCCATCTCCCGGAAGGTCAGGCTAGCTACCTGAGCCAGCGACAATCGCTTCGCGGGCGACGGCCAGCGGTCGGGATAGGTTAGTGCGTATTGAATAGGAACCCGCATATCAGGAGTCCCCAGCTGAGCAATAATGCTGCTGTCACGGAATTCCACATACGAATGAATAATGCTCTCCGGATGCAGCAGCACATCAATCTGCTCATACGGAAGAGCGAATAAATGGTGGGCTTCAATAACCTCCAGGCCTTTGTTGACCATGGTTGCCGAATCTATAGTAATCTTGGCTCCCATGCTCCAGTTGGGGTGACGAAGTGCGTCCTCTACGGTTACATTCTTAAGCTCTTCTCGCTTATAATCACGGAATGAACCGCCGGAGGCAGTAATGGTAATCGCAGCCACATCTTCACGATTCTCGCCATTTAAACATTGGAAAATCGCCGAATGCTCACTGTCCACTGGCAGCAGCTTCACGCCTTTGCGTCCAGCCAGCTCTGTAACCAGATGTCCGGCGGTCACGAGCGTCTCCTTATTAGCCAGTCCAATATGTCTGCCGGCTTCAATCGCCGCAAGCGTAGACTGAAGTCCTACACTGCCTACGAGCGCAGTCACGACCGTCTCAGCATCGCCCCCGGCAGCAATCTCCACCAGCCCTTCACTTCCGCTATACAGCTCTACACCGGCAGGCAGACTGGATCTGATCTCCTCTGCAAGCTCCTTTGTGGATACCGAAACACGGCGCGGCTTGAAGCGGCGGACCTGTTCCAGCAGCAGTGCAGTATTGTTTCCCGCCGCCAGCCCATCGACTTCAAAGGCTTCCGGATGCATGGCTACAACGTCCAGCGTCTGGGTACCGATGGAGCCTGTGGAGCCGAGAATACTAATTCTTTTCACAGTTGCTTTCCTTCTCCCTGTCGTTAATAGTAAGGCATCAGCATTACGATATGTACGAAAGGAAATACGATAATCCAGCTGTCGCAGCGGTCCAGGATGCCTCCGTGACCGGGCAGCAGTGAGCCTGAATCCTTAATACCGTACACCCGTTTATAGGCAGATTGTACAAGATCTCCGAGCTGACCCAGCACGGCGCAGGCAATTCCAATCAGCAGCGCGCGTCCGATCGTCAGCAGATCAGGAACCAGTAAAGCAAAAACAATCGATAGGACAGCAGAAATCAACACTCCGCCAAGAGCGCCCTCAATGGTCTTGTTAGGACTGATTGCAGGCCACAGCTTATTCTTCCCGAAGCTTCTGCCAACAAAATAGGCTCCGGCATCACTGCCCCAGATACAGCACAGCAACAGGATCGTCCAGAAGAGGCCATGGCCGTCTCCCGCACCACGGGCAATTCCCATATAGGAGAACCCCATCCCTATGTAAACAATGCCGGTGAACATCATTGCGGTGATTTTGATATCCAGCTTATTCTTACTGAACACAGTAACCAGCAGGAACAGCAGCATTAACAGCCATATCCCCTGTTCCCAAGAGAATAGCTTATCTATTCCCAGGAGGTCCCAAGGAATCATAAAACCTACTACAGATGCGTAACCAAATACAGCAGTCAGTCCAAAGGTAGCTGTACCCGTCATTTTCACAAATTCATAATAGCCGATGAGGGCCATGGCAGTCAGCATCAGCTGATACGGCCAGCCACCCCAATAGCATAACCCTAAAAACAAGGCCCCGGCAACAATTCCGGTAATCAATCGCTGCTTCAAAGAATCCCTCTCCCATCAGGCTACTTCAATCCACCATAACGGCGTGTGCGGCGCTGATACTCAGCGACAGCCTGCATCAGATGCGTCTTGTCAAACTCCGGCCAGTACGCATCCGTAAACCAAAATTCACTATAGGCGACCTGCCACAGCATAAAATTACTGAGCCGCATTTCACCGCTGGTACGGATCAAGAGGTCAGGATCAGGTAATCCGCCGGACAACAGTCTGCTGTCAATCAGCTCTGAAGTGATCTCTTCAGGTGACAGGACTCCTGCCTGGATATCCTTGCCCAAGCCGCGCATACAATCCTCAATTTCCTTGCGTCCGCCGTAGTTTAATGCAAAATTCAGAATAAGTCCGGTATTGCTCTGCGTGCGGGCAACCGCTTCTTCCATAGCCTTACGGGTATGGGAAGGCAAAGCCTCGGCATTCCCCATTACACGTACTTGAACATTCTTATGAATCAATTCGTCCAGTTCAATCGCCAGGAATTCTACAGGGAGGCGCATGAGGAAATCAACCTCATCCTTCGGCCGGCTCCAGTTCTCCGTAGAGAAAGCATACAGGGTCAAGAATTCAACGCCCAGGTCATTCGCGGCAATCGTCGCACGTTTGACCGCCTTCATCCCGTTCTGATGGCCTACAATACGGGGCAGACCGCGCCGTTTCGCCCAGCGGCCATTGCCATCCATAATTATCGCTACATGCCGGGGAATATTATCCGGTGAAATCTCGACTGGCTCCTGCCTGTCTTTACGGCTCAGCCATTCTTGAATCCGTTTGATCATTTCCGTTTCCTCCAAGCTCTTATCAGAAAGAGACAAACCCCACCATAAACGGAGGGGCCTGAAGTCTCTTGAATTTCATTATACTTCCATAATCTCTTTTTCTTTGGACAAGAGCACTTTGTCGACTTCAGCTATGAACTTATCCGTTGATTTCTGGATATCTTCCTGATGTCCATGTGATTCGTCTTCTGAAATGCCGTTCTTCTCCATCTTCTTGATGTCATCGTTCGCATCACGGCGGATGTTGCGGATCGCTACCTTAGCTTCTTCGCCGAACTTCTTAGTGAACTTCACAAGTTCGCCGCGGCGTTCTTCAGTAAGCGGAGGAATCGACAGGCGGATGATCGTACCGTCATTGGCAGGTGTAATCCCAATGTCAGACTTCATAATCGCCCGTTCGATGTCAGACATCGAGGTTTTGTCCCACGGCTGGATCAGCAGGGTCCGGGAATCCGGTGTGCTGATGTTGGCCAGCTGATTGAGAGGAGTTGGAGCACCGTAATATTCAACTTGGATGCGATCCAGCAGCGACGTCGAAGCGCGTCCCGCCCGCAGTGTTGCCAAGTCGCGCTTCAGCGAGAGAATCGCTTTTTCCATACGCTCTTCGGCATTCTTCTTAACCGATTGTGGCATTAATTTACACTCCCTTTAACGATCGTCCCAATCTTTTCACCGAGAACGACGCGTTTGATATTGCCTTGCTCTGTAATAGCAAACACAATGAGCGGTATATTATTATCCATGCAGAGTGAGGAAGCGGTGGAATCCATGACACCCAGGTTTTTGTTCAGAATATCCATGTAAGTGAGCTGCTCGTACTTCACGGCTGTGCTGTCCTTGAACGGATCTGCGGAGTAGACGCCGTCTACTTTGTTCTTGGCCATCAGGATGACCTCAGCTTCAATCTCGGCTGCTCTGAGCGCTGCCGTAGTATCTGTCGAGAAGAACGGATTCCCTGTTCCGGCGGCAAAAATTACTACGCGGCCTTTCTCCAAATGCCGGATGGCCCGGCGGCGGATATAAGGCTCCGCAATCTGTTGCATGGCAATAGAAGTCTGTACCCGGGTAGGGACGTCGATCTGCTCCAGAGCATCCTGCAAGGCCAGCGAGTTCATCACCGTTGCCAGCATTCCCATATAATCCGCTGTCGCCCGGTCAATCCCGTTCTCGCTCCCGGCGATCCCGCGCCAGATGTTGCCCCCGCCGCATACAATCGCAACCTGAACTCCTAGCTCAACGACTTCCTTGACCTGCTCCGCAATAGAGATGATCGTTTCGGCATCGATGCCATAGCCATTCTGTCCGGAGAGCGATTCACCGCTTACCTTAAGGACCACTCTCTTAAATACCGGCTGTTCCAATTGTATACCCTCACTTTCTTACAAAAGACGGAACACTTCTTATATGTGTTCCGCTCTTTTGATGCTTGCCAATATTCAATTCTTATTCAATGCAGTGCAGCAATTATTGTTTAACTTGTGCCATTACTTCTTCTACGAAGTTGTCAACTTTCTTCTCAAGACCTTCACCCAGTTCGAAACGAACGAAGCGGCGGATAGTGATGTTCTCGCCAATGGTGCTGATTTTTTCATTCAGCAGTTGGGAAATCGTCTTATCCGGGTCTTTAACGAAGGATTGCTCCATCAAGCAGTATTCTTCATAGAACTTGCTGATGCGGCCTTCCACCATTTTTTCAACGATCTTCTCAGGCTTGCCTTCGTTCAGCGCTTGAGCCTTAAGAATCTCTTTTTCCTTCTCTACATCTGCAGAAGGTACTTCTTCACGACGAACATACAGCGGGTTCGCTGCTGCGATTTGCATAGCGATATCACGGGCAAATTCTTTGAAGGAATCGGTTTTGCCTACGAAGTCAGTTTCGCAGTTGATTTCTACCAGAACGCCAATACGGCCGCCAGCGTGGATATAAGATTCTACAGTACCTTCAGTAGCAATACGTCCAGCTTTGTTAGCTGCTGCGGACAGGCCTTTTTCACGAAGCAATTCTGCCGCTTTGGTGATATCGTTGTTTGCTTCTTCAAGCGCTTTTTTACAATCGAGCATTCCTGCTCCTGTTCTTTCGCGAAGTTCCTTTACTGCTTTTGCATCTACTGCCATTGTTATTCCCTCCAGGATCATAGTCGTTGTCATACGCAGGCATAAAGTGATACTCGCATGCATTTTAAAAAAAGGGCAGTGAGAGGTTATCCACCTGCCAACCACCCTTTTTCATTTAAGTTTATGTTTTATGTTCCGGTTACTACTTAAGCTGTAGTTGTGTCTTCGCCCTGATGAGCTTCAACAACGGCATCAGCCATCTTACCAGTCAAGAGCTTCACGGCGCGGATAGCGTCGTCATTGCCTGGAATTACGTAGTCAATTTCATCCGGATCGCAGTTAGTATCAACGATAGCTACGATAGGAATACCCAATTTGCGAGCTTCTGCTACTGCAATGCGCTCTTTACGCGGGTCAATGATGAACAGCGCGCTTGGAAGACCTTTCATGTTCTTGATACCGCCCAGGAATTTCTCAAGACGATCTTTCTCTTTGCGGAGAAGGATAACTTCTTTCTTAGGCAATACTGCAAAGGTACCGTCTTCTTCCCAAGCTTCCAATTTCTTCAGGCGATCAATACGCTTCTGAATCGTCTGGAAGTTAGTCAGGGTACCACCCAGCCAACGTTGGTTAATGAAGAACATACCTGAACGTTCAGCTTCTTCTTTTACGGAATCCTGTGCTTGCTTCTTTGTTCCTACGAATAGGATTGTGCCGTTGTCGCCAGCGACGCTCTTTACAAAGTTGTAAGCTTCCTCTACCTTTTTGACTGTTTTTTGCAAGTCAATAATGTAAATTCCGTTTCTTTCAGTGAAGATATAACGATCCATCTTTGGGTTCCAACGACGAGTCTGATGACCGAAGTGTACCCCAGCTTCGAGAAGCTGCTTCATGGAAATTACTGCCATCTTCACGCACCTCCTAATTTTGGTTTATTGTGTGTCTCCTCCGCCGCGTGTCATCTTTCTACAAGACTTTCTTCAGAAGAAAGCACCTCTTGTCGAAATCAACTGGCGTGTGTTTTAACACCGTCAATTACTATAACATATTAAAATCGCCTATGCAACGATTACTTTTTCACAGTAATCAGCTTATCAATAACGGAGTTGATGCTCTCTCCCTTGGTGAAGTTATAGCTGCCGTATTGAATGATAGTGTTCACCTTACGGCTGTTCGCCGTCTGGAGAAACTTGTTCTTATCCTCTATCACCCCGGCCTCCGCAAGCAGATCGGCCGTCTGGGCAAGGGTAATACCAGTAGGAATCCTTAGAGAGATCACCCCGTTCACAGCAACCGCAGGCGCACCAGGTGTAACCGGAGCCTTGGTAACAGGCTCTGCGGTGCTCTGCGGCTGCGCAGGAGCTGAGGGCTTGCCCGGAGTCGCTGCAGCGCTTGGCGTGGCAGCCGGCTTGGGCGGGATTGCAGGCGTAGAAGCTGGAGTTGCAGCTGGCTTGGCTGCCGCCTGGGAAGCCGGGGCCTCGGCCCCTTCCTCCGGCGATGGTGTAGCAGAAGCTTCCGCCGGGTCTACAAGGGTCAGATTCAGGCGGGTTGCTTGCCGGATAAGCTCTTCTTTGGTTAACGGCGCCGCCCTGCCAGCTATCATCAGCTGTAGCAGCAACGCGCCAGCAATCAATCCGACACCTAATCCCTGCATAAAGAATCGGTTCTTCATCATACCGATTCCTCCTGCATTGCCAGCTGCAGAATAAGCTGTACCTCGCCCCGCTGCAGACCGGCGGTCTTGGCGATAGAATCTATCGATTTCCCCTGCTCATGCAGCTCGAACAGACGCGGATACCGCAGCTTAATGGAGCTGACCGTCTTCTGCTTAACAGGAGCTTCTGCCGGAACCGAAGTCTCCCCTCCCTGGGACTTCTCCCCGCGAGCAGACGAACCTTCCCGCGAGAAGGTCGCTGCCAGCTGGAGCAGCCCTTTCTCCTCTGCAGTCAGCCGGGCATCCATGAGCAGCAGGCTCTTTTGCAGCTCGCCCACCTGCTCCCGCAATAGACCAATCTCGTCCTGGAGGGCTGTCTTATTGCTCTGTGACTGTGTCTTAATACTGCCCACCAGCTTCAGCAGCTCAGAGTTCTCATGCTCAATATCGGCCATGTAGAGCTCCAGAGCAGCCTCTGTCTCCTTCAGGCTCTTCTTCTCCTCCGAGTCTTCCCTGCCCGCCCTGGCCGGCAGCCGTAGGGCATATACGATTGCGACTACGCCTACCAGCACGATGTATACCCATGGTTCCAAGTGTGTAATCTCCTTCTGCGTTTAATTCTGGTCAAAATCAAAGACTGAAATCTATACGGTGTCCCTTATAGGGATGCTCGGCATCATGGGTGTTCTCCTGCTTGTCCTGCTTGCGCGAATCAGACTGACTCCTGGGGCTGCTTCCCTTGCCGCCGTCCCGCAGCGCCGATTCGGCAGACTCATCAACCTCTGTGCTGCGCAGCGAGATTTCCTGGCTATGCTTCACATTCTGGCCTGCCAATTGCTGCTGGTCGAGTGCAGGACGCTGCTGAAGGTTATTCTGAACTTTGCCCGCATCATGCGTACGGGGCAGTGCAATTTGCAGTTCCACCGGTTTCAGACTCATAAGATCCCTCTTCTCCACTCAATGGTTTCAGAATCAAGGAATGGCAGGCCGCCACGGCTGCCCGCCTGATTACACGTAAGGTATTATGGATATGTCCCCTTCACTATAGACGAAGGATACCCGCTCTGTCGGGTCCTTAACGAACCGGGTGTATCTGCCGATCACGATCTTGGAGCCTCCATAGATCGTCTTGACGACATCAACCCTGGCTCTGCCGGTATCCTCCAGCATGCGTTCGATCTCCAGCACACGCTCTTTGATTCTCTTTTCATCACGCATATGAGATTGCTTGGTTGCATTAAGCTTGACGCGAAGCGCCACCTTATCCGGTGATAGCTGGCCATTGGTCGCCAGTTGATTAAGCAGATATAGCGCCTTATTGGTCTTGTCCTCATTCTCGAGAAGCTGCCGCAGCTCCTGGCGCAGTTCATTAATCTCATTCCTCAGCTCGGGAACAACGCCCACCTCAATCGCTGTAGCTGTAGACATGGTATTGCCGATGGTGCGGGCAATCACCCGCTCGCCTGCCTGCACAATTCCGCCAACAATTAAGCCCTTGGCGCCGTTGCACAGCACATCATGGCCTGCCCGGATGCTGGAATGCATGATGCTTTGGGAGACTATAATATCTTCCCCGGCCACAACATTGCCATCCTGGATGAACGAGACCTTGACATTTTTGCCGGCGCTTACGAGGCCTTTATTATATCCGATGATGCCGCCGGTAATCTCGATGGACCCGCCCGATATCAGTTCAGCTCCCTCTACCCCGCCGACCACCCGGATATCTCCTGCGGATTTGACGGTGAAGCCGGTGAGCACATTGCCGCGGATGACGACCGTGCCCACGAAATCAATATTGCCTGTACTGTAGTCCACATCCCCGTTGATTTCAAACACCGGAAATACATTGATCTTACCTTTGTCTGTCAGCGTAACCAATCCGTCGATCGCAGAATACATGGAGGTCTCTTCCTGATCCACCACCACATTCTTGCCTACCTTGAAGTGAGCCTCTTTCCCTGCCCGGAATGGAAGCTCCTCCCCTGTCACCATCTTGCCGCTCACACCATTCTCCGCCAGAATAACCCTGGCAATAAGCTGGCCCTTCCTTACATTATGCAGCCGGACCAACTCTTTGTAATCTACCTTGCCATCCTCTTTCTCGAGAGGCTTGCGGTCCTCTTCCATATCAACGGTCAGCACCACACGGCCATCCTTACCGTTGACAGGAGGCTGTCCAATCGCGATGGGCACTCTGTTCCAGAAGTATTCTTCCGGGTTACTGCTGATCCGCGTTACAATATCATGCTGGATGCCGAAACGAATATTGTGACTGAACAGGAAGCTCTCAAGGTCCTCGACCGAACAGGTGAAATTCTCATCCTTCTTGGTGAACTGAAGGTAAGCAATCCCCTTATCCTCCGAAAAAGTAACGCTCAGGTATTGGCTCAATACATATTGACCGATCAATTTCTGCTCCCCCTTGTCACCGTCACCCGGTTAATCATTTTGCATTAGAAGGTCCCGGTTCTTCTCAAGTGTTCCTCTTAGCCGCAAAATAGCTTTGGAATGAAGCTGGGAGATTCGCGAAGGAGACAGGGACATCACTTCCGCGATCTCGCTTAAAGATAAATCCTCATAATATAAAAGGGACACGACGGTCCGTTCTTTCACTGTTAATTTCTCGATGCCTTTGGTTAGCGTATCCCGCAGGTAGAACTCATTCACTTTACGGTCCGGATTCTTGGCCTTGTCATCTACCAATATGGACATTCGTGTCTCTGATTCTTCTTCACGTATAGGATCTTCCAATGAACAGAGCGACATTACCGCAACATCCTGCAGCATCGTCTGAAACTCCGTTTCCGAAATATTCAGATACTGGCTCATTTCATCGTCACTTACCGATCTCAAATACTTCTGTTCCAGCTGCTGGTAGGCTTCCTCAATTTTTTTCGCTTTTTCGCGTACGGATCTGGGAACCCAGTCACTTTGCCGCAGAGAATCAAGGATTGCTCCTCTTACCCGCCAGGATGCATAGGTCTGGAATTGAAGCCCCCGCTTGTAGTCGAATTTTTCGATGGCATCAATAAGTCCCATTACACCGTTGCTGGCCAAATCGTCCTTGGAGACATTTTTGGGCAGCCCTACTGCCAGACGGCTGGATACGTAATCAACAATATGGAGATAACTCTCAATCAGTTTTTTTTTGGCTTCAGGATCGCCGTGCTCTTTCCACTGCTCCCAAAGCAGGTCTGTATCCGACTGAGCTGCTTTACGCTCGTTCAACGGCTTTCACCCTTCCCAAAGTTTAGTCAGCGGGCATCATGCGGCGCAAGATGACGGACTTTCGCCGCAGCACTCGCTTATTCTTCTTTCAGGTGACGAACGGCCTTGGCCAATTCTTCTGGATCTTTCATAGAGACTAGCTTCGGAGGCTGCAAAGGTGTGAACCCCCCGAGCTCTTCGCTTGCCGCCTCCCGTTTAGGGGTTAGCAGGTCCTTGAGCTCCTGATCCTCATCAGGTGTACTAATATCAAGCTTGGCGCCAAGGGACTCTCCGTTATCGAACAACCCGGCTTCCGGGTCTGAGGATTCTTCTTTTGCGGTAATAAAACCCAATACCCATCTCAGGAAGAAAGCAAGCACAAACCAGATAATAAATCCGTACATGCCCCGAATCAGGCTGGTCCCTAGCAGGTTCTGTCCGTTATTCGCTAGGAAGGTTAGTACAAATCCGATTAGTCCGGCCACAATATTCAGTAATAGTTTCCTGCTCATGGCTAAATTTCCTTCTGGCCTTTTTGAACGCTGCGGATAAAAATCACTCCGGTGCTGCAGGAGATTTCTATCGTGCGCCCATAATTGCCGCCTGTGTCCTCCGCGATAAGCGGAATATGAAGATTGTCCAGAGCAAGCTTGCAGGATTCCACATTTCGAGGCCCGATCCTCATGGTGTCACTCCCTCCGGCAAAAGCAAACATCTGCGAGCCTCCGGCCATCTTGGCCACAATCCGGCTTCTAACCGCCCCCAGCCCCAGCAGGCGGGCCAAAAGCTCAGGTACAGCAGTATCTGCGAATTTGGCAATATTCAGCTGTCCCTCCCGGGCAATCTCTGACGAGGGCAGCATCACATGAGCCATCCCCGCCAGCTTTTTACCGGGATCAAACAGAGTCAGACCTACGCAGGAGCCCAGACCGGTCGTACGAATAAGACTGTCCTGGCTGCCTACGTTCAAATCCGCCATACCTACTTTAATGATGCTCTGCTCTTCAATCATTGTCGAACGGTACTCCTAAAGCCTTGAATATTTTGGGGAACGATTCCGGATCGGGAATAAGGAAGAATTGTCCTTCAATTTCATTTTGGCCTTCTAAAAAAGTCGTATCAATCAGCAGTGCATCATCGCCCATCTGACCGAATTGCAGCAGCCCATAGCCAAGAATGGCTCCGGCCATATCCATCGCCAGTGCCGGCACTGTCGGATACATGGACAGGGAGGTGAAGTCCGCCAGGGAAGAGAGGTAGGAGCCGGCCAAAATATTGCCGATCTCGCTTAATGCGGATAACTCCATCTCACTCAGCTCATCGCCGCCGGAGACTTCAATGCCGGCAATCCGGCTGAGCAGGCTGCTGGCCGCTTCCGGAGTAAGAATAAAGAACAGGTTGCCCGGAGCTTCACCCTCCACACGCAGGAACACCGCATACACCAGCTCCTCCGCTCCGCCCACCTTATCAGTGATCTCCTCGAAGCTGAGCAGCTGTACCTTCGGAACCGCCATGTCGATCGGCTTATTGAGCAGCTGGGACAAGGCAGTGGCCGCATTGCCGGCTCCAATATTCCCGACTTCCTTGAGCACATCCATCTTAAAATCCTTGAAGTTCTTGAAAAGCTCCATAGGCTAGCCCTCCAGGCTTTCCAATTGCACGATTTCACTCTTGTTGAGCACTTCGGACAGGTTAAGCATAATCAGCAGACGGTCATCTCCTATTTTGGCCACCCCGTCCAGATACTTCGCCTTGATGCCGCCCACAACATCCGGCGGTACATCAATAATGTCACGGTTCAAGTCGATGACATCGTTGGCTGAATCGACAATGAAGCCCACTTCCATCTCATTCACATTGACAATGATGATCCGGGTCTGGTCGGTGTGCTCTGCTTCCTCGATGCCGAAGCGTCCGCGCAGATCGATAACCGGAATCACGACGCCGCGCAGATTGATCACACCTTTGATAAATGAATAGGTCTTCGGTACGCGGGTAATCGGCATCATGCGTTCAATCGTCTGGACCTTCTCTACTTCTATGCCGTATTCTTCAGTGCCAAGCTTGAATACAATTACTTTGATATCTTCAGCCATGGAATGAACCTCCCTGTTCTAACCTGATTATTTGATAAAAGCATTCGGATCGATAATGAGCGCTACCTGTCCATCTCCAAGAATCGTGGCTCCTGAAATCCCCTGCACATCAGGCAGATACTTGCCGAGATTCTTGATTACAATTTCGTTCTGTCCAATGAAGTCCTGCACAGCCAGGGCAACCAGCCGCTCTCCTTTACGGACTACCACGATCTCCGTTTCCTCTTCCGTGCTTTCATCATAGTCCGGAATGGAGAAGATCTTGCTCAGGGAGACCAGCGGAATATGGCTGCCCCGGAACTCCAGCATCCGGTTGCCGTGAATGGTACGGATCTGGGATTGCTTCACAATTCCTGTCTCCACGATGGAAGAGAGCGGAATGGCATATTTCTCTGAGCCGAGGCGAACCAGCATCGCTGCGATGATCGACAGGGTCAGCGGAAGCTGAACGGAGAAATTCGTACCTTTGCCCGGTGTTGAATAGATGGTGACGTTACCGCCCAGGGAAGAGATTTTGGATTTGACCACATCCAGACCCACGCCCCGGCCCGATACGTCAGAGATTACCTCAGCTGTACTGAAGCCAGGCGCGAAGAGCAGCTGGTAAGCTTCGTCATCTGTCATCGTGCCCGCCTGCTCTTGGGTAATCACACCCTTTTTGACGGCAGAGGCCAGTACATTCTTCGGATAGATGCCCTTGCCATCCTCTTCAATCTCAATGAAGACATGATTGCCGCTGTGGAACGCCCGAAGCTGTACGGTTCCTGTCTCCGGCTTCCCGGCAGCGATCCGGTCTGCGATAGATTCAATCCCGTGGTCAACCGCATTGCGCAGCAGATGCACAAGCGGATCACCAATCTCATCAATCACCGTACGGTCAAGCTCAGTATCGGCTCCTGTGACAATTAAATCCACCTTCTTGTCCAGCGATTTCGCCAGGTCGCGGATCATCCGCGGGAACCGGTTAAATACGGTGTCTACCGGAACCATGCGCAGCTTCATGACAATATTCTGCAAATCTCCGCTCACCCGGCCCATATGCTCGACTGTCTCGGTAAGATCCCCGTTCTGGACCTCGGAAGCCAGCTGCTCCAGCCGGACACGGTCAATAAGCAGCTCGCTGAACAGATTCATCAGCACATCCAGCCGCTCAATATCAACACGGATGGTCCGGGAAGGCGATGGTGCACCTCCTGCCCTGGCCGGAGCAGCTTTGCCGTTCTCTTCCTTGGGATGTAGAGGAGCTGCAGGGGAAGCATTAGCAGCCACAGGGGCAGCCTCCTGCACAGGAGCGGGAGCAGGGGCTTCGGCAGTAGCTGCAACACTGTCTTGTCCCATTTGACGAAGTGATTCCTGATCGAGCGCCACAGCCGTAACCGCATCAATCTCTGACAAATTCAGAATCATCTTCTGAATTTCACTTGCATCCTTTTGGGTTATGTAGTAGAGGGAGAATCCGTAATCGAATTTCTCCTGCTCTATGTCCTGAACCGAAGGGAAGGATTTGACAACTTCTCCTGAACGTTCCAGAAGGTCGAAGACCATATATGCACGTACGGCTTTGAGCTGACAATCCTTACGGATAGCAACATCGACATACAGCACCTGATGGCCTTCCTGAAGGGATTGCTCCAGCACCGAGTACTGGAATTCATCCAGGAACACCTGGGCCGCACTGGCATTGCCGGACGCAGCAGCAGTTACTTCAGCAGAAGCATTACCGGCAGAAGGGACTTCTCCGCGAACGATCGCCTGCAGAGAAGAGACAATGGCCGTTACATCGGCCTTGCCCGCTCCCCCGCCGGTGATATCCTCCACCATGGATTCCAGAGCGTCAATACTTTTGAACAGGGTATCAAAAATGAAGTCCTGCATCCGCAGTTTGTTATTACGCACCAGATCCAGTACATTCTCCATTTGGTGCGTAAGCGAAGCCAAATCTTCAAAACCCATTGTAGCCGCCATACCTTTCAAGGTATGGGCGGAGCGGAAAATCACCTGAACAATACTCAGATCCTCCGGATTCGCTTCCAGCCCCATCATGCTTTCGTTCAAAGACTGCAGATGATCATTTGACTCATCAATAAACATGGATAAGTATTGGTTCATGTCCATGAGCGGGTACCTCCCCTTCGAGTTCGCAATTCCATTATTTAACGGCTTGTACCAGCCTTGGAGCAATTTCTTGCAAAGGCAGGATGTGTTTTACACACTTCAACTCTACTGCAGACCTCGGCATTCCGTAAACCACACAGGTTTCTTCACTCTCTGCAAAGGTTGATGTCACCCCGGAATCATAGAGTGCTTTCATCATACGGGCCCCATCGCTGCCCATCCCCGTCATAATGACCGCGTGACGTTCCAGCGAGGTGAGCTGCAATACCGATTCAAACAGTGTATCTACAGAAGGACGATGTCCATTGCGGACTTCTTCCTTAGTAAGCTCTATCACATATTGGCCTCCAGGTGCCGGAACCACTGTCAGGTGATATCCCCCGGGGGCAATATACGCCGCGCCCTGCCGGAGAACCATACCGTGCTCCGCTTCCGCGACCTCCAGTGCGCTAAAGGTATTCAGGCGCTGGGCCAGAGATTTGGTGAAGTTAGGCGGCATATGCTGGACAATAACAATCGGTGCCGGGAAATCACCGGGGATGTTCTCCAGGAACGCTTTCAGCGCTCTCGGACCTCCGGTGGAGCAGCCAACAGCAACCAGCTTGCGCACGCCCCGGCTTCCGCTTGTCTGGCCTACTGATGCTGCAGGTGGCTCAATGAACGAGCCAGCCGCAATCTCAGCAGCCGCCCGTAGTCCCGGCAATCTGGCGCCCTGCTCCTCCTGGGACCGGCTTCTGAACCTGTCTGGAGCCGGTTTGGGTACTGCAGGCGCAGGCTTCACCACTCGCTTTGCAACCACCGGCTCAGTGCGGGTTTCCGGCTTACGTTTGTCAGCGGACGGTTCAAACGGCGCCCTGGCCCTCGGCTTCTCCGTGCCCTGAGGCGGCGCCTTATCCGCTTCTTTCTTGGAGGGCTCCAGCTTCCGTCTCACCGGTTCCACTACAGCCCGCGGAGCAGGCGGTTCAGCAGCAGGAGGAGGCTCAGGCGATTTGACGGCAGAAGCGCGGGCTTCACGCCGCTCGCGCGCCAGCATTGCCTCTTTCATCTGCTCCCGGAGGGATTCTCCGACAGCGATGATATCCTGGGAGTTTGAAATGGACGGCTTTCGGATGAAATCGAAAGCCCCCCACTCCAAGGCCAGAATGGTCTCCTTCATGCCCTGTTCATTTATGCCCGACAGCATAATCACCGGAAGCGGACGCTGGGCCATGATACTTTTGAGCGCCTCCAGCCCATTCATCTCAGGCATCTCCACATCCATTGTTACCAGGTCCGGGCGAAGCTCATTAACTTTCTCAATCGCCTCGCGTCCGTTGGCCGCCGTCGCTGTCACTTGAAAGTCGGCATCATTCTCTATTAAATCAGAAATGATCTTGCGCATGAATGCAGAATCATCAACAACCAGAACTTTATATGGCCTCATAGCTTTTCCACCTCTGTCCCTCAAATTCAGAACAATTATCTGTTTCGTTTCAACCACTTGCTGATGAAGCCCTTGATGCCTTGAACTTTAGCGGTTTCTACTGAATCCACAGCCAGATAGCTCTGCGCAAGCCTCTGCACATCCCTGGCTGCAATACTGTTCGGAAAAGCCACTGAGAATGGAATTTGTTTCTTAACTGCCTGTACTACATGCGGATCACTGCTGATGTAACCGAGGAAGGGAAGCTCAAGCTGCAGGAACCGGCTGGCCGCCATCCGGATTTTGTCACTGGTGGCCCGTGCCTCCCGTTCATCCCCTGCCTGATTGACAATCAGCCTGAACGAGACCTCCGGGTGCGAATTATGAACAACCTTCATCAGCGCATACGCATCTGTAATTGCAGTAGGTTCAGGTGTGGTCACTACCAGGCAGTCGTCCGCAGAGGTGATGAATTTCATCGTTTCCTTGGACAACCCCGCCCCTGTATCAAACAGGATAAAATCCATAGTATCGGCAATGCTGGCAATCTGTGTGGTAAAGTAATTCAGATCTTCTTCCGAGAGGCTGAACAGCTCGTCCATCCCGGAGCCCCCTGCAATGAAGGGCAACGCTTGCGGTCCGAGCTGAATGATCTGTCCGATATCCGCTTCCCGCTTGAGCAGGTGGTATAGATTATATCTGGATGAGACACCCATAAGGACATCAATATTGGCCATGCCGATATCGGCATCGAACAGAAGAACTCTCCGTCCCATGGCCTTCAGTGCAAGCGCAAAGTTAAGGGTGAAATTCGACTTCCCGACGCCTCCCTTCCCGCTGCATACAGTGATGATCCGGGCCGAGGCACTGCTTCCGGGAGTCTGCCTTGTGTCCTGGCTGGAGACCAGCCGTCTTAACGCCTGCGCCTGGTCCATCACCCGCCCCCTGTTCCCAGCAGCATCCCGCCAATCTGCTCTCCTGTGGCCATAAGAAGATCATCGGGAACATTCTGTCCGTTGGTAATGTAGGAGAGCTTCAGCGGATAATCATTGAGAAGATTGAACAGCGGACCATAGCTGCCCGTTTCATCCAGCTTCGTGAAAACCACCTTATCCAGCTGGTATCTGCCGAAGTGCTCGGCAATCTTTTTCATATCACGGCTCTTGGAGGTCAGGCTCAGCACCAGCAGGGTCTCGCTCTTGAGCTCCTTGGCCAGCAGACTCTGCAGTTCAGCCACCAGCATTTCATTGCGGTAATTGCGTCCGGCGGTATCCATTAGCACCAGATCACAGCTCTCCAGCCGGAACATGGCCCGCTGCAGATCTCCCGGCGACTGGACAACCTCCAGCGGCATGTTGAGAATGGAGGCGTAGGTTCTAAGCTGTTCAACGGCCGATATCCGGTAAGTGTCCGAGGTAATCAGCCCGACCTTGCGGCCCTGCTTGAACAGCTGCTCCGCTGCCAGCTTGGCGATCGTTGTCGTCTTGCCTACGCCTGTCGGCCCCGCAATATATACTATGCGGGTATCCGGTGCGATACCGCCGGCTATACGTCCTGCCAGAAAACTATCAATCTGCTCTCTGAGCACTTCCTCGAATTGTTCCGGAACCCAGCCGCTTCCTTCTTCCCGGTAACGGTCCAGCACAGAACCAATCCATTCCTCTACGAGAACAGCGTCTGTCTCCTGGTCAATCAGACGGCTACGTAAGGATTCCAGCGCATCAGGCAGCTCCGCAGCCCCCGTGGAATAACGTGCGATACGTTCCATCCATTGCTTCATATCCCGGATCTCCCGCAGGACATCACTCTCAGCGGCAGCGGTATGCTCAGGTTCAGGCTGCTCTGCCGTAAGCGATTCATACATGGCCGCAAGCTTCTTCCGGCTCTCCTCCGGCTGAGGTGCAGGCGGCTGACCTGCTGCAATATCCTCAGAGCGGATATCCAGCGGCTCTGTCTTGACTAAAGGCGGCATCACAGCGACACCTCCGCCCTGCTCCAGCGGATCAGCTAGTGCTGCGGCAATCTCGGCAAACGACTTGCCTGCTGCCGCATCCCTTACCGTCACAGGCGGCGGGAGAGGAGGAGCTGCGGCTGAAGCAGCCTTTTGATAGGCCTCTGGCACTGCACTTCGCGGTACATTCATCGGCGGTGCAGGAAGCTTCTCCTGCGCGGCCGCCTTTGCACCGTTCTCCACAGCAGCCACAACCTCAATCTTCTTTTTCGTGAACATCCCCATGAATCCGCCGACCTTTATTTCTTTGGTGCTTAAAATAACGGCATCGCTTCCAAGCTCGCTGCGGATCGAATGCATGGCGTCAGGCATCGTATCGACCACATAACGCTTCACTCTCATAAGTTCACCACCCCGACGCTTTGAATTTCAATGTTTGGCTCCAGCTCGCTGTAGGACAACACCGGGATATCCTGCATGGTTCGCTCAATAACCTGGCGCAGATACATGCGAATCGTTGGTGAGGTCAGTACAATCGGCTGCTGGCCGGATTGCAGGAGACGGTTGATCTGCTCCGAAAGCCGCTGATAGACGGTTTGGGTAGATACCGGATCGAGTGCCAAATAACTGCCCTGCTCCGTCTGCTGCACACTTTCGGATATCTTTTTCTCAAGTCCGGGACCTACAGTAATAACACGCAAGGTCTCCCCCGTCTGCGAGAACTGCTGGGTAATCTGTCTGGAGAGGGATTGCCGCACATATTCAGTCAGAATATCAGGGTCCTTGGTATATGTCCCGTAATCGGCAAGGGTCTCGAAGATAGTGACAAGATCGCGGATCGATATTTTCTCCCGCAGCAGCTTGCCCAGTACCTTCTGAATATCTCCAACTGCAAGAATGGAAGGGATCAGCTCGTCTACCAGCACAGGATAATTCTCCCTAAGATTGTCGACCAGCTGCTTCGTCTCCTGACGGCCCAGCAATTCGTGTCCATGCCGCTTAATCAGCTCGGTCAGATGCGTGGCTACAACGGAAGGCGGGTCAACCACGGTATAACCGGATAATTCAGCCCGTTCCTTCACCGACTCATCAATCCATAGGGCGGGCAGACCAAAGGATGGTTCAATAGTCTCAATCCCGCTAATCGACTCGTCATCATAACCGGGACTCATGGCAAGATAGTGATTAAGTAATAATTCACCGCCGCCAACGTTATTTCCTTTAATTTTGATGACATATTCATTCGGTTTTAGTTGAATATTGTCGCGTATACGAATAACAGGTACGACAAGTCCCATCTCAAGTGCACATTGCCGTCGAATCATGATAATTCTGTCGAGCAAGTCACCACCCTGTCCCGTATCCGCCAAAGGAATCAGACCATAACCAAATTCGAATTCGATCGGGTCCACCGTAAGCAGATTGATGACACTTTCGGGACTTCGCACCTCTTCGATCTGTTTCTCCTCGACCAGTTGTTCATCGGCAATCAGCTGTTTGCTAGCCTTCTGCCCCATACTGTAAGCCGCGTACGCCATCAGTCCCGCCAAAGGCAGCGTGGACATGATCGTAATCGGGGTGAAGAATCCCAGAAAAGCAATCGTCGCAGCTACTATGTAGAGAAGCTTAGGATAGGACAGCAATTGTCCGGTCAGATCCTCGGCCAGATTGCCCTCCGAAGCCGCCCGCGTGACGATCAGACCGGAAGCCGTGGAGATCAGCAAAGCCGGAATCTGGCTGACCAGTCCGTCACCAATGGTCAGGACAGAGTAGGTCGAAAGCGCCGTCTGGAACGACATGCCGTGAACGGTCATGCCGATAATGAAGCCGCCGATCAGGTTGATGATGAGGATGATAATACTGGCAATCGCGTCCCCTTTGACGAACTTACTCGCACCATCCATGGACCCGAAGAAATCCGCCTCACGTTCGACATTACGGCGGCGTTCCCTTGCCTGCTGCTCATTGATCATCCCCGCATTCAGATCCGCGTCAATACTCATCTGCTTACCGGGCATCGCGTCCAGGGTAAAGCGGGCGCCTACCTCTGCCACGCGCTCCGAACCCTTGGTGATAACAATGAATTGAACCACAACCAGAATCAGGAAGACAATGAACCCGATGGCGATCTGTCCCCTGGCAATCCAGCTTCCGAAGGTCGCTACTACCTCACCGGCATGGCCATCGGCCAGGATCAGCTTGGTGGTGGACAAGTTCAGGGCTAACCGGAATAGCGTAGTGATCAGAAGCAGTGAAGGAAATATTGAAAACTGCAACGGATCCTTGGTATTCATTGCGACCAATATAATGGTCAGAGCTATTGAAATATTGACAATAAGCAGTACATCCAGAAGCCAGACAGGGATGGGCAGAATCATCATAAGCACAATGCCGATAATGCCCAGTAGAACTGTTAGATCTTTAACTTTCAATGTCCTTAACCTCCCCCGGCTTATTTCCTCTTGCCCTTAAGCTTGTATACATAGGCCAGCACTTCGGCAACTGCCTGGAACAGATCGGCCGGCACTACATCACCGATCTCCGCTCTCTGGAACAATGCCCGTGCCAGCGGCTTATTCTCCATCGTTACAACGCTATGCTCCTTCGCCAGCTCCCTGATGCGGAGTGCCACATAATCCTGGCCCTTGGCTATAATCTGAGGAGCCTCCATTGTGGAACCATCATACTTCAGAGCGACTGCAAAGTGGGTCGGATTCGTGATGATAACATCGGCCTTGGGGACCTCCTGCATCATCCGCTGCATCGCCATTCTGCGTTGACGTTCCCTGATCTTGCCTTTGATGATGGGGTCGCCCTCCATCTTTTTGTATTCATCCTTAATATCCTGCTTGGACATTTTGAGACTCTTCTCATGCTCGTATTTCTGATAGATATAGTCCAGTACAGCCATTATAAATAGAGCCGCTGCAATCTTAATGCCCAGGCTCATGGTCAGCTTCGCAACGAAGGCGTAGGCCCCTTCCGCATCGACATGCGAGAGGCGTGCAAAGCTCTCCTTCTGCCCCCAAAGCGTACTGTAGACCAGATAGGCAATCAGGATGAGCTTGAAGACAGATTTGAGAAACTCTACTACGGAACGCATGGAAAAAATATTTTTGAAGCCTTTGATGGGGTTGATCTTGCTGAACTTAGGCGTAATTCCCTCGCCTGTAGCCATAAAGCCTACCTGTGCGAAGTTGGCCACAAGCGCCAGCAGGAAGGTGATGCCCAGCAGCGGAGCGAGCAGAATAAGGATCTGCAGCCCGTACTGGTTGAACAACGTGGAGATATTCTCCGGTGTTACCTCAAGCATCATCCGGTTCTGGAACACATCTGTATAGAGCTTGATAAACCGTTCTTTCATAAAGCCGCCGAAGACACTTAGCGACAGCAGCGCCGAAAAGAGGACTACTGCGCCTGACATTTCAGCACTTTTTGCAACCTGCCCCTTCTTGCGGGCGTCCTGCCGTTTCTTCGGAGTGGCTTTCTCTGTCTTATCTCCCCCGAACAGCTGAAGATCCAATTTGAATCTTGCCTGTTTTCCCAAGACAATCTCTCCTTACCGTAGCCTAAGGACTCTTCCCAATGAGGCCAAGCAGGTTGTGCATGGACTCGAACATAATCTCGAAGAGATTCTGGAACAGCGCAGCCAGCCCCGGCATCAGTATAAGAAGCAACGCCAGACCAATAATGATTTTGAGCGGAACACCGATTACGAACACATTATATTGCGGAGCCGTTCTAGCCAGGAAGGCCAGCCCCACATCCGTCAGGAACAGTGCAGCAACCAGCGGAGCCGACATTTGAAAGGCCAGGATAAAGGATTGGGCAAAGGTGCGGATCAAAAACTCAGACAAGCTTCCATTGATCATTTTGAGAAATAAATCATTATCTATCGGCACCCATTTGTAGCTGTATACGATGGCATCCAGCAGGTAGTGGTGACCATTCATGCTTAAGAACAGCAGCAGCGCAATCATATACTTGAAGTTGCCGATGATCGGCGCCGATGCTCCAGTCATCGGATCGATGACGTTAGCGATCCCGAATCCGATCTGAATATCGATGAAAGAGCCCGCCGTCTGAATCGTCATAAACATCAGGTAGGCGATAAATCCGAGCAACAGCCCGATTAAAGCCTCCCTGATAATCAGGAGGATAAACCCCAGATCCTGCGGAACCGTAATATTCATGCTGCCTGAGCTGAAGATGACCATGGACACAAAAAAAGACAAACCAATTTTGAATGTTGTCGGCACGCTTTGCGACGAAAAGACAGGAACGACAACAAAAAAGGCTGTAATTCGACAAAAAATCAACAGAAAGACAGGAAAACTTTGCAGTAAGGTCTCTATATTCATAGTCTCAACCGATATACATATAGAGACTGCCCAGGATTTGACTGGTGAAATCGACCAGCTTCGTTATAATCCACGGACCGAATAGCAGCAAAGCAAGCAGTACGGCTACGATTTTGGGAACAAACGCCAGGGTCTGCTCCTGAATCTGGGTTGTGGCTTGAAAGATACTGACGATCAGTCCTACCACCAGACCGAGAATCAGCATGGGGGCGCTGGTCTCCAGCACTAAATATACGGCTTGGCCGGCCAGACCGATAATAAACTCCGCATTCATCCCATATGCCTCCTCTTACATGTCAGGTGTTAAAACTCAGCAGCAGCGATTTGACTACAAGGTACCAGCCGTCCACCAGCACAAAGAGCATTATTTTGAAAGGCAAAGATATCATTACCGGCGGCAGCATCATCATCCCCATGGCCATCAGGGTGCTGGACACCACAATATCAATAATAAGAAAAGGTATAAAAATCATAAAGCCCATGGTAAAGGCCTTTTTCATCTCACCGATCGCAAAAGCAGGTACCAGTACTGTTAAAGGAATATCATTATAGCTGGCTGGCTTCACTGTAGCGTTATTGCCGGTATAGTTCATGAACAGCAGCAGGTCCTTCGTGTTCGTCTGCTTAAACATAAACTCCTTAATCGGCTCCTGCGCTTTGTTCAGGGCTTCGCTCTGGGTCAGAGTGCCCTTCATATAGGGCTGTAAGGCCGTCTCGTTCACGGTTGCCAGGGTTGGGGACATAATGAACAGCGTTAAGAATAGTGCCAGTCCCACAAGCACCTGGTTCGGTGGCATCTGCTGTGTACCGAGTGAGGTTCTTACGAACCCCAGTACAATCACGATCCGCGTGAAGCTGGTCATCAGCACCAGGAATGAAGGAGCTATGCTCAGCACCGTTACCAGGAGCAGGATGGATATGGAGCTTGTCCCCCCGCTTGCGGCATCGTTATCACCCACCGAGATGTTGATATTAGGAATCGGGTCGGCATGAACCGGATGCAGGAGCAGCACACTGAAAATGCCAAGCAACAGTAAAGAAAGAATCAGCTTTTTTTTCATAAATCCTCCGACTCTTTCTTGAGATCCTCATCCCTGCGCAGTTCCTCCAGCTTCTCTTTGCGCTCAGGCGCCAGGGCAAGCTTGGATTGCAGCGTCTCATAGAAAGACGAAGTCTCATGAATCTCTATTTCCTCGGACGGCACCTCACCGCGCAGCTTGGACTTGATTTTGGCGACTAGCGGTGCAATGAAGTTGTCCGTTCCTGAGGCCTGATCTTCAAAAGCGGATATAATCAGCGCCACCTCTGCAGGATCGGTGATTTTATCCATCATGGAGATGTCATCGCCCACTCCGATCAGATAGAGGCTGCTGCCCAGCTCAATAATCTGAATCGACTTATTCGGACCAAGCCCCAGCGCACCCAGGGTACGGATGGAACGGCCGCTCATCAGAGTCTGATTGCGGCGTCCCAGAAAACGGATCAGCAGCACGATAAGGATAATAATGACTGCCAGAAAAAAAACAACCTTCATTAAATTCAGCAGGGCATTACTACTGTCTCCGAGCGTTCCGGCAGCAAATAACATACCTTGTTCCTATATACCCAGCGTTTTATTGATAGCTTCAATTACACGGTCAGCCTGGAAAGGCTTCACAATAAAGTCCTTGGCACCGGCCTGAATTGCATCAATAACCATAGCCTGCTGACCCATGGCTGAACACATGATAACTTTGGCATTGGCATCCACTTTTTTGATTTCCTTAAGGGCGGCGATTCCGTCCATCTCAGGCATGGTGATATCCATCGTGATCAGATCCGGACGCAGTTCCTTAAATTTCTCTATAGCCTGTGAACCGTCCTGGGCTTCACCCACTACCTCAAATCCGTTCTTCGACAAAATGTCCCGGATCATCATTCTCATAAATGCTGCATCGTCCACGATTAGAATTCGGTTAGCCATTTTTACAAAATCCTCCCTAAGTATGCTTATTGTAATTTTTGTATACGGTCCCACTGGCTGACGATATCCGTAACGCGGACACCGAAGTTCTCGTCGATAACTACGACTTCCCCCTTGGCAATGAGCTTGTTGTTAACCAGAATGTCAACAGGCTCACCTGCCAGCTTGTCCAGTTCAATAATTGAACCTTGCGACATTTCCAGAATATCTTTGATCTGCTTCTGGGTCCTTCCTAATTCTACGGTTACCTTCAGTGGTATGTCCATCAATAAATTTAAATTATTTTCGTCGATATTGCCAAAAGCCCCTGCACTCAGATTCGCAAATTGTACAGGCTGCACATTCACATTGCGGCCCTGTGCAGGATTCTGCGGCTGAGACTGCGGATAAGGCATTCCCTGCGGCGGCATTCCGTAAGGCGGCATACCCGGCATCCCATAGGCCGGCATCCCTGCCGGAGGATAATAATATCCCCCTTCCGGCATTCCCGGATAAGGTGGCATACCCTGACCCTGCGGCGGATATTGCGGCGGGTTCCCTCCTGCATCCGGCGCTGGCATCTGCTGCTGTGCTGGAGGCGGTGCGGGGGCAGGCTCTGGTTCTGGTGTTGCAGCAGGCTTAGGTGTTGATGCAGCAGAGGAGACTGCCGCTTCCTGATCAGCCTGGCTGACATCGCCAAGCAGCATGGTCACCATATCCTTGGCGAATTGTACCGGCAATAGCTGCATGATGGTGGAATCAATCAGATCGCCGATCTTCAGCCGGAAGGAAATTTGAATCAGGGTCTCATCATCAGGAAGGCTTCCTACCCCTTCTCCGCTGGACATATTAAGAATGTCGATGCCGGGCGGAGAGATATTGACGAATCTGTTAAAGATCGTCGACATCGAGGTGGCGGACGAGCCCATCATCTGATTCATCGCTTCCTGGACGGCACTGATATGAATTTCATTCAGTTCCTCATCTTTGGGCTCACCTTCACCCCCGAGCATTAAGTCGGCAATGACCTGGGCATCCCTGATTTTGATAACCAGAGAGTTGATTCCCTGGAACCCGTCCACATACTGTACGTGAACAGCCACATGAGGTTTAGGAAAGGCTTCCTCGAACTCTCCGCGTGTAATAATGGACACCTTAGGGGTAGTAATGTCTACCTTCTTACCCAGCAGGGTAGAGAGTGCGGTTGCCGCACTTCCGAAAGTGATATTACCGATCTCTCCCAGTGCATCCTGTTCAAAAGGTGTTAAGTAATCATCCACGGTCTTCGGTGAAGGAGCCAAATTGCCTTCCGCAGACTGTCTTAGAAGAGCATCTATCTCCTCCTGGGACAAATAATCTTTACTCGTCAAACTCTTCAACCCCTTCGCTGACAATCTCGTCTATTTGCACAGCCACACGTTCTTTGATCATCCCAGGACTTCCAATGAATTTCAGCTTGTCCCCTACCTTAATCGACAGACCGGAATCCACAGTCTTGTTAAGAGAAATCACGTCACCGACGCTGAGCCCGAGAAATTCAGCAATAGATAACTTCGATTCCCCCAGCTCAGCCACGATTGGAAGCTGCGCCCGGTGAACCCTTGCCCGGATGGCTTCGAGCTCATCCTCATCCCTCACCTTTTTCTCAGAGACAAACCACTGGTGTACGGACAGCCTGGACATGATCGGCTCCAGCACAACGTGGGGGATACAGAGATTGATCATCCCTGTCGTGTCTCCTATTTTGGTGCTGAGGGAGATCAGGGCAATCGTTTCATTTGGCGATACAATTTGCATAAACTGCGGATTCGTTTCCAGCGCCTCCATCCGGGGATGGATATCAAGCACCGTCTTCCAGGCTTCCTGCAGACTTTCAAAGCATCTGCTGAAAATCCTCTCCATAATAGTCGTTTCGATTTCAGTCAACGCATTAATTTTGGAGGGTGCTATTCCGAAGCCTCCCAAAAGCCGGTCTAGCATGGCAAAAGCGATATTCGGATGCACCTCCATCACCATCCGGCCCTCCAGCGGCTCGGCCTCAAAAATATTCAATATCGTCATTTTGGGAATGGAGCGGATAAACTCGTCATAAGGGAGCTGCTCTACTTGAACGACACTGATCTGCACGAAGGTGCGCAATTGGGCCGAAAAGTACGTCGTAAGGTAGCGGGCAAAGTTATCATGAATCCGGGTTAAGCTGCGGATATGATCTTTGGAGAAGCGTACGGCCCGTTTGAAATCATAAGAGCGGATCTTTTTAGTGGTTTCCTCTTTTTTAAGTTCGTCGGCATCCATTTCACCGGATGAAAGTGCAGCAAGCAGAGCATCAATTTCGTTTTGTGATAGTACATCAACCAATTTCAATCACCCCCCCATCAAAGAATTAACCCGCCTGCAGCTACATAGATGCCAGTATAAATTTGGTGAATTCAATCTGGGTGATAGAACCTTCAGTCAAATTCTTATTGATGATGTTCACCAGCTTGCTGCTGAACTGATCTTTGCCGCTGGCCCCATTCAGCTCCTCGGGTTTGGCATCGGCAATAGCTTTGATAATCAGCGGTGTTATTTTAATTGATTTTATCTTTTCGAATTCTTCCTTGGACGCCGCTGAATCTAATTGAAGCGCGATGTCAACTGAAAGGATGTAATCGGGATCAGCAAGATTAGTTTTGATATCCTGGATTTCGGCGGTCATCTCAACAATTTCATCAGCAGTCATCTTCTTCGTCTCCACGTTCTGGACAGCCTTGCTCACTTCATTCCCATCACCTGGGAAAATTTTGTCCATTAGTAAGAATGCGGCTACTACGATGAGTGTAACGGCCAGCAAAATCGTGATGAGCCATGGCAGCATCTTTTTCATGAAAGCTCCTCCATTGACTGGACTTTAATGGTGGCAGCGTGTATGCCTATGTCCCTGTTATATTCCTTGATCTTGCTAATGACTTCATCGGCCTTTTCAAGCACGATCAGTCTCTTGCCGGTTACCAGCGTAATATACGTATCCGGTGATTCCTCAACCATTTCAACCAGCAGGGCATTCAGCCACATCCCCGCCCCGTTCAATCTTGTTACTGAAATCATGACAGGCCTCCTAACATAAATAGGGGGAGGAGCTCCTCCCCCACGACTGCAATAACATTTCCGCAACAGGCAAAACGTTATTATACAGCAAGTTACATATTGCGGTTCAAACTTAACGCTTCAGATTAACAACTTCCTGCAGTACTTCATCGGAAGTGGTGATAATCCGCGAATTCGCCTGGAAACCACGTTGGGTAACAATCATTTCCGTAAATTCGCTGGTCAGATCCACATTGGACATTTCCAGCTGGCCGGCAACGATAGTACCTGTTCCCACTTCTGGATCATTGGCAGTTGTGGGCTCCAGTGCTCCTTCGGCATTTGCATTTAAGGACATCCGGTACAAATTGCCGCCGATCTTCTCAAGCCCCTGGGGATTGCTGACTTTACCCATGCCAATCTGAACACCGGATTCAGTAGTGCCGTCCGCCATCGTCTGCACAATCGTTCCGTCACTGGAGATGGAGAATGCCGTAACATCGTCACCGATCTGAATGGGTGCGCCCCCGGAGTCAACGACATGTAAGCCATCCGATGTAATCAGATTGCGGCTGGCGTCCACATGAAAATCCCCGGCACGGGTCAGGAACGGTACTTCCTGGTCACCCGTAAGCTTCACCAGAAAGAATCCGTCTCCGTCGATCCGCAGATCTGTGGGGTTATTCGTTGTCATCGCACTACCAGCTGTGTGCATAGTATCAACGGAACCGATGGATACCCCAAGACCGATTTGCTTGGCATTGACACCGCCTTGCCCCTCTTCCCCGGGTGCCGTAACCCCGGAGACGGTCTGACTCATGATATCCTTGAACATCACGCGACCTGACTTGAAGCCGATAGTATTGACATTCGCAATATTATTACCAATGACATCGAGCTTAGTTTGGAATCCGCGCATACCTGAAACCCCTGAGTACATAGATCTTAACATTATTAATCGTCCTCCCGGTTATAGAGTCTTCTGACTCTTAAGAATTGAAAGATAAAGCTGGAGCGGTGGCCGCGTCAGTCGGTCGGCAGCCACTTTCGGCTCTCCAGTAAGGACCAGCCGAAGTCAAGATATAATTACAGCACTGTCAATCTGCGTAAATACATTGTCTTTCATTGAATTTCCGTCCATCGCTGTAACCACTGTCCGGTTCTTCACACTTACAATCAATGCCATGTCCTTCATAAGAATCAGAGATTCTTTACTGCCTTTGGCGGCTGCTTTATCTACAGCAGAGGAGATTTGATCCAGTTGACTACTGCCAAGCTCGATTCCCCGCTGCTCCAGGCGTTTGGCTGCATGGTTGCTGAACTTCAGCATATTCTTTTGCAGCACACTCTCGAACGAAGCTTCAGGACTTGGCGAACCCTTAACAGATTGCTGACGCTGCAGAGCGGAAGGGTGTACAGCTGCCGGGTATAACTGTCCGATAGTTAGTCTGTCACTCATGTTGCTTCCCCGCTCTCCCCGCCGCTTGTCGCAGTCTCACTGGCTGCCGGAGTCTCGCTGGCCGCTGGTGTCTCGCTACCCGCTGGAGGTGTAGTGCCGGCATTCTGGATTTGCGAAATATCCGTTAAAGCAATTCGTTCCTTGCCTACCACTGCGTATTGCACGCCGCTGCTGACAACAATCGATTCGACATTGCCTGATTTCGGCAATTTCGTCTCGGCATCCGTCCAGGTGATATCCTTACCGATCAATCCTGACACAGAGCCAAGAGACTGATTCAGCGCTGTAAGCTGGGTGGATATGTTCATAAGCTGTTCTACGGATGAGAACTGAGCCATCTGAGCGATGAATTCCTTATCTTCCATCGGCTGCATCGGGTCTTGATTCTGCAGCTGGGTAATCAGTATTTTCAAGAACTGATCCTTGCCCAGTGTAGAAGTGCCTGTTGTCTTGGGTGTCTTATCATTCGCTACATAATTCCATTGATTGCTGTTAGACACGGGATTCGTTGCCATATCATTTCACCTCGCTTATCCTGTCGATCAAATCTTGGTTGAGAATCCGCCGCTCTGGTTGCTATCCTGCTGAGCTGCTGACACCCAATCCTTCCATTCTCCATTAAGTTCTGCGGCTAGCACGGCGTCTGCTGATTCTTCCTGACGTTCCCGCGAACGTCTCCCTTGCTGCTGTCCGCCCGCGCCTGTCTGCTGACCCTGTTGTCCGGTCCACTGTGACTGAGGGGAGTTGTTATTCTGCGTAACTTCCAAGCGCTCTACCTGAAGTCCCTGGGACTGCAATGCCAAACGAAGCTGGCTCATCTGCTGCTCAAGCATATCCTTGGTTCCGGCATGCTGGGTCATAAACTGTGCTACCAGATTTCCGTTTTGCATGGTAATCTTCACATCCACTTGTCCAAGATTCTCCGGGAATAAAGTAATAGTAGCTTCAGCCACCCCGCCCTTCTTGACAATCTCAAGCTTGCCGCTGATGAATGTGTTCATCTGCTGGGCGAATTGCTGAACCGGCACTGGCGCTGCTTCCGCCTTCAGCGGTGCAGTAATCCCTTGCCTAAGTGATAATTGGCCGGCAGTTACAACCTCCGGCTCCGCGGTCGCTGCTTCGCCAGCGGACACCGCCTCCTCGGCAGATAAGGCCTTCTTCATCGGTGCTGCCATTCCTGTGAGCACAGGAGTGGAACTCTCATCTGCAATTACAGCTTCGGTGGTACCGGCTGCTGCTGCATCCAACATGGAACGAGTGCTAGCTGAAGCCCCCAATAACCTACGGACATCCACTGCCAAATCTACTTTGCTATACATTTCCACTTTAGGCTCGGTTCCCGTTGCTTGCTTAAGTGACACTGCTGGAGCATCAACAACTGCTGGAGCCTTGTTAGCCTTGGACTTGTGATCAACAGGTACGCTCTCCGCCAGAATGGCCGAGAATTGATTCAGAAGAACCGCTCCTTTGGCTGCTGTGTCCTGATCGCCGCTTACTGCAGCAGTCTGAACCAGTTGAACCAGGCTATTCAGCTCGTCTTGAACGGCGAAGCGCAGGGTCTCAGGACTCTGAGCAAGCGGTGACAAGCTGATAGAAGCGTCCCCAGCAGTCGCTGCGGCATCCTGTGGACCTGTAGAGATACTGCCGGATACAAAAGCAGATACTTGAAGCAGCCAGCCTTGAAGCGCTGCAATTAGCGCCGGATCAGCTTCCAGACTGGTGTCCAGCTTCTCTATATCCTGCACAAGACCTTCCAGCAGGTTGGCTTGCTTGACATCTGCACCGCCTGTCTCTTCTTCTCCCTTAGCCTGTACAGCACTCAAAAGTCCTTGCAGTAATGAAGCCCAATTACCGGATACAGGAGTCTCAGCGCCTTTAACTGCGGTAACTCCTCCCATGCTCTGCACAAGTGTCTGGGCAAAAGGTGTCGCCGGGTTAACCGTTCCGGTTGTCCCCGGTGTTGTTCCGCCGGAAGCAGCCGCATTGCCTGCGGTTAAGGTTTGTAGAATGATACTCATAATTTTTCACCTCCCTTCAAAAGTTACTTTCCGCCCATCAGGCGGTTTACAATCTTGGCAGTCTGCTTGCTGTCTTTCTTCGTCATCTCCCCCAGAATGGAGGAACGGACCGAGTCACTGACTGTATTCAGTATAGTAATGACCTTATCCGGACTAAGACTGTACATGGAGCCGAGCAGCACTGCCGCATCCGCAGCGGGCATGCTGGTGAAGGTCTGCCCAAGCTTCTCCTGATTCAGATTGGCGGAAGGCTTGGGAGTAGCGGTACCCGCCTCCTGCTTCAGCCGGGATTGCAACGCTGCAATAGCCATATCGGTTGAATTTGTTGTTTCTTTTAGCTTTATGGAGACATCCGCCGCTTTTTTGGGGTCCATTTTTTCCAGGATAGCCGATTTGCTGGAATTGCTCATCACACTGAAGATTTGAACCATCTCATCGGTAGTCAAATTCTCCATAATCGGTGCCGCTTTGGAGGCTTTCATCCCGGCATACAGCTTGGCCAGATCCGTCACTTTCTTCAGATAAGGATCTTCATCCTCTTCGGTGGCTGCTGCCGTTTCAGCGGCGCCCTTTAATTCTTCAACCTGCTTCTGAAGCGCTTCAGCCTTGCTGACCTCCGCCGCTTTCTCCTCCTCAGCCTTCTTCAGCTTCTCCTCCCCAGCGGTAAGCTGTGCCTTGAGTTCTTTGATCGTGCTCGCGGAGCTTGTGGCCTGCTCTTTGCTCTCTGCCGGCGGATTCTCTGCGGTTTCACCTGGCGCTGCCGGGTCCGGCGGCGGATCAGGTACCCATTTCTCTATAATAGGAATTTTGTTGGCAATCGCCAGGACGTTGTTGCGGATATCCATATTAAATAGGGTCAACAATACCCCAAGCAGTACAAGCGTGAAAATGATTGGAATCATCAAGAACAAAAAACGCTCTAATTTGCCTGCCGACCCTTCATCTTCAAGTTCCATTTGATTATTTGCCACTAGCGGAAACCTCCCGGGTTAGAGGGATTTCATCGCGAAGCGGACGGTAGCCATCTCATCCAGTTCGTTTTGTTCCCGTAAATTCATATTCTGCACAAATGCGGTTTGTGCTTTGTCTTTGGCTTTGAGCCATACCTTCTCATCCAGAACCTTCGTACTCAGTTGATCCTGTTTACTCTGAACCTCAATATGCGCCAGACTGATATCGGAAAGCTTGCGGGCAATGCATTTGTCGAGATAATCCACATAATCCTGCATTTCACGAAGCTTCGCCATAGGTGTCTTCTGCTGTGCCGCAGTCTGCAAGGACAACATCACTGTGCTGCGCTGTTCAATTAATTCATCAAGGCTTTTTTCCTGTGCCTGCAGTTCTCCGAGTGCGCTTGAGAGCATCCACTCTGCCTGTGTTTTTTCGTTACCCTTCAAGTCCACCACTTTTTGAAAAGTATAATGGAATCTCATGATCAATCAACTCCTCGAGAACTGTGAAATCAAAGACTGCTGCACTTCGCTAAGGGTTACCTTCTCGTTCACCTTTTGCTTGGTGAACTCCCAGATGCTGTCGATGTAATGCATCGATTCATCGATTTGAGCGTTCGACCCTCTCTGGTAGGCCCCGATGTTAATCAGATCCTCGGAATCCTTATACACCGCCATCAGACGCTTAACATTCTCAGCCGCTGCAATCTGCTCCTCCGGGGCGATATCCTTCATCACCCGGCTGATGCTTGAGAGAACGTCGATCGCCGGAAAATGTCCTTTATTGGCTATATTCCGGTTCAGGACAATATGCCCGTCCAGAATGCCGCGTACAGCGTCTGCTATCGGCTCGTTCATATCATCGCCGTCAACCAGCACCGTGTAGAACGCAGTGATTGAGCCTGTAGGACCCGTTCCGGCCCGTTCCAGCAGCTTAGGCAGACTGGCGAACACAGAAGGTGTATACCCTCTCATCGCCGGAGGCTCGCCGACTGCCAGTCCCACCTCACGCTGCGCCATCGCATAACGTGTTACCGAGTCCATCATCAGCATGACATTCAGACCACGGTCGCGGAAATATTCGGCAATCGTAGTGGCGATCAGCGCCCCCTTGATCCGGATCAGCGCAGGCTGATCGGAAGTGGCCACAATGACCACCGAACGCTGAAGACCTTCGGGTCCCAGATCGCGCTCAATGAAATCAAGCACCTCTCTGCCCCGCTCGCCGATCAGCGCAATTACATTGACATCTGCCGAGGTGTTGCGGGCAATCATCCCCATTAGCGTACTCTTACCTACCCCTGAGCCGGCAAAAATCCCTACCCGCTGCCCCTTGCCGATAGTCAGTAGTCCATCTATAGCGCGGACTCCAATGCTGATTGGCTCGGCAACCCGCGGGCGGTTAAGCGGATTGGACGGAATGTTGAAGGTTGAGCTATGCGGCATTCTGGCCGGTATCAGTGAACCATCCAGCGGCTGTCCGAGACCGTCAAGGACCTTCCCCAGCAGCTCCGAGCCTACTTGAACGCTCAGCGGTTTGCCGGTGCCCACCACATCACAGCCAGGCCCGATAGCCTGCAGTTCTCCAAGCGGCATTAGCAGCACCTTGTTATCACGAAACCCTACAACCTCTGCCTGGAGTGGCTTACTTCCTTTGGCAGGATAGATATAACAGACATCACCGATGCTGGCGTCAGGCCCTTCCGACTCCACCATCAGCCCGATAACCTGCGTAACCTTACCGTTAATCCGCACAGGATCGAAGTTACGCAGCTGATCTTTGTATCTTCTGCTGTCAAGCATCGTCGTCCCCATTTCTGTGTTCATCCGAGTCCAGAGCGATTCTTAGCAGTTCTTTTTTAATTTCGGCCAGCTGGGTATCCACACGAGCATCGATGCTGCCGAAGGAAGACCGGATCACACACCCCAGATCTCTGACCGTTGAATCCGGGAGAATCTGTAGTTCGGCCTGTGAGTCCACAGCAAGCGAGAGCTCTTCCCGGGCCGCATTGACAAAAGCAAACTGCGCAGGAGACACACACAGCGAGATTAACCCCTGCTCGCGTTTGCGGGCCAGATTCTTACGGATCAGATCCATCGCAAACTGCGGTTCAATAGTAAGCTGCTTGTCCACGATTTTCTCGGCAATATCGCAGCTCAGTTCCACAAGAAACGGTTCCGCCTCCTGAACAATTACATCCCTTGCCCGGTACGCTTCCTGAAGCACCATCCGCGCTTCTTCCATCATCTCGGCAAGTCGCTGGGACATCTCCTGCTCCGCTTGCGCCAGACCTTCCTGATAGCCTTGCTGATACCCTTCGGATTTGACAGCCTCGATCAGCAGCTCATCCTGCTCCCTGCGCTGCAGCCACCAGTTTTCCGCTTCAGTCCGCGCTGATTCCACAATATTCTCAGCTTCCTGGGAGGCGCTGCGGACTTGACTTTCCGCGAACTCCTGAGCATCCTTCAGCATTTGCTTGCGCGACTGCTCCGCCGCTTCCCTGGCGGGGTCCTGGTAGTGGACTTCACCAGGAGCCTCCACAGGAGCCGGCTCTTCGGGCAGACCTGCATGATGTCTGGCCTGTTCGAGCCGCTTCAGCACATCTACCGGAATGTATTGAGAATGTTTGATCAGCTTAGACAATAATGTCATCTCCTCCGCCACGGGCGATGATAATTTCACCAGACTCCTCGAGTCTGCGGATCGTGCCTACGATGCGGGTCTGTGCTTCTTCCACATCACGCAGCCGCACAGGTCCCATGTACTCCATTTCCTCGCGGAAGGTCTCAGCCATACGCTTGGACATATTACGGAAGATAACATCCCGCACTTCCTCGCTGGCCACCTTGAGCGCAAGCTGCAAATCCGCGTTGTCGATATCCTTGATAATCCGCTGAATGGAACGGTTGTCCACATTGACGATATCCTCGAAGACGAACATCCGCTTCTTGATTTCTTCGGCCAGCTCCGGGTCCTGAATTTCCAGGGAATCGAGAATGGTACGCTCTGTACCGCGGTCTACGCCGTTCAGAATCTGTACAATCGATTCGATACCGCCTGCATTTGTATAATCCTGGGTTACTGTAGCAGACAGCTTCTGCTCCAGCACGCGTTCGATCTGGGTTACCACCTCTGGAGAGGTGCTGTCCATAATCGCTATTCTTCTGGCTACCTCCGCCTGCTTCTCCTGAGGCAGGGAAGACAGAATAGAGGCCGCCTGTTCAAATTGCAAATAAGAGAGTACCAGTGCAATGGTCTGAACATTCTCGTTCTGGATGAAGTTGAGAATCTGGTTTGGATCTGCCTTGCGGGCAAAATCGAAAGGTCTAACCTGCAGCGTTGCTGTCAGGCGGTTGATGACTTCGAGCGCCTTGGCCGAGCCGAGAGCCTTCTCAAGGATCTCCTTGGCGTAATTGATACCGCCCTGCGAGATATATTCCTGTGCGAGACAGATCTGATGGAATTCGGACATGATCGACTCTTTTTCCCCGCTGTCCACTTTGCGTACATTCGCAATTTCCAGCGTCAGCTGTTCGATTTCCTCATCCCGCAGATGCTTGAATATTTGTGCCGATACTTCAGGCCCTAGTGTGATAAGCAGGATCGCCGCCTTTTGGCGGCCGCTGAGTCCCTGCTGGCTAGCTTTTGCCATCTCTTCACCTCTGTTCTTCAGCAAGCCAAGTGCGGAGCAGATTTACGAATTCATCCGGCTTCTTCTTCGCCAGACTTTCCAGCTGCTTGCGGACCTGACTTTCATTCGTCACGCTATCCATATTAATTGAAGGAAACTCGGTAGGAACCTGCAGCGGAATATCTTCTTCTACCTCTTCCTCCTGCTTGTTCTTGCGGCTGCGGTAGATTAGATAACCTCCGCCTGCACCGACCAGCAGAGCGGCTGCGCCGATGGCCCAGATCATCCAGGTTGCCAGTCCGCCGGATGTAGTCGAAGCCGTGGCACCTCCAAATTGTTGCGAGAATACCGAAACTTTTTTGGTCAGGTCGGCGTCTGTATAAGTGATACCTGAATCTGCCAGTGACGCACGGACAATGTTGACCAGAATGTTCTGTATCGCTCCTGAAGTAGCCTCGTCCAAAGTTGTTTGTCCTGCAGGTGGTTCAACCGCGACATTTATGGTTAAATCTTTTACAGTATATGGACTTGCGATGATATCTTTTGTGATTCTCGTAACTTCAAAGTTCCTTGTCTCCGATGATTCCTCAGAAGAAGAAGCACCTGTGTCAGCCCCCGCAGGATAACCTGCAACATCTTCAGAACCTGTACCTGCGACTCCTCCGGATGTGTTTCCTTGGCCCGAGAACGTTTTGCTGATAATTTGCGAGCTGATCTCAATCCCCTTCATATTCTCAGCATCCACCGGTACTACGACATCTTCCTTTCTGTTCTCCTTATCGAAATTAAGCTTGGAGAACACTAGGACATCGACCTTATCGGGACCTGTGAGGGTACTCAGGAATTGCTTAACATCTTTCTTGACATCGTCCTCGAATTTCTTCTTGAGTGCGAAGTTCTCTTCAACTTGGCTGGAGATCCCCGCCTGGCCGCCCTTGGCCGTCGGTTTCAGCTCCACCTCGTTATTGGTGATCGTAATGTTGTCGATGGGAAGATTCGGGACAGCGGTCTTCACGAGATTGAAATAGCCGTCAATATTCTCCTGCGAGGGTCTGAATCCCGGATCAAAGCTCATCACCACGGAAGCCTGGGCTTTCTCCTGATCCTCCTGTGAGGCGAACACCGTCTCCTTCGGCAGGGTAATGAGCACCTTGGCATCTTTAATCCCCTGCATCCTTCTCATCAGTTGTTCAACTTCACCATTAAGCGCATTGTTGTATTTAACATTGAATTCACTGTCTGTAGTGCCGATCATCGACGAGGATTCATTGAACACCTTATACCCGATCGAGCCCTGTTGTACGATTCCCTGAGAACCAACAGCTATCTTGATACGCGCAGCGTCCGTACTGGGTACTGAGATGCTTTTCCCATCCGGGCTTAAGCGGTAAGACACCCCCGAGGTATCTAAATAACTCATAACTCCAGCTGAATCGGTACTGTCCAGGTCCTGAAAAGCAACCTCGTATTCTACCTTCGATAACTGCATAGTCGTAACTACGATTACTATTATGATAATAAACAGAGTAGAGAAAAACATTATCTTCTGTTTACCGCTGAATCTGTTCCAATACTGGGTTATCTTGTCCCGGTACTGGGTCAATCTTTCATTCACAGTGTCACCCCATCCGAAACGTAGCTAGGATCATTTAGATTTGAGTTCTCATAATTTCCTGATAGGCTTCAATCACTTTGTTCCGGACTTGTGTAGTCAACTGCAAACTCAGCAATGCCTGTTGGGACGAAATCATAGCTTCATCAATGTTGACCTCTCCCAGTACAAATTTGTTGCTCATGTCTTTCGCCTGCTGTTCCTGATCTGCTACCTGGTTAAGCGCATTCTCCAGGTATGAACCGAAGCTCTGTCCCGGCTCTTGAACAGCTGAGGATTCTGCAGCTGCGGATTTCATAGCCAACGGCTGAATAGCCTGGTTCCCGATCAATAAATTCTGTATCAATTTTTCTCCTCCTAGACAGTCAATTCATTCTACCGGCCGATTTCAAGCGCCTTGGTCACCATGGATTTGGATGCGTTCAGCATCGTAACATTCGCTTCATAAGAACGGGAGGCAGACAGCATGTCCACCATTTCCTTGGTCACATCCACATTCGGCATATACACATAACCATCAGCGTCAGCATCAGGGTGGCTCGGATTATACACTGGCTTCAGCGGAGAAGAGTCCTCGATAATCGATTTCACCTTGACGCCATCATTGCCGCCGCTCATTTTGGAGCCAAGTATATTCGCGAAGCTGTCAGCCTGGGTGGTTTCCAGAACGGTCAGCTTGCGGCGGTAAGGTACGGCTTTGCCATCCACGACGGAGGCTCTTGTAGTCTCGGCGTTGGCGATATTGGAAGAGATTACATCCATCCGCAGACGCTGGGCGGTTAACGCTGAGGCACTAATACCAAAGCTGCTGCCAAAGTTCATTATTTATTACCCTCCCTGTACAACTGTACGCATCATTGTAATCTGACTGTTCAACTGTTCTACATAAGAGTTGTATCTCAGCTGGTTCTCGGCGCTCAGCGCCTGTTCACGATCCATATCCACATTATTGCCGTTGTTATTCATAGAAGTAATCTCATCCGTACTGACGACAGCAGCCGGTGTGCCGGTCACTGTCCCGAATCGGAAATGACGGGAGTCTGATACTTTCGCACCCAGCGTCGGCTTAAGTCCGCTCTCCTGATCCTTCAGGAAGCTTTCAAAGCTAACATCTGAACGTTTAAAATTTGGTGTATCATTATTTGCTACATTATTAGCCAGAACACTTTGTCGTTTGGTGGCGGCATCTAGGCCTCCTTGTAATCTTTGAAAACTGACACTGTTCAGCAAACCCATAGTAATCCCCCTTCCAAACCTATCATAATGAAAAGAATTCCACAACTTTGTCTAAATCCCTGCTTATTTTCGACAAAAAAAGTCATTTTTCTCACAACATTCTCGACTCAAAGTCGAACCATGTCGATGATTGATTCTTATGTCAATCTCACATACATTGATTCTCTTAGAATTTGTATATTATTACAATAAGAAATAAGCCCTATCTTTTCTGAAAAGAGAGGGCTTAAAGCATGTTTTTACAATTATTTTCCTTTTATATTACATTATATGTTCCATTATAGAATATTTTAACTTTTTATGCATGAATTTAGAATCAATTTTGAATAGCCATAATTCTAATTACCTATAGCGATGATTTTATGGCTCTGTCATCTTACAGAATATATTGGCTTAAGTCGCGGTCCTGCGCGATTCCTGCCAGTTTTTCGCGAACATACTCCGGAGTGATGACCATTGTGTCGAGCGTCAGCTCAGGCGCCTCGAACGACAGATCCTCCAGCAGCTTTTCCAGGATCGTATGAAGACGCCGTGCCCCGATGTTCTCCATATTCTGATTCACAGAGGCCGCGATCTTGGCAATTTCCTGAATCGCTTCCTTCTGGAACTGTATTTCTATGTTCTCGGTCTGCAGCAAATGAACATATTGTTTCGTAAGTGCGTTCTCAGGCTCCGTAAGAATAGATACAAAGTCCTCCAGTGTAAGACTGCTCAGCTCCACACGGATCGGGAAACGTCCCTGAAGCTCAGGGATCAGATCCGAAGGCTTAGCAATATGAAAAGCTCCTGCGGCGATGAACAGCACATAGTCCGTCTTCACCGGCCCGTATTTGGTCATGACCGTCGATCCTTCGACGATTGGCAGAATATCACGCTGCACGCCTTCGCGGGATACATCGGGACCGGAGCCCTTGCCCTGGCTGGCCACCTTGTCGATCTCATCGATGAAAATAATCCCGGATTGCTCTGCACGGGTTACCGACTCCTGAATCATATCGTCCGTGTCAATCAGCTTGGCTGCTTCATCCTGAATTAGCACCTTGCGGGCTTCACGGATCGGCAGCTTGCGCTTCTTCGTACGCTTCGGCAGCAGGTTGCCGAACATCTCCTGCATATTCATGCCCATCTGGTCATTGCCCTGACCCGCGAACATATCCATCATGGATGGAGTCGTGTCCTCAACATCAATCTCAATGACATCATCCTCCAGCTGGCCGGCAAGCAGCTTGAACTTAATCCCCCTGCGGCGCTCACTCAGACTACCGTCCTCCGGCTCTTCCTTGGATTCCTCCGCATTGCCGTTGTTTCCGCCAAAAATCATCTCAAACGGATTACGCTGCGATTTGCCCTTCGATGAGGACGGAACCAGTATCGCCACAATCCGTTCATTCGCCAGCTCTTCTGCCCGGTCCTTTACCTTTTCGGTGCGTTCAAGCTTCACCATGCGGATTGAGGTCTCCACCAGATCGCGGACCATCGACTCCACATCACGACCCACATAACCGACTTCTGTAAATTTGGTAGCCTCCACTTTGATGAATGGGGCATTAACAAGCTTGGCCAGACGCCGGGCAATCTCTGTTTTACCTACACCGGTAGGTCCAATCATCAGAATATTCTTCGGCACAACCTCATCCCGCAGCTCCTCGGACAACAGACTGCGCCGATACCGGTTGCGAAGAGCAACGGCCACGGATTTCTTGGCCTGCTTTTGACCTACGATATACTTGTCAAGCTCTGTTACGATCTGGCGGGGCGTAAGCGATTGATTCACCATTGTGACTTCCTCCCTTTATATATGGCACCTTGCCTATAACTGTTCGACAATAATATTGGAATTGGTATATACACAGATCTCGGAAGCAATCTGCAGCGCTTCTCTGGCAATGTCACCGGCACCCAGATGTGAGGCATGACGCTTGAGCGCCCGCCCGGAAGCCAGCGCAAAGTTGCCGCCGGAGCCAATCGCCAGCACATCATCATCCGGCTCGATGATTTCACCGTTGCCGGAGATCAGAAGCATGCCTTCCTTATCCATTACGATCATGAGCGCTTCCAGCTTGCGCAGAATGCGGTCCTGACGCCAATCCTTGGCCAGCTCCACCGCTGCTCGCTGCAGATTGCCGTGATGCTCCTCAAGCTTCCCCTCGAACTTCTCGAACAGTGTAATCGCATCGGCAACGGAGCCCGCAAACCCGGCGATCACCTGGCCTCTATACAGGCGGCGGACCTTCTTGGCCGTCGTCTTCATAATGACACTCTCTCCGAATGTAACCTGACCGTCACCGGCAATCGCCGCATGGCCGTTATGTCTTACCGCACAAATCGTAGTTGCATGAAAGCTGGGTAACATGATGGGCACCCTCCTCAAATTAGGTAATACGAGACTGAACCTATTGTGCCGGACTATCCGTTTCTACCGGCTCAGCATCCACCGGCTCTGGCTCTGTATAACTCAACTCATGGGCTGCAGCATAAGCAGCAAGGCTGTCAAGTGCCCGGTAAGCCAGACGTTCGTTCTTCTCTTTTTTGCTGCGGAACCGGGTCTCAAGCTTCGGCAGCAGGCCAAAGTTGGCATTCATCGGCTGGAAATGTTCAGGATCTGCTGAAGTGATATAGGCAGGCATGCTGCCCAGCACCGTATCCTCGGGGAAGATCAGGCTCTCCTCGCCAAGCGCAGCTCTCGCTGCATTCATACCGGCGATCATACCGGATGCCGCAGATTCTACATACCCTTCAACCCCGGTCATCTGACCGGCAAAAAACAGCCTCTCACGGCCCTTCATCTGATAAGTGGGTTGCAGCAGCTTGGGAGAATTAATGAATGTATTGCGGTGCATGACACCATAACGCACATATTCAGCCTGCTCCAGGCCCGGAATGAGAGAGAATACCCGTTTTTGCTCGCCCCACTTCAGGTGGGTCTGGAAGCCAACGAGATTATACAGCGTACCGGCAGCATTGTCCTGACGCAGTTGCACAACCGCGTAAGGCAGCTTGCCTGTGTGAGGATTAGTCAGGCCTACTGGCTTCATAGGGCCGAACAGCGCCGTCTGCTTGCCGCGTCTCATCATAATTTCAATCGGCATACAGCCTTCAAAGTAGATCTCTTTCTCAAAATCTTTGAGTGCAGCCGTCTCGGCCGAGATCAGCGCATCATAAAAAACATCAAATTCCTCTTCCGTCATCGGACAGTTCAGATAGGCAGCTTCGCCTTTATCATAGCGGGAAGCCAGGTATACCTTACTCATATCAATGCTGTCTTTCTCAACTATTGGAGCCGCAGCATCGTAGAAGTAAAAGTATTCCTCGCCCAGCAGTCCCTTAATCTCCGAAGACAGGGAGGGTGAAGTCAGCGGCCCGGTGGCAATAACAACAATCCCTTCCTCCGGTATATGCGTAAGTTCTTCGTTTATGACTTCCACCAGAGGGTGGTTATGCAGCATGGATGTGATTTCGCCGGAGAAGCCGTCCCGGTCAACGGCAAGAGCGCCTCCTGCCGGAACAGCATGCCTGTCGGCTGCACCCAGCACCAGGGAGCCCAGACGCCGCATTTCTTCCTTAAGTACACCCACCGCGTTCCCGAGGCCATTGGCCCGCAGTGAGTTGCTGCAGACCAGCTCGGCGAACTGATCCGTATGATGCGCCGGTGTCTTCACCACTGGACGCATCTCATACAATCTGACTGGAACTCCGCGCGAAGCGATCTGCCAGGCGGCTTCACTCCCGGCCAGACCTGCTCCAATGACGGTTACTTTTGCTGTTTCTGTCAATTTCCGTTCCTCCTGTGACCCTATTATTCTGCTTCATCGTTGTCGAGCACAGCCTCTGTGTGATCACATGAGGTGCACTGCAGCTTGGTTCCCTGCTTGTTGCGCTTCTCTATCATCCAGGAGCCGCAAGCCGGACAAGGCTTCAGGGACGGTTTATCCCAGGAGACAAAGTCACAGCCCGGATACTGGTCGCAGCCGTAGAAGACACGTCCCTTCTTGCTGCGCCGTTCCACTACCTTGCCTTCATGACACTTCGGACAGCTTACACCGATATCCTTAATGATCGGCTTCGTGTTGCGGCATTCCGGGAATCCGGAGCAGGCCAGGAATTTGCCGAACCGGCCCAGCTTATAGACCATCGGCTTGCCGCATTTCTCACATAGCTCATCGGAAACCTCATCTTCAATTTCAATTTCCTTCATTTCTTCTTCCGCGTACAGGAGTCTTTTCTCAAAGGATTCATAGAACTGGGCCAGAACTTTCACCCAATTCTCTGCGCCTTCCTCCACATGGTCAAGATCCCCTTCCATATGGGCGGTGAATTCCACATCGAGAATTTCCGGGAAGAACTCTTCCATTTGCTCTATGATCAGCTCGCCAAGCTCCGTTGGCATGAACTTCTTCTCTTCAATCGCCACATACCCGCGCTTCTGAATCGTCTCCAGGGTCGGCGCATACGTACTTGGACGGCCTATACCCAATTCCTCAAGTGTCTTGACGAGACGGGCTTCTGTATATCTTGGCGGCGGTTGGGTGAAATGCTGCTTCGGCTCAATCTCGCGCTTCACCAGCTCATCGCCTGCCTTAAGCTGCGGGAGAAACTTCTCTTCGTCTGTGGTGCCATCGTCATTACCTTCCACATAAACCTTCATGAAGCCCGGGAACGAGACCTTGGACCCTACCGCTCTGAATATTGCTGTACCGGCTGTAATATCTACCGACAATGTATCCAGCAGCGCGGAAGACATCTGACTGGACACAAAACGCTCCCATACCAGCTTATACAGCCGGAATTGGTCACGGCTCATGAATTCCTTGACCATATCAGGCTCACGCAGCGCAGAGGTCGGACGGATCGCTTCATGCGCATCCTGAGCGCCGGCAGCTTTCTTGGAATATTGGCGCGGCGTCTCGGGAATGAACTTCTCACCGTATTTGGCTTGGATCAGCTCCTTGGCTTCATCCTGGGCTGTAGTAGATAAACGCGTGGAGTCCGTACGCATATAAGTGATTAACCCTACAGTGCCTTCCTTGCCTAGCTCAACTCCCTCATAGAGCTGCTGTGCGACGGACATCGTCTTGGACGCGCGGAAGCCCAGCTTACGGGCAGCCTCCTGCTGTAGTGAGCTTGTCGTGAACGGAGCGGATGGATGCCGTTGTCTTTCCTTCTCTTTCACTTCTTTGACCTGGAAGGCAGCGTTCTTAATCGCTTCCAGCACTTCCTGCACATCGCTCTCCTGGCCCAGCTCCTTCTTCTCGCCGTTCAGCCGGTGGAACTTGGCCTCGAATTCAGAATCCCGAATCGCTAGCTTGGCCGTAATACTCCAGTATTCTGTAGGAACGAATTCGGAAATTTCGTTCTCCCTGTCCATGACGATCTTGACCGCTACCGATTGTACGCGTCCAGCAGAGAGCCCTTTTTTGACTTTCTTCCATAATAAAGGGCTAATCTTGTAACCGACAAGCCGGTCAAGTATACGCCGCGCCTGCTGCGCGTTCACCAGATCCATATTAATCTTGCGCGGCGTCTTGAAGGCATCCTTCACAGCCTGCTTTGTAATTTCGTTAAAGACCACGCGGCATTCCTGTGTGTTGTCCAAATTTAGGGCATTTGCCAAATGCCAGGCAATCGCTTCACCTTCGCGGTCCGGGTCAGCTGCGAGATAGACTTTTTTCACTTTTTTGCTGGCATCCTTAAGTTCCTTCAATATAGAACCCTTGCCGCGGATCGTTATATATTTGGGATTAAAATCATTCTCCACATCTACGCCGATCTGGCTTTTTGGCAAATCTATGATATGCCCCATTGATGCCTTCACAATATATTTACTGCCTAGATATTTCCCAATCGTTTTTGCTTTTGATGGTGATTCTACAATAACCAACGCATCTGCCATAGGTTTTCCTCCCAAAAGTTTGCAAGCAGTCAACCTCCTGAATTCAGTCCTCAGACCCGGCCGGAACCAGGAGGTCTATGCTTACCACAGTTACTTCTATATTAAATTACCTTATAAATTGCACCCGGTAATTGTGTTACCGCTTTTTTTATGATTAAAGATAACAGAACTGAATGCAAATGTCCAAAATCCCACCTTGTCGACGCCAGCAGCTCATCGAGTGTAAATGGGCCTTGATGCAGTATATGGTAAAGGTGCAGCTCCTCACTTGTCAATTTCTTTTCCATCAGGTCGGCTGGACTCTCCCGCTCGATTGCTCCTGCAGAAGCTGCTCCCGGCCCCTTGGCTGGCAGGTAGGACAGGTATTCTTCCACAATATCTGAGGCGCAGGTTACGAGCTTTGCACCTTGCTTGATCAGCTCCAGCGCCCCCCTGCTCTTGGGAGAGGTTAGCGGACCCGGTACGGCAAATACATCCCGGCCTGCTTCGAGTGCAGCATCGGCGGTAATCAGGGACCCGCTGCGGCTGTCTGCTTCCACCACCACTGTTCCCAGCCCCAGTCCGGCGATAATCCGGTTGCGCTGCGGGAATAATCCCGGATGACTCGGAGTTCCGATAGGATATTCGCTAAGAACCAGCCCTTCCCGCGAGATCTGCCGCTCCAGCTCACGGTTATCCGGAGGATAGACCTTATCGAGGCCGGTTGCCACCACCGCAATGGTCCCTCCGGCGCCGCCCAGCGCCGCTTCATGACAGACACTGTCAATCCCCCTTGCCAGGCCGCTTACAACCGTGAGACCGGCTGCACTTAGCTGTCCTGCCAGCATCTCCCCCACCTTGCGTCCATAAGCGGTAGGCACCCGGGTCCCAACCATAGCTACAGAGGGACGGGAAGCCAGCTCCAGACGGCCACGATAGTACAATACCCAAGGAGGCTGAGGGGTTTCCCGCAGTTGTACAGGGTAGTGATCATCCAGAATCGTGACCATCGCTACACCGCTTTCTTCCATTAAAGAGCGGCGCTTCAGCACCCATGCTTCATTAAACTCTGCAGCCAGGCGGGCGGATATTACACCGCTGATTCCAGCCCGCTCTAAGTCCTCAGCAGAACAGGAGAAGACAGCATTCGTCAAAAGACCCGCCCGGCGGATCTTGTCGATGCTTTTCCAGCCAATCCCCTCCATCTCATGCAGACCGAACAACAGCTCCCGAATTTCCATATGTATTCTCTCCCCGTGCGGAAGGACAAGCCTTCCTTATTGTCATAAACCAAAAAAAGCAACCTTTCATCCGCGTGATCCGGGACAAAAGGTTGCTTACCTTCAACATTCATTATACCTGCTTCAGCAGGAAAAGCTGTGACCAAACAACCCCACAAAGTGGAGATTTAGCTTCGATGATAACTCAGGTACTTTGCGGGGACCCCAAAACATTTCGAACTAGCGTAGAAGAACTCTAGTGAGTTGTGAAGGCATTCAGGATACCGCGTTCCTCAAGCACGCTGACGAGGGTAGAGCCCATTTCAGCAGGCGTCGGCGCTACCTTAATCCCGCAGGACTCCAGCACAGCGATCTTCTCACTCGCCGTCCCTTTACCGCCTGAAATGATCGCCCCGGCGTGACCCATCCGTTTGCCTGGAGGTGCCGTAACCCCGCCGATGAAGCCGACTACAGGCTTGGTCATGTTCTCTTTGATCCACAGCGCAGCTTCTTCCTCTGCCGTACCGCCGATCTCACCGATCATAATGACAGCCTTCGTGCCCGGATCTTCATTGAAAAGCTTCAGGATGTCGATGAACTCCGAGCCCTTCACCGGATCGCCCCCGATGCCCACCGCCGAGGATTGGCCGATTCCGCGCTCCGTCAGCTGATGCACCGCCTCATAGGTCAAGGTTCCGCTACGAGAGACTACGCCCACATATCCCGGCTTATGAATATAACCCGGCATAATGCCGATTTTGCATTCTCCAGGCGTAATGACACCAGGACAGTTGGGACCGATCAGCACTGTGGAGCGGCCCTCCATGTATCTGGACACTTTGACCATATCGAGCACCGGAATGCCTTCTGTGATACAAATGACCAGCTCCAGCCCCGCATCCACGGCTTCCATAATCGAATCTGCGGCAAATGCAGGCGGTACGTAAATGACACTTGCAGTTGCACCCGTAGCTGCTTTGGCGGCAACAACCGTGTCGAACACAGGCAGACTCTTCTCGGTGCCGTTGTCCAGGGTGATCTGAACCGTAGTGCCCCCCTTGCCCGGAGTTACACCGCCAACCATCTGAGTACCGTAGTCCAGGGCACCTTTTGTATGAAATAAACCCGTAGCGCCGGTAATTCCCTGAGTGATGACTTTCGTATTTTTATCTACAAGAATGCTCATGCGTTAGGTCACATCCTCACTTTTATTGTCGAACAAGAGACTGGCTCCCACAAAGGCAGGGCAGCTATGCTTACACAAGCGCAACGATTTTGCGGGCACCGTCTGCCATCGAATCAGCAGCAACGATATTCAGTCCCGAGCCGGCGAGAATCTCCTTGCCCAGTGCCACATTCGTGCCCTCAAGACGTACGACCAGCGGCTTGGTTAAGCCAAGCTGTCTTGCTGCTTCGACTACCCCGGTAGCGATGACATCACAACGCATAATTCCGCCGAAAATATTAACAAATATACCGTTCACCTTGTCATCGGACAGGATGATTTTGAACGCTTCCGTTACCTTCTCAGTCGTCGCACCGCCCCCTACATCGAGGAAGTTGGCCGGTTCGCCGCCATAATATTTGATGATATCCATAGTTGCCATCGCCAGGCCCGCACCGTTCACCATACAGCCGATGTTGCCGTCAAGTGCGATGTAGCTGAGGTCGAATTTGGACGCTTCGATTTCTTTGGCATCCTCTTCGTCCAGATCACGCAGCTCCAGGATATCCTTGTGGCGGAACAGGCTGTTGGAATCGAAGTTAAGCTTGGCATCAAGCGCCATCACATTACCGTCTGCAGTCACAACCAGCGGGTTGATCTCCGCAATTGAGCAATCTTTATCCACAAAAGCCAGATATAGCGCTTGCATGAACTTGACCGCTTTGTTCACCAGTTCGGAAGGTATGGCAATGCTGTACGCCAGTTTGCGCGCCTGGAAGGTCTGAAGCCCCACTGCCGGATCAATGATTTCCTTGAAAATCTTCTCGGGATGTGTAGCCGCCACCTCTTCGATCTCCGTACCGCCCTCTTCGGAGGCCATCATGACGACCCGTCCGGAAGTACGGTCCACAACCAGACCGATATAATATTCTTTGACAATCTGACAGCCCTCTTCAATCAGCAGCCGCTTCACTACCTTGCCTTCGGGTCCCGTCTGATGGGTAACCAGTGTCTTGCCGAGGATCTCAGCCGCATAGGCGCGGACCTCATCACTGTTCTTCGCCACCTTGACGCCGCCGGCTTTACCGCGTCCGCCTGCATGAATCTGCGCTTTGACTACAACCACAGGTGTACCCAGCGCTGCGGCAGCTTCCACTGCTTCGTCCACTGTATAAGCAACTTTTCCGTTCGGTACGGCTACGCCATACTTCTTAAGTACTTCTTTTCCCTGATACTCGTGGATATTCATTCCGGAAGCCTCCTAAAGTGTTGCGGTGACCTGTGCAGGCAGCCTGCGGTCATTCCGCATTCCGTTTTGATTGTCCAAAGCCGGGCCCAGACCGGTGTAAACCGGCAATATCCCGGTACAAGCAGAGAGCCTGCGCCTGATCTATATAGCTGCAAACGATAAAGTTCTCTGCAAGTAGCATATAGAACCTATCACAATAGTGATATCTATAATTACCTATATGCCAGAATGTGAAACCCAGAATATTGTAACATGTTTTATAAGCGCTTTCCTTAAAAACTTTCACTATTTATACATACATTTTCGCTCGGTTTCATGCCGGAATGCGAACGATTGCATTGACATTCATGCTGAAACGGCTTTACCGCCCTTATTCAGGACGGTGAAACCTATCTTCTTATATTTAAATATTTGAGCAAAACTACTATTTCGAATTGCTAACGTTAGCTTCGTGCACCCGGTTCAGGAGATTTTTGAACTGCCCCAGTAAATCTATGAACTCTACGGGAGAGAGCATCGTGCCTTCTGCCATTTTGCCGGGAATGCCCATAGCCTCCTGCCGCAGCGCCAAGCCTTGGGGTGTTAATGAAATCAGCACCTTCCGCTCATCCTGCAAGGAACGTTCACGCAAGATCAGTCCTGCAGCCTGCAGCCGCTTCAGCAGCGGGGTCAGCGTACCTGAATCGAGGAATAGAGCTTCACCCAGCTCCTTGACCGTACATTGCTGTCTCTCCCACAGGACCAGCATAACCAGATACTGCGAATACGTTAATCCGATCTTATCCAGATGAGGCTGGTATAGCTTCGTAAATTCACGCGAACAGGCATAAATCGTAAAGCAGAGCTGGTTCTCCAGCATAAGCTCAGGGGTTGTAGTGGATTCTTTTTGCATTTCTTCTTCACCTGCCTTTGTGACATTAGTTTATCACAATTCATCTATAATATCATGTTAATAGCGGAAAATAGATTGACTTTTATTTTAATTGTGTTAAATTAAGTTGTGTACAATACATTATGAAAACGAACGGGAGCGATTTATTATGATGACAATTCAACAGAAAATGTACGAAACAACAGTAAAAGCGGTAGGCGGCAGACAAGGTTCCATCGAATCCGACAGTCCTAAGCTGAATCTTGCCATCAGCACACCACGCGAAATGGGCGGCGCCGGCGGTGAAGGCACGAATCCAGAGCAGCTCTTCGCAGCCGGATATTCCGCTTGCTTCGACAGCGCTCTGAATATGGTTGCACGTATGGGCAAGGTCAAGATCGAAGGCTCTGAAGTAACCGCTACTGTCAGCTTCGGCAAAGTGGAAGACGGCGGCTTCGGCATAGCCGTGAAGATGGATATTCTGGTCAAGGGTGTTGACCGTGAAACCGCTGAACGGCTGGTACAAGAAGCTCATGGCGCATGTCCTTACTCCCGCGCGACCCGCGGCAATATCGAAGTTGAACTGAACGTGCTGTAAGAACGCCAGCCCTCCATTCCTACAGACCGGGTATACATGCTCTATCCCCAGCCTGCCCTTTATATAGCATTATTGGCTTCATAATAAATGCAGAATATACAGAAAACCATGCAGAAACGGATCAAACGGCCTATAAGTATCCGGTACCGTTTCAGCATGTCCTTCCCCTGCCCGGCGGCCCCGGACGGGGGTATTGGTGTGTCAAGCTTCCTCCTCCGCCATTACCTGCCTGTCCAGATTACGGTATTGGACTGCTTCCGCAAGATGTGCAGCGCCGATCTCTTCCATACCTTCCAGATCGGCAATGGTGCGGGCCAGCTTAATAATCCGGTCATGTGCCCGCATGCTGAGCCCGAGACTCTCCAGAATACTGTTCAAAAGTATGTCCTCTTCCGGCCGCAGCGCAGCATAACGGCGCAGTGCAGCGCCGGACAGCTCACTGTTCCAGGAGATTGGCAGACGGCTATACCGATCCGCCTGAACAGCCTGAGCCCGCAGAACCTCAGCGCGCATCTGTGCCGTCGAGACCGGAGGCACATTCCTGTCCCCTTCCCTCGGACGCGGAACATCAACCTGCATATCCATCCGGTCCAGCAGCGGACCCGAGATTTTGCCCCGGTACTGGGCGATTTTAGCCGGACTACAGCTGCACCGCTGGTGCGTATTGCCATTTCCGAGAAATCCGCACATGCAGGGATTCATGGAGCAAGCGAGCAGGAACTGGGCAGGGAAGGTGAAGGATGCCCGGGCCCGGCTGATCGTCACAAGCCCATCCTCCAGCGGCTGGCGGAGCACTTCAAGCACGGTGCGGGAGAACTCAGGCAGCTCGTCCAGGAAGAGAATGCCACGGTGCGCAAGGCTAACTTCTCCAGGCTTCGGAATTCCTCCCCCGCCGATCAATCCGGCTGCCGAGATGGTATGATGCGGTGAACGAAACGGGCGGTCGCGCAGCAAGCCGCTTCCGCTGTCCCTAAGCTTTCCGGCAGCACTGAATATCTTCATCACCTCTAGCGATTCATGATCGGTAAGATCAGGAAGAATTCCGGGTAACCGCTTAATCAGCATGGTCTTCCCCGTGCCTGGAGGGCCGATCAGAATAATATTATGCATCCCCGCAGCCGCAATCGTAAGCGCCCGCTTCACATGATTCTGGCCGATAACATCGCTGTAATCTTCATTCATCAGCTGCTTCACCCCAAGCGGGGCAGGAATATTCTCCGCTGGCTCAGAATGATATCGCAAGTGCTCCAGCGACAGCGCCAGAACAGGCGGACGCTTCCTGGAGGAAGCTTCGGTGCTCTCAGATACCGATACCGGAAACGGCAGATCAGCCTGCGGCAACTCAGGCCCGACTGCTTCAGATCGTCCAACCAGATTCGGCGGCGGGAGCTGACCCGGCTGAGGCAGCTCCCGCAAATGCCCGGCTGTGTACACCTTCATCCCCGAGATCAACGCAGCTTCAGCCGCATTGCCGGGCGGAACCAGAACAGTATGAATCCCTGCCTGCCGCGCAGCCTGGGCCATGGACAGTACCCCGTTCACCGGCCGCAGACTTCCATCCAGCGCAAGCTCACCAATCAGCAGCATCCGCCCGGCTCCCGGCATGACAAGCTGGCCGCTAGTCGTCAGAATTCCCAGAGCGATCGCCAGATCAAATGCCGAGCCTTCCTTGCGCAGATCCGCCGGGGCCAGATTTATCGTCACCCGCTGCTGGGGATAGCTGTATCCGCAATTCTTGACGGCAGCCCGCACTCGTTCCACCGCTTCCCTGACCGCCGAATCCGGCAGGCCGATAATATGGGTCTGCGGCAACCCGTTAGCCAGATCCACCTCTACTCCAATCATTACACCCTCAATGCCATACAGGCATGCGCTATGCATTTTTCCGTACACCAAAAAGCACCTCTTCTCCAGAAATACACCCGCAGCGGGCGTTCGTTTCCAGGAAAAAAGGTGCTTCCTCTTTTTCCGTAAGTTTAATTACACTTAGTATACCTACAACCCCACACAACATGCAAGGATTATTGCGCACATATTACTGCACAAAACGAAGCTATCATCCGTCTTGCATAATTGTGCATCCATGACCAAAGAATCATTTTATTCAACCTTCTTCACTGGCTACTACGGTATCCCTTATCTGTTCAAAGGACAGCGGGGTGTAATTCCAGTGCTCCACACAAATATTAAAATGATGATTGCCTTCATACTTCTGTCCATGAATATGTCCGTGCACATTCACGTAAGGCATATGTTTGTTCATATACATCGGCTCATGCGAGAGCAGAAAAAACTCCTTGTATATCATCGGATACTCACTTACCTCATCAAACCCGGCTTCCAGCCACCAGTTCCGCCCGCGTCCACGGTCATGATTGCCAAGAATCAGGATTTTGTACCCGTTCAGGGCAGCCACAATGCTCCGGGTATCCTCTTGATTCCTGAAGGAAAAGTCCCCAAGATGAAACACTGTATCCTCCTTGCCTACGACAGCATTCCAGTTCGAAATCATCACCTTGTCCATCTCATCCGCACCGCCAAAAGGCCGCGATTCAAAATCAATGATCAGCTTGTGGCCAAAATGATGATCTGAGGTAAAATATACTTTGGACAATATCGCTCCCCGCTTCCGCTAAAGTGCTTCATTCCTCATTCATTCCATTTCCGCTTGGCTCCACGCCGGTTCACATCCATTTGTATTAATTCTGCCACCGGCGGGGCCTCCTCATGCTCGATCAGCCATTTGCGCATTTCCTTAATGGCCTCAACTTGTCCATCGCCCTTGTCCCGCCAGGTTAGCAGCTCGATCACATTGATGACCAGTGACAAGAGACTGCTATTGCTGTCTTGGGTTTTCTCAGCACGCATCTTGTGGAATAACGCCTCATTCTCCCAGTCAATCAATATCTCTTCCGCTATTGCAGGCCGCATAACGGTAAATGTCTTATTACAATTACTGCAGCATACAACGGATAAGGGCTCTGCGCCAAGTTCCGCTATTATATTATGCGCACAATTTTGGCAAGTAAAGCTTACCTGTATATTCATTGGTTGATTCCTCATTCCGGCAGCCCTCCTCATGGTGGCATTAAAAGTTACACTAATGTTTACCCACTTCTTTTGAGAAATGACCCATGAAGTCCGGCTAATGTCAAGGATAATTGTTGATTCCTACCCGATTTCTACAAGCAGAGACAGCTAAAAAGCTTCCCGGATATGACGCAGCGAGGCGATGCTTAAATCCGGTTGAAGCTGTACAGCAATCACATCGAAGGAGACTTCCGCCGGCTGAAGCCCCTGCATATGCAGGTAGACCCGGGCGGTCTCTCTCACCTGACGGATTTTGCGTGCATCGACCGACTCTTCGGCAGTGCCCTGCATGGCTGATCCGCTCCGGCTGCGCACCTCAATGAAGACCAAGGTGCCTTCATACTCTGCGATAATATCCAGCTCTCCGCTGCGGCAGCGCCAGTTATGGTCCCGGATGAGATACCCCCGCGAAGTCAGATACATTCTGGCCGCCTGCTCGGCAGCAGCCCCTTTCTCCTGACGGGTGTAGGTTCTGCTGTCCCCGTTATGGCTCACTTCTGTCTCCGTTCCCCGGCTGTCCGGTCACTCTGGTACACATAGCTAAGAATTTCAGCCACCAGCTGATAGAGCTGAGGCGGAATCTGCTGGTCGAGATCCAGCTTCGACAGCACCTCTACCAGCGCCGCATCCTCCTGCACAGCCACTCCGTTTTCCTTGGCTTTTTGCAGGATGATGTCCGCTACCGAGCCTTGCCCCTTAGCAACAACCACCGGCGCTTCGCTCTGTCCCGGAATATATTTGAGCGCCACCGCCTTCTTGAGGTTCTGTGAAACCTTCTGCTCAGACTCACTCATATGCGGTAATCTACTCCTTTGTACTCATGCGGGGCATAATCGGACGGTTTCACCGCTGCAGCGGCTACGCTCCGTTCCGGCAACGCCTCCGTGCGCAGGCTGGACAATTGATAGCCTATGCCTTCGACCGCTGCCTTCATCTCCTCGCGGCGCCCCTCCAGCAGCTCCAGCACCCAAGGTTCATCGTTATGCAGCTTGAGGCTGACGATGCGGTCCACCACCTGCACATCCACCATCGTCTGGCCGAGCTGCTTCATGTCCAGATCGAACCACAAGCGGCAATTCGCCGCGTCGAGCTCCCCTTTGCGGCCGCGCCGCGACTGGATCTGGACGGAGGCGGTCTCCCGGCCATCCGGACCGTGCAGCGGCAGGAACATCGTCACCTGCGCGAACGGCGCGGTGCGGTCTGTATTCAGCAGCAGCTGCTGGCCTGTCAGCTGCTGCACCAGCTGGCCCGCGGCTTCCTTGACCGCGGGCGGAGCCTCGCTGCTGCCCAGCACCTGCAGCAGCACGCCCTTGAGCGTACCGGCGGCATCTTCTGTGCCGCCGGACGCTGCCTGCGCGGTGTGCGCCCCGCCGCCGCGCAGGATCTGCTGCTCGTGCTCCGCACCGAGCAGCTTCAAGATCCGCCCCACCCAGGGGTCTGTCCCCTGGGTGGCGGCGGGTTCCCCCTGCGGCTGCGCCGCCGCAGGGGCTGCACTGCCGCCCGCCGCGCCGGAGGCGGGCGGCGCTTCGGCGAGCTGCGGCAGACTGCCGCGCAGCTCGGAGAGCACGCCCTGCAGCTTCGCGAGCAGGGCAGGCCCCGCAGCGCTCTGCGCCTGCGCGGCTACGCCCGCGCCCTCACGCACTCCAGCTGCGGTCCCCGCACCTTCACGCATTCCAGCTGCGCTACCCCGCGCTCCCGCCGCGTTACCCGCACCTTCTCGCGCTCCCGCCGCGCTTCCCGCACCGTCACGTAATCCCGCTGCGCTTCCCGCGCCTTCACGCGTTCCCGTGGCGTTCCCAGCGCCGTCACGCGCTCCACCCATGTTTGCCGCGCCGTCACGAACTCCTGCCGCATTCTGCGCGCCTTCGCCACGCGTTCCCGCTACGGTACCCGCACCTTCTCGCGCTCCAGCTACGTTCCCCGTACCTTCGCCACGCATTCCCGATACGGCACCGGTACCTTCTCGCACTCCAGCCACGTTCCCCGCACCTTCTCGCGCTCCAGCCACGTTCCCCGCACCTTCTCGCGTTCCAGCTACGTTCCCCGCGCCTTCTCGCGCTCCAGCCACGTTCCCCGCACCTTCTCGCGTTCCAGCGGCGTTCCCCGCGCCGTCACGCACTCCTGCCACGTTCCCAGCACCTTCTCGCACTCCCGCCGCATTCCCGCTTCCCCCAAGTCCCTCATCTCCCGCTGGTACTAATGCAGCTTGTCCATTAGCACCGGTAGCCTGTGAAGTTCCCGCACTGCCGGTTTGCGCTGCCTGAGCGTTCGCCCCGTTAACTCCTCCCGGAAGAGCTCCGGCTGCTGGAGTATTGCCAGCCAGAGTCACATTCGCTCCGCCTGTCAGCAGCCCTGCCGCAGGTCTGCTATTCCCCACAGCTTGACCTGGTCCGTCGCCGTCCGCACCTTGCTGCACCCAGACGTCAAGCGCAGTCTCCAGCTTCGCCAGCAGATCATGCAGCTTCGGTCCGAATACAGCCTGCTGTAGCCCCTTCACCGTCTCAGCCGTTACAGGCAAGCCGCGTTTCACTGAGATTACAGCCGCCTCCAGCCACTCTGAAGCAGGCACACCGGGAGGTTTGGCATTCATGACTGCGTCCAGCTTCGCTGCAGTCTCTTTGGTGAAAGCCAGCCCTCCGGCCTGCATCGCCTGAACAATCTCCCGTCCCGCCTTGGAATTGGCAAGTCCAAGCGACTCCAGTGCCTCGCCCATACTCTGCGGCGAGACCATAGCCGCCTCCCCCAGAGAGACCGGCTTAAGCACCGGCAAGCCGCCTTCTCCTGGTGCACCCACCTGCAGGTTCAGCGTCTGACCGGCTGCCAGCGGTGTTTCCAGTTCAGCCCGTACCGGCGTTCCCTGAATCTGCACCACAGCTTCTTTTCCGGAATCGGATACGCTTAGCACAACGCCGCGAACAACCTGACCTTCCTTAAGCTCTACAGATTTGGCCTCCCCCGCCTTGCTGTCGCCAAGCAAACCGCGAACCAGTGATCCGATGTTCATGTTGTCCGCCTCCCTTCTTTCTATTTATATCGGTATTTCGCCTTCATTTGTGATTATCTCCATGACACTTAGAATAAAGATAGCTGTTCCTGCTCCGCAAGAATATTGCCAATGAAGCTGCGCCGGTGCATCGGAGTTACGCCCAGTGCCTTAATTTGTTCACGGTGCAGCTTGGTAGCATATCCCTTATGTACTTTGATCCCGTAATCCGGGTATAATTCCTCCCACAAGCCTTCACAGAGCCGGTCACGTGTCACCTTCGCTACAATGGAGGCGGCAGCAATCGACTGGCTGTTGGCATCCCCTTTAATGATGGCACGCTGCGGCAAGGGCAGGTCCACCTTCTCCGCATCAATCAGCATATAGTCCGGCTGCTGGCTTAATCCCTCTACCGCCAGGCGCATCGCCAGACGCGAAGCCTGCTTAATATTAATTTCATCAATCACCGCCGCCTCCACATGCCCTAAGCTTACCGCCAGCGCCTGGTCCATAATGGTCTCATACAGAGCATCTCGCTTTTTGGCCGTCAGCTTCTTGGAGTCATCCACACCCTCAATAATCAGCCCCGCCGGCAAAATTACCGCTGCAGCCACCACATCTCCGAACAAACAGCCCCGGCCCACTTCATCCACACCCGCGATGTGACGGAAGGATTGCTGCCAGCCTTCTTTTTCATACCCAAGCATATCTATCTCACTCACTGTCTCTCCACCTGCCCATTAAAATTAAAGTAAGCTACATCTATGATCTTCCTATGAATATATATGACATAACGTGAATTCCAAAGAGCTTCGAACTTGCACTCATTTCCAACCAATCCCAGTCTCCGAATCTTAAAATTCTGCACCAAATGCAACAATCCCTTCATTAATACTGCGCAAATCCAAAAAAGTTGTATGAACACGCAAAAAAGAGCCACCCACATTCACGGATGGCTCTTCCATTCCACACTACATTCTACTATTCAGGTGTCTCCAACGTGAAGCGTCCAAGCTTTCCTGCACGAAGCTCATGCAGTAGCGCGCGTGAAGCCTTCTCCAGATCTACACGGCCGCCGCTCATTAGACAACCGCGCTTACGTCCAACCGCTTCCATAACGGCCACGATTTCGTCCGGGTTCTCCAGATCCTCCGGCAGCTTGTCGATACCGAAGCGCTCCTGGAACCGGCTTCCGTAATCCTTCACCAGATATTTCACCGCATAATAAGCGACATCCTCAATATTCAGGATTTCTTCCTTGATCGCCCCGGTTACTGCCAGCTTATAGCCTACCGCCTGGTCCTCGAACTTCGGCCAGAGAATCCCCGGCGTATCCAGCAGCTCCAGATTACCTCCGGTCTTGATCCATTGCTGGCCCTTAGTTACCCCCGGCCGGTCACCGGTAATCGCAATACTTTTTCCTGCCATCCGGTTAATGAGAGTCGATTTGCCTACGTTAGGGATTCCCACGATCAATGCCCGCATAGCGCGCGGGTTAATGCCTCTGGAAATTTGCCGGTCAATCTTATCCTTCAGCAGCAGCTTAACCTGCTCCGGGATTTCCTTAATCCCAGTGCCAGTAGAAGCATCTACGGGATAAGCAATATGACCCTGCGCCTTGAAGTAAGCCAGCCACTTGCGTGTAGCTTCCGGATCGGCCAGATCCGCTTTGTTCAGAATAATCAGCCTTGGCTTGTCCCGCAAAATATCGTCAATCATCGGATTGCGGCTGGAAAGCGGCAAACGGGAGTCAAGCAGTTCTATTGCAACATCAATCAGCTTCAGCTTATCCTCGATTTGCCGCCTAGCCTTCGTCATATGACCAGGAAACCATTGAATGGCCAATGCCGTCACCTCCTTTGACTTCTGTCAACTTAATGTTAATTAATGATTTATTAATGAGATATTCTTCACCGGCCAGAAAATAAGGTCTGCACGGCCGACAATATCCCCTAGCGGCACATAACCGATCATCCGGCTGTCCGTACTGTCAGAGCGGTTATCCCCCATCACGAACACATGGCCTTCCGGCACCTTGTTGTCCGTAAACTGCTCATTTGGGAAGTTCTTATTGTTATACAAAATGTTGTTATTATGCGCATCATCAATGGCACCCTGGATATACGTTTCGTTCACGGGCTCTCCGTTCACCGTAACGACATCTCCTTCAACCTTGACGGTGTCGCCCGCCACACCTATGACACGTTTAATGAAGTCCCGGCCTTCTGAAGGCACATGGAACACAATGACTTCCCCGCGCTCCGGCTTACGGATATCGTAGAGAATTTCGTTAACAATTACACGTTCGCCGGTATGGAAGTTAGGCTTCATGGAAGGACCGTCTACGATAAACGGTTTGAACAAAAGCCAGCGTATTAGAATAACCAGAACCAATGCAATCGCAATCGCTTTAATCCATTCCAGGACTTCATTCTTTGGCTTCCGGGGGCTCTGGCCGTTAGACTCAATAACTTCACCTTGCCCTTGCTGCAAATCCTGCTGCATAGTTCACCGTCCTCTCCATCAATTGTTATCTCCACTATACAATACAAAAAAGCTCCTGCCAAAAACTCCCCCGCGAATACTCCTTCAGGAGGCCTTTTCGGAGAAGCTGTTCCTAAGGCACATATGTCTAAGTTCATTGATTTTCATAGAGATCAAAGAAATAAACGAAAGGGGCTTGAATTCAAGCCCCTTTCCCTTGTCACTATTCTAGCGACGAATTTCTTTAATTCTTGCAGCTTTACCGCGCAGGTCACGAAGATAATACAGCTTCGCACGACGCACTTTACCACGGCGAGCTACTTCGATTTTCTCGAGTTTAGGGGAGTTGACTGGGAATGTTCTTTCCACACCAACACCATAAGAGATTTTACGAACCGTAAAAGTCTCACCGATACCGCCGCCGCGACGTTTAATTACAACGCCTTCGAACAACTGGATACGCTCACGAGTTCCTTCGATAACTTTTACATGCACCTTCAAAGTGTCACCCGGGCGAAAACTCGGGATATCTGTACGAAGTTGCTCTTGTGTAATTGCTTGTAGGATATTCATTAAGGACTTCCTCCTTCCGTACAGGTGTTCTTGCCTCTTCCGGAGAGCCATTGCTCTCCCTCATTATCCGCAGAGGACCACCGTATTCCACACAACAAAAGTAATTTTATCACAAAGAATAGGCTAGTGCAACATATATTTATTCATTAAAGCGGCAGCATATCCCGTTTCTTCGCCTTCACCTTGCAATCCTTGCAGAGCCCGATCACACTTCCATCATCTTGTGCATAAAAGATCAGCTTGCCATTCTTCTTCTTGCAGGAAGAGCATAGCTGATCCGCAGCATTCTGCTTGGCCTTACGATGCCCTTCCATCGAGATCACATTGCTGGCCTTGCCCTGCTTCGGCGGGTCAGACTGTTCTTGGCTCATCCGGCTGCGGTACACGGTATAGACAACTGCACCCACCAACAAAATAATCAAGAATGCTGCATATTGCATTGGATTCATCCGCCCCTCTGACTTCTTCAGTCACAATAGTAACAGACCGAATTACGGTCTGCTTCCGTGCCGGCACTCTCCAGCTGTCAGAATTAATCTTTCCGGTCCTTATTATAAAGCTAGTGTAACATAATGGACTGTTGAAATGTAGTCACAGGCGTACTGGACTTTGGTCTAGTAGAACAACCCGCCGCCAGCCTGTTATCCAGTGTTTTCCCATAATATATAATACGTAGTATACATAAGCAAATGATCAAGCCTTTAGGAGGGCATATATAATGAAGAAACATCACAGCACAGCAATTATTGCAGCAATGGCCGTATTCTCTATTGCATTAGCCGGCTGCCGGGAGCTTCCAGGCAAGGAAGCGGCAGATAACCAATTGGAGCAGACGATCTCTGGCAGCTTCAAGCAGGGAGCGGCAGAAGCCGTGAAACAGAGTCTCAGCGATGCCAGTGCTGCTGTAGGTGACGTAATCCAGAACACAACGGGCATGATTGAAGAGCAAATGAACAGCAACGGAATCAGCCGGGAATTCTCCACCTCCCTGCCTGTTGATTCTGCTTCCGTCCTTAAGCTGGATAATGCGGTGGGAGAAGTTGTAGTAGTGCCCGCTTCAGGTGACAAAATCGAAGTCAAGGCTACCGTCATTGTTCACGAACAGACGGGCCACAAGCTGGTAGCCGGCGTGCTGGATCATGCGGAGGTATCTATCGAACATAAAGGGGACGCCCTGACCGTCACCACTCACAGCGCAGACAGCCCGAAGAAGAGTCTCTGGGACTGGGCCCAGAAAGAATACGGGGATTCCAATTTCAGCATAAATTATGTAATCGAGCTTCCGGATACGGTCAGCAGATTTGAGGTTGAGAATAATGTAGGAGCCGTTAAGCTTCGTGGACTCAAGGGAACGTTTGATATCGTCAGCAATGTCGGCAGCATCGTCCTTCAAGACACCACCTTCACAGGCAAGTCCAGTGTGGAGTCGAATACGGGAAGTATTGAGCTTGGGGTGGCTGGTATGAACCAGGGCAGCAGCCTTAAGGCCAAGAGCGATATCGGAAGAATCTCCGCCGATCTGTCAGCATCCACCGAATGTACGGTCAAAGCCCGCAGTGAACTCGGCCACATCTCCGGCGCTAACAACGGTAAATCGAAGGATTATAACGGCGGTGGACCGCTGGTGTCGTTAACCACGCAGATCGGAGCCATATCCGTTAACCAGTAGCTTCAGCCTTGAACGCATTTCACCCTTTAGCCAGATCAGTGGGCCCCCTGACTTCCAGGAGCCCACTTTTGTGTTGTTCAGGCAGTCGTCAGATTAGGGCGATCGCCAGAAGCGTAAACAGGCTTAAGGTCAGGATCTGGCTGCCGTAGCCATAATAGCCGCCATAGTAGTTCCCCGCACCGCCCGGATAGAATGCCGAGGTTTGCATTTTTCCATTGCCTTTTGTTTTCAGATACACATTATTCCGGTCCACATCCACAATAATTCCTTCATGGCGTTTGCCGTCAGTGGTCAAAATACGCACACGCTTTTCCTTGCAATGGAGACAATTATAATAAGCTTCCATCTGCTGTTTCCTCCTTAATCGTGTTTCTGTATCTTATGAGGGGAGGGATAAGCCGGTAACGGCTATAGTCACGCAGCAGCTGTCTATAATAAAAACAGTTGTGAAATGAAGAACTTGTGAACATTGTGTATCAATTTTATGTAAAAGGGGGTAATATTAAAGTAACAAAAACAATTAACCGCTTACGGTTGTGAACAATCTTCAACAATTCATAAGGAGGCAGGAATCATGAGTACAGCAAGCAGACGTTTCATTAATGAAGGAGTACTGCGGATCGCCTGGTTTATCATTTTCGCTTCGCTCACCTACACGGTGCGCAATTATACTTGGGCCATTGTATTGCTTATGGTTGTTGCCTTGTATTCACTGGTTACGGGAGTCATCATGCTTACCCGCCGGGATAGAGACAGGGGCAAGTTTTAGCTCAACAACACATGAGTCTCACCCTCCAAATAAAAACACTTCCTACAGAGCGTGATGCGCTGACGGAAGTGTTTTTGCGTTATATGAAAACGGAAATAATCGGAGTAACAGGATTTGAACCTGCGACCTCACCCACCCCAAGGGTGCGCGCTACCAGGCTGCGCTATACCCCGACAATTCAATCCATACCGCATCCCTACGATTAAGATACGTTCATCTAATGAATAATATGCCAGAAAGCGGTTACTTGCTGCTTATACTATAAATATACCTCACTATTGCAGCAGTTTCAAATAGAGTTTAGTATTTTTATTGAGTTCAATATTTTTTACACGTCATTAAAATTTAATGGATTTTCCGTAAAAGCTGTGCTATACTCTTGGCACAAGGAAAGGAGGTGCGTTCACATCAAGCATGACATGCTGAACGTATCCCTTACCCGGACCAACGGCTGAATGTTTTAGCCTTGGTGGCGCGGGATACGGAGCAAAGTTTCAAACTAGCGCCTCGGGTAGAGAGACCGTCTTCGGACGGTCTTTTTTTTGTTTGCCCGCACTCTTCGAACTCCAACAAACAAATAACCGCCCAAGCCTGCGAACCTGGGGTTCGTCTGTCTTCAGCGGTTATTTGTGGAATTTGCTGTATTACTGAGCCTATTGAACCTGCTTCCAGGGTCTAATTCATTTCTTGGATTATAAGATTACGATTTACGATTCTTATAAAAATCAATAATATCGTTTACCGTGCGGAGCGGCTCCGCCTCTTTGTGGACAGTGTCCACGGCTGGCTTGAATGGTTCATGCGTATTCGTAGTCACTTCAGTCATTCCTTTCGATAATTAAGCTAGCTGCGTCTATAGCTGCATGTCTACTTGCGGCGCCTCTATTCATTACCCTAGAAAAAGGGTATTGACGCACATCTGCTCGTATTTATTTTGCTGGCAAAACTTCTACTCTGCTATCCGTTCTAGTTCGCAATTCCTGTTCCCGGTTCTCAGTACACAGCAAAAAACGCCTCCCTAACGTAATATACGTTAAGAAGACGTCAGCTATGACTCTATTCAGGCCCAAATTTACAGTTAATTCTTCTGAAGGCTTGCCTGCTCCTGCAGCCGCTTCAGCGTCTGCTTGTCCTTCACCGTCAGCTCAGCCGTCTCCAGCAGATCCGGTCTGCGTTCAAGGGTACGCTGCAACGCCTGTTCACGCCGCCACACCTCGATATTGGCATGGTGTCCGCTGAGCAGCATGTCCGGGACCTTCCAGCCCCGGAACTCTGCCGGGCGGGTATAATGCGGGTACTCCAGCAGCCCGGTACTAAAGGAGTCGGAGATTGCGGAGGTCTCGTTACCCAGTGCCCCCGGCTGCAGCCGCACTACTGAATCAATAACGGTCAAGGCAGGCAGTTCACCGCCGGTCAGCACATAGTCGCCAATTGACAGCTCATCCGTCACCAGATGCTCACGGATTCGCTCGTCATAACCCTCATAGTGACCGCAGATGAAGATCAGATGCTGCTCCTGTGCCAGCTCTTCGGCGATCTGCTGGTTATACGTCCGGCCCTGGGGGCACATCAGAATAATGCGCGGCTTCATCGCCGCTGTGTCCTCAGCAGCGTTCCCCTGCTCGCCGCTATTACTACTCTGAGCCAGCACATGCTCCACCGCTGCGAAAATAGGGTCAGGCTTCAATACCATGCCTCCCCCTCCGCCGTAAGGCGTATCATCCACACTGTTATGCTTGTTGCCCGAGAAATCGCGGAAGTTCACTGTGTTCAGCGAAGCGATGCCTTTCTCACGGGCCTTACCGAGAATGCTCGTGCCGAAGACGCCTTCACACATGTCCGGGAACAGCGTCAGCACATCAATCCGGATCATGGAAGCAGCCCTTCCATGATATGCACGGTGATTTTTTTGGCCGCAATATTTACGTCCAACACTACATCGTTAATGACCGGAATCAGAATATCCTGACCCTTCGCCGGCTTTACGACCCAGACGTCATTGGCTCCGGGCTGCAGGATCTCCGTAATCATCCCCAGCGGCTGGCTGGCATCTTCATCCGTGTAGACTTCGCAGCCTACGATTTGGTGGAAGTAATATTCGTTCTCCGGCAGCTCGACCAGATCATCACTAGGCACCTTAAGCAGGCTGCCTTTGTATTTCTCAATCTCGTTAATATTCGTATACCCCTTGAGCTTGGCGATATACATCCCTTTATGCTCTTTCGCTGATTCTATCGTAACCTCGAATTTCGGGCTTCCGTCTGCGGGAATCAGCAGCAGCTTGTTGCCGGGTGCAAACCGCACTTCCGGGAAATCGGTATGCGACAGGATTTTGATTTCTCCGCGAATACCGTGCGTATTCGCCAGCCTGCCTACGGTTAACTCTTCAGTCATGTGTTCATCTCCTTCACCTTGGTCGCGTGTAGCTTATAAATTCTTATATTTTCAACAAAAAGGAGCCGGGATATACTATCCCTAGCCCCTCCTCGTGCGCATCCTTAAGATAAAATATCCACGGTAACGCGTTTATCACTTTTGACTGCTGCAGATGTGACTACGGTACGAAGCGCTTTGGCGATCCGCCCCTGCTTGCCGATGACCTTACCGACATCATCAGGATGCACGGAGAGCTCATAGACAATCAGGTGATCCTTCTCCACGGTCCGCACGGCCACATCCTCCGGATGATCCACTAAAGCCTTAGCAATAACACCAACTAATTCTTCCATAGAGGACCCTCGCAATCAGTCATTATTTCTGAAGCTTTGACTCATGGAACTTCTTCATCACGCCAGCTTTGGAAAGCAGGTTGCGGACGGTATCAGATGCTTGTGCACCTGTCTGAAGCCATTTAAGAGCCTTCTCTTCGTCAATCTTAACGACTGCCGGTACTTCGATCGGATTATAATAACCGATTTCCTCGATAAAACGGCCGTCACGAGGAGACCGGGAATCGGAAACCACTACACGGTAGAAAGGCGCTTTATGTGCTCCCATTCTTTTCAAACGAATACGTACTGCCACGAAATTCACCTCCTTAAAAGAATATCGTTTTCGATCCCTCCCAAACCCTCCCTTCCCCAAGGGAGGGCCCCAAGGGCTCTGCCCTCTGGACACCCGCTAAGTGCAACTGGCGTAGGCGTTCAGACTGGCGGGACTTGGAATGAGTTCGGGGGAAGACCGCTTTTCCTCCCTGCGGGATACGCTTGATTGGCGGCGTTCCCTGGCAACGGGGGGAAGAGATTTAAACATTAAGATCAAAAGATCAAGATCAAAAGAATAAAGTCAAAAGATTATTCGATCTTCTGATGTTGTACTATATCAGATCTATGGGTAAACCTTAAATCTTAGAGATTAAGATCAACGGAAGGGGAATTTCATTCCGCCTTTACCGGCAAGGCCCTTGAGCTGCTTCATGGCGTTCTTCTTACCGCCCTTGCCGCCTCCGCCGCCCATCATGCCAGAGAACTGCTTCATCATCTTGCGCATTTCATCGAATTGCTTGATGAGCCGGTTCACCTCAGCAACGTTGGTACCGCTGCCTGCTGCAATACGCTTGCGGCGGTTGTGGTTGATAATCTCTGGCTGGGCTTTCTCGGCCTTGGTCATGGAATGAACAATGGCTTCGACGCGGCCCATCTGCTTATCATCCACCTTCAGGTCCTTCATGCCCTTGGCCTTGTTCATGCCAGGCAGCATATCAAGAATCTGGTCGATCGGGCCAAGCTTCTTCACTTGATCCATCTGCTCCAGGAAATCATCGAACGTGAACTCTGCATTACGCATCTTACGTTCCATTTCCTTGGCCTTCTCGGTATCGATGTTGGCCTGAGCCTTCTCGATCAGCGACAGCATGTCGCCCATGCCGAGTATCCGTGAAGCCATCCGCTCCGGATGGAACGGCTCCAGTGCATCGATCTTCTCGCCGAGAGCAGCGAATTTGATTGGGCAGCCGGTAACCGCCTTGACGGATAACGCAGCACCCCCACGGGTGTCGCCGTCAAGCTTCGTAAGCACTACGCCGGTAAGCTCCAGCTGCTTGTTGAAGCTATCCGCCACATTCACGGCATCCTGACCGGTCATGGCATCGACTACCAGGAGCACTTCGTCCGGAGTTACCACGTTATGGATCTGCTTCAGCTCTTCCATCAGCTCTTCATCAATATGCAGGCGGCCTGCCGTATCGACGATGACATAATCCAGGTTGTTATCCTTCGCATGCTGAACACCTTGTCTGGCAATCTCTACCGGACTGATCTGATCACCCAGCGAGAAGACCGGAACCTTGATCTGTTCTCCCAGCACCTGCAGCTGCTTGATCGCAGCCGGACGATAGATATCGGCGGCTACGAGTAACGGGCGGTGATTACCCTTCTGAAGCAGCTTCGCCAGCTTACCAGAAGTGGTCGTCTTACCTGCGCCCTGCAGACCCGTCATCATAATGACCGTCGGCGGCTTGTTCGACTTAGCCAGCTTCGCCTGGCTTCCGCCCATCAGCTCGGTCAATTCCTTATTAACAATATCGATGATGACCATGCCTGGCGTAAAGCTGTCCATGACTTCCGTACCGATGGACTTCTCCTTCACCTTGGACACGAAGTCCTTGACGACCTTGAAGTTAACATCGGCTTCCAGAAGGGCCAGCCGCACTTCACGCATCGCTTCGTTTACGTCATCTTCGGATACTTTCCCTTTGCCGCGCAGTTTGCTGAACACATTCTGCAATCTTCCGGTTAATCCTTCAAATGCCATAGGCGGCTCGCTCCCTTCTTCCTACTCTAACCTCTGCAGCCGGTCCATGAGTTCCATGAACTGCTGTTTATATTGCTCAGGCAGCATTACCGTATCAGGCAGTCTGCGCAGTTCTTCTAAGTATTTGTTACGTTCTTCATGCTTGGACAGGAGTCCAAGCTTCTCTTCATAATTATCAAGCACTTGCTCCGCCCGCTTGATATGCTCGTACACAGCCTGGCGGCTAATTTCAAATTCCGCTGCGATCTCCCCCAGGGAGAAATCATCATGGAAATAATATTTGAGAAACGTCTGTTGCTTATCAGTAAGCAGCCGTTCATAGAAAGCAAATAACAGGTTGATCCGGTTGGTTTTCTCGAGCCTATTCTCCTGACTCATTAAGGGCACTCCCTTCGTCAAGGAAAAACACTTTACAGCTTCACAACGTCCCTTATGATACCGAAAACAAAGAAAGATGTCAAGTCTTTTTACTTGTCATCTTTCACTTTGCCCGAAACCGGCATTCCGGCGCTGAAATCCAGCACCATTCCCGCTTCATACCTCCACCATTAATGAATAGGCAGGATGTATAACAATACAACGAAGAAGTGCAGAATGGTTCCCGCAAGCACGAATAAATGCCAGATCGCATGATGATACGGGAAGCCGCGCCATACATAAAACACGGTGCCCAGAGTGTACAGCAGTCCGCCAATCATCAGCAGAGTCATCCCGCCGCTGGCGACGGCCTGGGACAGAGGGCTCCAGGCGATTACGATCATCCAGCCCATCGCAATGTAGAAGACGGTGGACATGAACAGGAATTTTTTGACGAAAAAAGCCTTGAAGAAAACACCGAATACCGCCACTCCCCAAGCGATACCGAATAACGTCCAGCCCAGCGGTCCGCGGATCGCCACCAGCATAAACGGGGTGTACGTTCCGGCAATGAATAAGTAAATCGAAGAGTGGTCAAGGAATTCAAAGAAGTCCTTCGCCTTGCCGTCTCTGAGACTATGCACCATCGTTGAATTAAAATACAGGATCAGCATAGTAGCGCCGTAAATGGAGAAACTGACTACATGCCAGGCTGTGCCGTTCTGAACAGCATATACGATCAGCAGAACCAGCGCAGCAATACTTAATAGAGCGCCGATCCCGTGTGTAACCGCATTTGCTACTTCTTCCTTACGGCTGTAAGTGTGAGTATTTGCCATACCATATTCCTTCCGTCTTGCGGTTTCCTTCTATTATAGCCGTTTCCCTGAAGTCCTTCCAGCTTACTTAAGCTGGTACAGCTCGGTATACTTCGCTTCCAGATAATCTGCCAGATAATCAGGATTCAGCGGTTCGCCTGTAACTTGCTCAATAATCTGCGAAGGGGTCAGGCTCTGGCCGTAGCGGTATACCTTGTCTGTAAGCCATTCCTTGATCGGCAGCAGGTTGCCCGCGGCAATCAGCTCTTCGAACTCCGGCAGTTCCTTACGCAGAGTGTTCAGCATCTGGGCCGCATACATGTTACCCAGAGAATAGGAAGCGAAATAGCCGAAGTCTCCACCGGACCAATGAACGTCCTGCAGTACGCCAAGCGCATCCGTAGGCGGTGTAATACCTAAGTATTCCTGATACTTCGCATTCCAGGTCTTAGGCAGATCCTTCACTTCAAGCCCTTCATTGAAAATCAGCTTCTCAATCTCATAGCGCACAATGATATGCAGGTTATACGTCAGCTCATCGGCTTCGATCCTAATGAAGGAATTGCCTACACTGTTGATCGCCCGGTAAAAGTCTTCCATCTCCACGTTCGCAAGCTGCTCCGGGAAATGCTGCTGCAGATCGCCGTAGTAACGCTGCCAGAAAGCCCGGCTGCGGCCGATCATATTCTCCCACAGTCTGGACTGGGATTCATGAATTCCCATGGAGGCGCCCTGTGCCAACGGTGTACCAATCAGCTCTTCCCCGAAATTCTGCTCGTACAGGGCATGTCCGCCCTCATGCAGTGAGCTGAAGATGGAGCTGGTCACATTATCGAGCAGATAGTTCGTTGTAATGCGGACATCGCCGGGGTTCAGCCCTGTAGCGAACGGATGCACACTCTCATCCAGACGTCCTGCCTCGAAATCATAGCCCATCTGTTCGAGTAAGAAGAGGCCGAATTTCTCCTGCTGCTCCTTAGGGAAGATCTGGCTCAGGAATTCGGTGTCCGGCTTGTTCGGCGAAGCATTGATCGCTTCAGCCAGCGGAACAAGACGGCTGCGCAGACGGGTGAAGATCGCATCCACCTTATCCACGGTCAAATCCGGCTCGTACATATCCAGCAGTGTGTCATATCGCGAGCCTTGTACACCCCAATAATCAATGAACTCTTGTTTGAAGGCCACAATCTTGCTCAGATAAGGCTCGAAGGAGGCAAAATCATTATCATCCTTAGCCTCTTCCCAGATCGTCTGCGCATGGGCGGTGAGAACAGAATACTCCTCGAAGGTCTTGGAGGGAATGCTTTTGCTGCGCTGGTACTCCTTGCGGGTATCCTTCACAATCTTATTCTGATTACTATCTAGCTGCTCCGCCACTTCCGGGCGGCTGAGATACTCTGTGAACGCCCCGATCTCCTCCGATACCTGGAGTCTGAATGCCTCTGCACTCAGCATACCCAGCGTGGCGGAACGGGTCTCTACGCCTTTGCGGGGCGCGCCTGTACGCAGATCCCAGCCCAGAAGTCCAATTGCTTCATAATAGCCTCTGATTTTGAATAATAGCTCGCTGAATTTATCCCATTGTTCCCGGACCTGCTGTTCCATGTCTGAGCACCTGCCTTGTCATTTTTTTCTACTCCTCTTGATGATACTTTTTATAATCGTTATAATCAAATTCGGGCTGTATCTCTTCAAATTTGAAGTAGTTAACGGCCCACAGGCGCGGAGACAGACTCTGCTTACATTTTGCAATATTTGATTACAGGAAGTCCTTTATGTTCGCGGCAAGACGCAGTACAATGGATTACAGTTTAATCTTAAGGAGGCACATGGCTTATGAGTCAGGTTACAGACATTATGGAGTTCAACAAGCATTTTGTAGAGGAAAAGGCATACGAGAGCTATCTGACCAGCCGCTTCCCGGATAAAAAAATGCTGATCATCACCTGTATGGACACACGGCTTGTTGAGCTTCTGCCCAAAGCAATGAATTTCAAGAATGGTGATGTCAAAATCATCAAAAATGCCGGAGCCATAATCTCCCAGCCGTTCGGAAGCGTCATGCGCAGCGTAATGGTTGCGCTATACGAACTGGACGCTGACGAAGTGATTGTCGTCGGCCATTATGAATGCGGCATGGCTTCCCTGAATGCTGACCATATGATTAACTCCATCAAGGAACGCGGCGTGTCCGAGGAAGTACTCAGTACTTTGGAGAATTCGGGGATTAAGCTGACCAAATGGCTGCGCGGGTTTGACAACGTAGAGGAAGGGGTAATTCAGACTGTGGAGCTGATTAAGCGCCATCCCTTACTCCCCCCAAACGTACCTATTCACGGCATGATCATCGATCCGGCTACCGGAGCGCTTGAGCTTGTCTCGGACGGATACGCGGACTAAGGCAACTCTCTGATACTGCTGTTTGCGCGGGTCCCGGACCCGCGCTTTTTTTGTGTCCGGGGGTCCGGGCCAATGCCGGATGATAACATTTATATTTGTGATTACAAGTGGAAACGGCTTTGCCGTCCTTTAAAGGACGGTACCGTTTCAGCGAGAAATAGAAGGATAAGTTATCGTGTGAAACATATAAATTCTTATATTTTAAAAATTGAAACCTTAGCCTCCGCTCTGCGTATTACCGGGCAACAGCCAGGTAAACTGGGTGTTACCAATACTTCTAGGAGGTTCTCGTACTCGATGAAACCAATGAAACGTGTAATGATGATCGTCATGGCCTTCACACTATTCTTCGCCGTCACTGTTCCTGACTTCGCAGATGCCCGCCGCGGCGGGGGCTTCAAATCAGGAAGCCGGGGATTCACAACGACCCCGAAGAAATCAACCACTGATAATGTGAAAAAAAGCGATAGCACCAAAAGCAACACCAACGGAACTGCAGCGAATGCGAACCGCGGCTTCTTTAGCGGCGGCGGACTGATGAAAGGCCTGATGATCGGCGGGATCGCCGGCTTCCTCTTCGGCGGAATGTTCGCCGGAATGGGCGCTTTAGGCAATATTATCGGATTCATGATTAACATGCTGGCCATCTACTTCGTCGTGATGCTGATTATGAACTTCTTCAAGCGCAGACAGGAACGACGCAGAATGCAGGAAAGAGACGGACGCTACTAATGGGTGTTACCGTACTCAGCATGGACGAGATTATCAATGCGATCTGCCTGCATATGGCGGAACGCAAGGCTGTACGGGTGGAGGAAGTCCAGGTGGAACTCAGCTGTGACGAGGACACCGGCTACACAGCAGAGGTCTGGATACAGGGACGCAGCCAGTTCCTGGTCGAGTCCAACATGATTGAGTCCATTCTTCGCTACGTGCACAGCGAATACGGCATCCGTGCCTACCGTGAAGATGTACGGCTGGAGTTGGACGAAGAGATTACAGCAGTTGTGAACACGTAAGTGTTGCAAGACTTGATCGAATAAAGGGATGACCCCGGGTAGCGGGGTCATCCCTTTTGTTTTCTCTACCTTTTATTGTCACTGCCTTATATTCACAAAATAACTTATCCTTCCGGCGTATGGAATCCGGCCAGCACATCGTCCCTGCCAACCCGCGCAGTGTCGCTGCTGTGCAGCTCAGCCCAAGGCACACGCTGCTGCCGCAACGTCGCCGCTGTTCCTTCCGATGTGTACTCCTCATACCTGACCGTCTGCTCATTGGCAGGCTGGCCCCAATGATCCCAGCCTTGGGGGTGGATGTGCTGGCCCATCCGGCAATCCACAAAGGCTGTCTTGGCATGCTCCCGCCATGGACGGCCCAGGAATACCGGCGCTGTGCCCGGCTCAGCGCTTAGATAACAATGACTGAACACGTAGCCGTAGGCCTGCCCTTCGGGAGTGGAGGCTGCCGTGATGTAGCCTGCATGGCCTCCGCTATTCCGCAGGCTGTGCAGCGTACAATGCTCGAAGTAGGCCGTTGCTCCGCCAAAGATATAATCTACGGTTCCCTCAATATAACAGTGCTGGTACAACTGGCGGTACTGCGCGTGATGCTCCCGCAGCGGAACGCCGCCGAACAGCAGGCGCTCTCTGGGGGCCGGCGGCAGCGGACCGGTGAACAGCGTGTCCTGATGGCCCTTGAATGTACAATTCCGGAATACCGTCTCATCACAATGGGCGTACACCGCCACTGCCTGCCCTACCTCACCGCCTTGTCCTGCTGTATTGGAGACAGTCAGATTCTCCAGCACCAGCTTCCTGCCGCCCAGGAACAGGGTGGGAGTGGCAAAGGTCCCGATCTCTTCCCCCTGCTCATCCAGCTCCCGGGCATAGCGGTTCATCGTGATCTCCACTTGTCCGATGCCGATGATACGGAGACAGGAGCGGTAGATCCGCACCTCCTCCTTATACACTCCCGGCATAATGTAGAGTGTTGCCTCTGTATCCGGGTCCAGCCGTTCCAGGGCATCGACTGCCGCCTGAATGGTAGAGTAATCACCTAAGCCCTCCTTGCCCACCAGCATCCCTTTTCCCATCCTCTCTCACGTAATGGCCTTCACTTAAAGCCTGCTTACTTACTTCTGTGTCAGTTTATATGCAGCTTCATATTCCTCGGTGATCTTGGTTCCGCCGGAATCCTTCCAGGTCTGCACGGCTTTCTTGAAGGCCGCCTCATCCGATTGGCCCATGATATATTTGAAGGTAGCATCTGTGATGATCTTTTGCAATTCCGTTCCCTGCTCATTATTGGTTGCCGAATCCAGCGGAACGGTTGGGTCAAGCACAGCGAACTTGTCATTCTCGCGGATCAGCTCATTAGCCAGCTGCTTCTCAGGGTTCGCATCCGGCACCAGCTCCATGCCCGGCTGCAGATCCTGCGCCAGTGTTCTCAGACTGGAGATGTCCACCATACCGGTATAGATCCCGGTCTTCCCCTGCGCGAATTGCTGCTGCTGATCCGTTTTGGCTGTAACTGCGAAATCCTGCGCCAGGTGTGTCCATATATTCCGGTGTATCGAATTCAGGGATGAACTTGCCGCTATAGTCTACTCAGATCATTGTGTTTCCCCTTTGATTTGATAGACTCTTTTAAATTATAGCGTTTTCATGAATGCGGTTCCATGATTATTTTCACGTGTGCAATTAGCAAAAGGGCTCTGTGAAGCCGTTCATCCCCCTCCTTCAGCGTAGTAGATCATGCAAAACAACCCCACAAAGTGGGGCTGTAGCTTCGATGATGACTCAGGCTATGAGCCTTGCCTAGAGTAACGAAATCGCCAGCAGCTCATACAAGACCAGCGGCAGAATAACGTTGCTATTCACTGTACCGGGATACGGATAGCCCGGGCCCGGATATCCCGGACCTGGATAGGGCTTGTAATACGGATTGTAATATCCGCGTCCCATCTCCATGGTTAGGGTTACGGCCAGGTACATATGCTTGCTGTCCATACCGGCAATCGTACCCTCATGCATCTGACCGTCAAGGGTCTGCACCTGCACTTTATGATTCAGATATGGCTTACAGGACTGGTGAAGCGAATCGCGGACCCCGTTCAGATGCTGAACCACCGCAGGGTCTGCCTGATAGATTACCGACGTTTGCGGGCCGGATGAAGTTGTCGACATAAGTGTAGGACCTCCGTGTAATTGGATTTGCTTCATACTATGCACCTGCCCAGTCCGGTGTGCCTAGCCTGCTCCCCGGCGCTCATTCGATCCGCATACGCAAGCCAAACAGCCGTACACCGGAAAGTCCGGTATACGGCTTAGTGATCACTTTTCTACAAGTGCTGTGCTCTCTGCTTAAAAAGCCACTCCAATCCCGCCCTGGCCGGCATAGGTTCCCATCACAGGTCCCATCGTGGACAGCAGAACCTCCTTGAAGGGATGCTTCTCCAGAATACGCCGCTTGATCTCCAGCGCCAGCGTCTCACAATTGCTATGGACAATGGCGATTACCGCCTGTTCATAATCATGCTGCTTCTGGTCCAGCTTGGCCAGCAGATGAGTCAGCGCCTTAGGCAGGCCGCGCGTCTTCTCGACCACTTCAACGACGCCCTCGTCGCTGATCTTCAGCAGCAGCTTGATGTTGAGCACGGAAGCCACAGCGCCGGAGATCCGGCTCAGCCGTCCGCCCTTGATCACATTCTCAAGGGTATCCAGCGTGAAGTATGCAGTCGTCTCTTCGACCTTGCTCAGCACTCTGTCCTTCAGTTCAGCCAGACTTGCGGCAGTAAGTGACCATTTGGCCGCCATGGCGACAATCAGGGTCAAGCCGCCTGAGAACAGCTTGGAATCTATAATTTCAATCGCATTCGGATGTCCTTCTTCCTCGTACATCTCCATGGCAATCATTGCGGTCTGATAAGTACTGCTAATATTAGAGGACATGCAGATGACCAGAATGTCAGTGCCTGCTTCCACTTGCTTGAAGCTGTCCAGGAAGGTCTGCGGACTCGGGCTTGCGGTAGTCGGCAATTCCTTCGATTGATGCATTCTGTCATAGAAATCCTTCGCATTCATATCATCCGGCATCAGCTCATGGCCGAAATGGACCGGCAAATGAACAATGGAGATGTCATACTGCTTCGTGTATTCAGGGGGTAGATCCGAACCGCTATCCGTAATTATCTTGATGGGCATCAGAATGCTCTCCTTTCAATTCTATACCATTATAGTTACCCTTTTTGGAGATCAATAGTACAATTTATAACTTGTCAAAATCGGGTTTTTGTGCTTAATCCCACTTGTGATATGGTTGAAGCATAAGCCTACAGAAATGGAGTGTACCTGATGAGCAAGAATAAAGTATGGAACCGGGGCAAGCACAATGGAGCCGGCCTGTCCAAAAAAGCCCCGGCGGCAGTAGAATCCGAGGTAGCTCCCGAAGCTGTTACGGCTGAGAATCTCAGCAGCGAGGTCATTAACGAACGGACGGATACAGTCAAGCCGATGAACCGCAGCAATTGGGTCACCCGGCCCGCCCGCGTGAAGCCGCAGAACCCGGAACGTAATAAGAAGTAACATAACCGCTGACATGCTATTGTATTCCATGGAAGCCAACACAAACGGCTACGCCGTCCTTAGGAGGACGGCGTAGCCGTTTGTGTTTGAACTGGACGGAGAACTTTTGTGAAGGTGAATTCCGGCTGGGTATCTGCTACAAGGATTCAGACAGACTATCCGGCACATACCGGTTCTCCCTCATCAGCGTCCGGATCGCCTTCAGCGTGTTCCTCTGAATCGGGACCCCGGTTGTCCGGTGCAGATGAAGCCAGCGCAGGGCGGCCAGTGCCTCGAATAGCTCCAGCTCTGCCGGGCTATAGCTGCTCTTAGCTTCAAAGGCTGACCGGTAGATGCTGGCATTCCGCTCCGCCAAATACACTCTAAAGAGCAGAATAGACCACGCAATATCATACCTCGGATCGCCAAGCTGGACATTGGTCCAATCGATGATGGTGAACGCCCCGGAGGCCTCCAGAATATTACCCAGATGATAATCACCATGAATGAGCTGATGAGCGGTTAGCTCGGCCTGCTCCGCCAACTCCTGCGCCAGTGTTCGGATCTCAGGCTGCTCCGCCCAGGCAGGGAAGAAATAATCTGCAAAATCATAAGCCGGTACCTTCAAGCCGCTGGACGAATCGATCTGCAGCTTATGTACATCGAGCAGGTTGGCTGCTATGGCTGTTAGGCTGTCTGGATTGACCTTCTTGACTGGCACACCATCGAAGCTGGTTAACAGCACCTGATGGTCCCCAGCATCTAGACCCCAGGCATACGGCCGTGAAACCGCGCAGCCCTGCCGGATCAGCTGCTCCAGCACTTGATACTGAATAGAGACATCCGGCCGGGAGTCGCGGTTCCATATTTTCAGCACAAGCTTCATATCCGGCAGTGTAATTCTGCATACCTCGGCTTCCAGTCCCCCCTTCATCCGGGTGATGGCCGCCTCTTCCAGCCTTGCCAGCAGCGCTTCACTCTCTGCACCCTGCTCTTGCCAGCGGATACCGCTCAGAATCTTATTCATAGTTATGATCCCCCTCTCCAAGGAACGATCTGCTGCTCAGTACGCTGCTGCGAATCCCTTAGACCATATTCTAGGCATTTTCCCTATTCCAATGAATAACATATTCCAACTATACAAATCAATAGAGAATTGAGGGATGCGAAATGGAACATTGGATTAGAGTAGAACCGAATGTGAAGGTGTATGTGAATGATCTTAACCCGCTTGGCAACAAAACGATACTCTTCATTCACGGCTGGCCAGCAAATCACCAGATGTTCGAATACCAGTACAATCAGCTAGTGCCCATGGGCTACCGCTGCATTGGAATGGATATGAGAGGCTTCGGCCGGTCTGACAAACCGCTTGGCGGTTACGACTACAACCGTCTCGCAGATGATATCCGCTGTGTGATCGGCGCCTTGGGACTGCACAATATTACACTCGGCGGGCACTCTACCGGTGGAGCTGTAGCGATCCGGTATATGGCCCGGCACAAGGGATATGGTGTCTCCAAGCTGGCCCTGTTCGCTTCGGCAGCCCCCAGTCTGATTCAGCGGCCGGGCTTCCCTTATGGCACGACCAGAGAAGCTATAGAGCAGATTATCCAGTCCACCTACAAGGACCGCCCCAAGATGCTGCATGATTTCGGCGATATTTTCTTCTATCAGCCGGTATCACAGCCGTTCTCGGACTGGTTCTTCCTGTTAGGGCTGGAGGCGGCAAGCTGGTCCACCATCGCGGTCTCCGAGGCTTGGCTGGCCGAAGAGTTGTTCAACGATCTCCCCCGGATACAGGTGCCTACCCTTATTCTGCACGGGGTTCATGATCAGGTGTGCTTCTTCCCGCTGGCCGAGGCGCAGCATCAAGGGATCAGGAATTCGGTCCTTATTCCCTTTGAGAACAGCGGCCACGGTTTATTCTATGACGAGCGGGACCGGTTCAACCGGGAGCTGGCGGGGTTCGCCGGGTAGATTTTCCGCACAGCCAGAACAGGACTGCCCGAGAAGAAATAGCTTCATGGGGCAGTCCTGTGTTGATTCGCAGGCGTAGGTGCGTGTGCGAATGAGAAGCTCTACAACTCCAGCGTCTCACCATATGCAAGTGCCGAGCCTCTGATCCCCGCCTCCTCCAGCGCCTGAACGAAGGCCCCGGCATCCTGCTTGATCGGCGGGAAGGTATTATAGTGAACCGGAAGCACCTGTCTTGCGCCCAGCCACTTCGCCGCGATAAGCGCATGCTCCGGTCCCATGGTGAAATGTCCGCCGATTGGCAGGATCGCGAGGTCGATCTCATACAGCTCCCCGAACATTTTCAAGTCACCGAACAGCCCTGTATCCCCTGCATGCAGCACCGTGTGTCCGTCCGCCTCAATAATGAAGCCCGCCGGGGTTCCGCCATAGATCCTCTGTCCATCCTCCAGCGTGATGCTTGAGGTGTGGAAGGCATGAATCATCGTCGCCTTGGCAAAACCAAGGTCCACCGTACCTCCAATGTTCATCCCGATGGTCTTTTTCGCTCCCTGGCCCCCCAGATGGCTCGCCAGTTCCACGTTGGCTACAACCACCGCCTGATTCTGCTCGGCAATCGGCAGAGCGTCCAGGATATGATCCATATGGGCATGAGTCAGCAGAACAGCATCTGTCTTAATATCCTCTACCTTCGTCACCGCCGCAGAGTTACCGCTAATGAATGGGTCGATGATCAGCGATTTGCCGTTCACCTCAATTTGAACACAGGAATGGCCGTGGTAGGTAATTTTCATAGAATTCCTCTCCTCTTCTTGATTAGATTTCAATAGATCCTAAGGAATGCATCGTGCAAAAACCCAAGGTTTACGATACAATGACACCAAGTTGCTCTAAATCAAAATCCAGCAGTGCGATTGACGAATATAACATAAATAATTACGTTCGTTGTTTTTTATGATATATATATTCCTGCCAGCTGTCAAGAGAGGTGTGAAGAAGTTGCTGTCCGTTGAGAAAACAATGCTGTTTCTGTTATCTAAGGTGAAGCAGATGGGCGCCCAGCAGATTGTCGAGATCTATGAACAAAGGGGGTACACCTCCACCTATATCCGCAATGCCCTGTCCCGCTTGAAAAAAGAGGGCTATATCGCATCCCCGGCACGCTCCTGGTATAACGTCACTGCCGAGGGGCTCGCCTACATTAAGGCGATTAACAGCAAGCCGGCCCGTTATCAGGAGCAGTGGGACCATACCTGGGATGTGGTGATGCTGGAGGTTCCCGAATCCGAACGCAAGAAGCGCGACCTGTTCCGCTCAGCACTCGGGCAGCTGGGTTACGGGCTTTTATATAACAGTGTGTACATCTCACCGTGGAACTATCAGGATGAAGTCGCAGCCCAGATCCAGAAGCTGGAGCTGGATGGCAAGGTGTCCATCCTGCAAGGCCAATTTCAGGAAGGTATGATTACACCGCTCAAAGCACAGGCCATCTGGCACCTGAACGACATCGAAGCCTTATACAGGAAGAAAGCAGTCTGGCTGAAGGAAGAATTCGCTCCGCGATTAGCAAATACCCTTCAGGCGGGGCAAGCGTTACAGCTGTTCCTGCTATATTTGCAAATGGGCGAGGAGTTAAGCGGACTGTTCATGGCCGACCCCTATCTCCCGGATGAGCTGCTGCCGGACCACTGGCCAGGCAAACAGGTCCTCTCAGACATGAGAGAATACATGGTTAAAGCCGCGCAGGCGATACCTGCGGATTCGTTCTATGCACCCTTCGTCCAATAAGGTATGGCAAAGAGCAGCCCGGACTCCGGGCTGCTCTTCGTATATAAACCTACTCCGAATGGCTGCCGGAAGCCAGCAGCTCCCGGACTGCTTCCTTATTCGTAAGCGGGGCACGGCAGGCGAAGTTGCGGCAGACATAGGCGGTGGCTTCACCGCGGATCGCCGGTTTGTCAGCCAGATGCGGCAGCAGGCGGAGCATCTCCCCGCTGTCCCCTTCCCAGTTAACGATGAGCGCTGCGTCCGGCAGATAGGTCTGCTGGACCTGAGCGAGCATGGCGTGCAGCGCGGGATCTTCTTTTTTGCCGGAGAGGACCCATTCTCTGCCGCCGGAGACCATCCCCAGATGGGCCTGCAAATACATCGCATATCCCGGCGGATACTCCGAAGCAGCGGAAGCAAGCACCGCAGCGGTGCGCTCCGCGATCTCTTTCAGCTCCATATCCTGCGTAATGACCGACAGCTTCCACAAGAGCTTCGCCGCCACCGAATTCCCGGAGGGAATCGCGCCGTCATACAATTCCTTCGAGCGGACCGGCAGCTTCTCCCCGTCATGCCCGGTGAAGAAGAACCCGCCTCCTTCGGTATCTAGGAACAGCTCCAGCATCCCATCCTTAAGCGTCAGCGCCCGCTCCAGATAGACCGCTTGACCTGTAGCTTCATATAATTCGCTGAGTCCCCAGATCAGGAAGGCATAATCATCCACATACGCCGGAATCGCCGACTCCCCGTCACGGTAACGGGCCAGCAGCCGCCCATCTTCACGCCGCAGCTTGTCCCAGATGAAGTCCGCTGCACGTTCGGCGGCCTTGGCATATTCCGGCTTCTGCAGGGCTTTGGCTCCCAGGGCCAGCGCAGCAATCATCAGCCCGTTCCACGAGGTCAGCACCTTGTCATCCTTAAGCGGATGAATGCGCTGCTCCCGGTACTCGAACAGCTTCGTACGCCATTCCTCCATCCGGGTCCGCAGACCAAGCGGATTCATGCCCATACGCTCCGCAATCTCTTCCGGCAGACCGTGAAGGAGATTCGGAATATTTTCCCCTTCGAAGTTGCCCTCCGGCGTAATCCCGTACACATTGCAGTAGGAATGCATATCCTCCAGCCCAAGCGCTTCCTCAATCTCCTCACGGGAGAAGACATAGAACTTGCCTTCCACCCCTTCGGAATCGGCATCCTCCGCAGAGTAGAAAGCGCCTTCCGGTGAAGTCATATCGCGCAGCACATACGTGAAGATCTGCTCGGCAATCTCCGCATACAGCGGCTTCCCCGTAAGCTGGAAGGCTTCCAGATAGACGTTGGCCAGGAGAGCGTTATCGTAGAGCATTTTCTCAAAATGCGGCACCAACCACTCCCGGTCAGTCGAATACCGCGCGAAGCCGAAGCCCACATGATCGTACATGCCGCCCTTATACATCGACTCCAGCGTATGCTCGACCATCCGCAACGCTTCCGGCTGATCATGCAGCTGGCTGTACGCCAGCAGGAAGGACAGATTATGCGGCGAAGGGAACTTCGGCGCATTGCCGAACCCGCCGTACTCCTCATCGAACTGCCGCCGGTAGAGCTCATACGCCTCATGCAGCAGTTCTGCACCAGGAATGCCGCCTGCGGCTTCAGGATTGTACGCATTCTTGCGGTCAAGCGTGTGCAGCTCAGCCAGCAGATCATCGCCCAGCTTATCCAGTGCTTCGCCATCCTGGTCCCACTTCGTGTGGATCTGCTCCAGTACATCCATCAGCCCAATCCGCCCGAACATCTGCCGCTTCGGGAAATACGTCCCCGCATAGAACGGCTTCTTCTCCGGCGTCAGCAGCACCGTCAGCGGCCACCCCCCGCTCCCCGTCAGCGCCTGACACACCGACATATACAGCGCATCAATATCCGGCCGCTCCTCGCGGTCTACTTTGATCGCTACGTAGTGATTATTGAGGAGCTGGGCGACTTCTACGTCTTCGAAGGATTCTCGTTCCATTACGTGGCACCAATGGCAAGTGGAATAGCCGACGGATAAGAAGATCGGTTTATTCTCGGCTTGCGCTTTGGCAAAGGCCTCGTCTCCCCATGGATACCAATCCACGGGGTTGTAGGCGTGTTGGAGCAGGTAGGGCGATTTTTCGTTCGCTAATCTATTGGGTGCGTTATGAGTCGTCACCAGGCGTCCCCTCATTTCGGATGATTTGGGTAAAGTGTTGTCTAGGGATAGTTTACCCAATTTGGTGGGGGAGGTCTCAGAGGAGGAATATCATACCTCCTATTTATAGACTCAGTCTTAAGTACAATAATCCTAAATTAACCTTTAAACATTTTCATACTTCTCAAAAATATCCAGAAGTTTTCGATCAACTAACTCTATAAGCTTTTTATTCAAACTAATAATACTTTTTAGTGTATTTTGTTTTTCTTTTATTCTTTTATCTTGATAAAATAAATCAATAAAGTCTTCATATGATGCAATATAGTATTCTGGGGGCAAATTCATTTCGCCATTTGAAATTCTTTTTGGAGAGTATTTTTTATTTCTATCCGCTAAAGCAAACTCGAACATCGTTAGTAAAGATTTATTATATAACTCCCCATCATACTCACAAAAATCATCTTGCTCCTTGAGTGCCCCAGAAATTAATATTTCATCATAGGCAATTAGTTTGATAAGCTCATACTCTTCCGGATAAACCTTTTCATAATAAATTAATTCATCATCATAATATATGGGGATTTCTCCTTCTATAATTTGACCATACAAATTTTCGAATCCTTTAATAAAAAACTTTATTATAATGTCACCACTTATATTATAAATATTAGGCACATTAAATAATTCCACTAGGTTTTTCAGTTCAATTAATTCACATAAAAAATTATTTGGAATTCTATGGTTATGTTGATTTTCTATTATTTCAAGTATGAAATCTATCTTTATCTTTTTAAACAAGTCATTTTCTCTACACACTAATTCTAAAATTTTCAATTCCTCTATAAGTGGAATATAAAGATTATTTTTTATTGCCATAACTACATTTACATTTAAACCTTCATCCCTTGCAATTCCTAAATACTTTTGTCTCAAGTCTTGATTATTTTTTTGATCTAAAGATCTCGCAATAGAATTATTAGTAATTAATTTAAATTGAATACTGTTTTCTTCGCATAACTTTTCACATTTAATCACTTCTTCAGGTTGGCGTTCTGAAGATACAAACGCGATACATAGAGCATTTTCTAAAACATCATCCATCATAAGTTTCTTTATGCTTTTCTCTAAATCTTCTAACATTTTCCCTTGCCTTGCATCTGCTGTAACTTGAATATATATGAAATTTCCTTTTTTTGTTTTCTTCCAAATATCAGGTGTTCCTTTTCTTGTTTGAGATGTACCTTCAACATTTCCACTATGTATCAATTCATCCCACTCATAATTCAAACGAGGAAGTAAAGATGCAGCTAATTGCTGCAACTGACCACCGCTCAAGCCACGTAGTATATACTCTGTTTGATTCATATTCCCCTCCCATTTTGTGCAACATTAATCATTTTCTTAGCAGATATCCTTTAAAAATCATATAGATGAACATGCACACCTGTCTCTATCATTTATTCTAGAAGGAATTTTTCTAATTATTTAAACGCAACGTTAATTAATCAATTATAAATCGTTTTTTCACTAAAAATTCAGGAAGTAAATAAGAAACTGAGTTGTTTTCACAATCGTATCTAAAATACCAACAAAATTTATAAATAATTAACTTTTTTTATATATTTAACAAGTTTATCTAATCCATTAAGGAGATCATCAATCATTGCATGATCAGGATGCGATATTATAGTGTTTTTTAGTAAATGTTTTACTTCAAAATTGTTATAAACAAATCTTGCAAGCTCATCTTTGTGTTTAACTGCACCACTATCTGTAGATATACTAGAAAGACCTCTGCTTTCCAATATACTTCCAGCTCCTTCTGTAGATGAATATACATTCCAGTCCTTAACAGATGCAGTACCAGTTATTTTAGAAGCATGATGCTGTTCTTTTTTTGAATAAAAAGCTTTCAATAAATCAGGGTGAGCATAATTTTCAAGTTCTCTACCAGCTAGAACCCAAAAATTTGGTATTTTATTGTATTGACTTTCTATGTCCTCATCGTCCAAAGTTTCATTTTTTAATAAAGTATGAGTTTTGTTCTGTCGGTTTAACTCCGATGAAATTCTTATAAATCGCTTGTATTTTTTCGTTGTTTTATTGACATTATCAGAATCAATCATAACAAAAGGATTAGGATTTACTTTAAGTACTTTTAAAAGAGTATCTTCTTCAATATCTTCAAGAGAGAATACATCTTCTTCAAATGAATAATGAGAAATGGTACTTCCACCAGTCATAAGCAAAGAATAATGAAGCCCCTCTAATAAATATGCATCTAATTTTTTTTCTGCAATCATATAATCGCAATAGGCCTTTATCCAAGCTCTTAACCAAAAAACTTCAGAAGGACCCTCCACCCATATAATGCTATTACTTAACAAAACGTCCCCAGGAAGTACACCTAACTCATTACAAACTTCCCTGGCAATTTTTGCTCCTGAAGAATCCGTTTCTATATGTTTGAAAAAGCCACTATATGAGCATACTCCAACGTTTTTTTGAGAACGATATAAATAATCATCTTCCGTCGCGGTTTCAATTGCAATAGGTGAGTGGGTAGAAATGATAAATTGAGCATAACCAATTTCCTTTATTATTTTCATTACTTCTCTAACAAGTCCTGGTTGTAAATGACTTTCAATTTCATCTATTATTATTAATTTCTTATCATTTCGAACTAATTCCATTAATAGAATATATAACATTGTATAACCAGTTCCAACCTCCTTAGACGATAGTTCTAAATTCCCCGTAAAAGTAAACCTCAGTTCTTTTTGGTTCACATCTGACGAAACTGCAACTGGTGAATCTAAATGAAGCTGTTTTTCAATATATTCCTGTACTTTTCCTTTTGCATTTCTTTTTTCAGAAGGGTGATCTTTTTCATTCAGCCAATTTACAAGTTCAAGGCCACTTACTGAAAGACTATCTTCTCCAGCACGATCAAACGCTCGAATAGGATCAAAGACAAGCACGCTTTCTTGCAATGCCTTATATAAGGTATTGGATATCTTTAAAACATCTTCATCTTTAACACTAAATTGATAAAAAAACTCTGAGTTAAACTGCACATCAAGTGCCAGATTGTTGTTTGAACACACATGAGAGTTCACACCATTTATACATAAGCTAATATTTCCTAAATATTGTTTATTGCACTTATGAATTTGTATTACCATATCAATTTCATTGAATCCAATTATCTTATTTATGTTGGGGTCATTATAATGGATCAGCATTTTCTTATCAATTGTAAAACCCATTATGATAGGTTTACCTGTATCTAAGTTGTAAAAATCATTATCTGTTATTTTTTCCGCCTCAAACCTCATAGTATTTCTAGACATGCCATCTATATTATACTGAAATATACGAATAAGCCGGGACAATAGAGATTTACCTGAGTTGTTAGGGCCAATGATAAATGTAGCATGATTAATCTTTGCCAATAAAATTTCTTGACGATTTTGCAGCCCTTTATAATGCTCAATAAAAATTTTCTTTATAAAATATGACATTATTTCACATCCCACCAGCGATGTATTGTGTCTTTAACTTTATAGTTAATCAGTCTCTTTTTCCAAACTGAACTAAATTTAACATCACTTGAATTAGGTTCTGGGAAGGGAGGATTAATAATAACTTTAGTTGGGATAGTTACACATTCTCCTGCAATTAAACACTCTCCATTTTGGAAAAAGGGAATCATGCTTGATAATGTATTTAAATGGTCTGGGAGTACTTGATTTATAAAAGATTGATCATTAGGATTAGTAACTCTCATAACAAAAAAATTCGAACACTGTGATATAATCGTTTCGCACAAATCTGATGGTCGCTGGCTTACTATTAACTGATTTATTCCATATTTGCGTCCTTCCTTTGCAATTCTGGATAAATATTTTTTAGGAAGTCGCGTAATAGAAGTCGTTTCTTTAGGTATGTAATTGTGTGCCTCTTCAAATACGAGATATAATGGTAGTTTTTTAGGATTAGAATCCCATAACTTGTACTCAAAACATATACGAGATATGACTCCGATAATAATGGGCAATACTTCTGAAGGGAGAGTTGATAAGTCAAATATTGTAAGTTGATTAGCCTTACCATCGGTTGGAACTGATAATAAGCTCTCCATAAATGAATAAAACAAAGTTGAATTTGCGTTATTCATTTCACTTGGGAATAAAAATTGATACCTCCGATCAGAGAATACGCTTTGCAGCTTTTCAATGATCTGATCTAGCTCACCATAATAATTTTTATCCTGATGAACCTTGTCATTTTTACCATCTCTATTAACATTAGTATTACCTGAGCTTGGCAAAAATCCACCTGTTTCAATATCTATGGCAGGTTCATTATCTGAACTCCAAATAGTTCGTTTATTTAGCTTAATTAAAACGGGCAACAAATCCTCATGAAAGGAGAAATAAAGCGGCGCATTAATATTCACTTTTGAAATTTCTCCGACAGCATTTTTCAACTCTTCTTGCTTGCTTTCTTTTAAAGTAACGATTACCTCTTTTAATATGCGAATACCATTACTATTTTTATTAGCATCAACTTCTCCAAGAAATATTGATTGAAATTCATCAAAGTTTAATAACCAATAAGGAATACTTAAATCATTTGCATTTATTTTATTAACTTTATAACTTCCTCTTTTGTTAGGAAAAGCGGTGTCATATTCATCATGAGGATCAAAAAAAACTATATGACTATATTGGTGAGTTTTTAAAACACTTTGCATAATACTTGCAACGGTAGAAGATTTGCCCGAGCCTGTTGAGCCTAAAATTACAGAATGTTTGCCTAAAAACTTATCAATATGAATAGAAACTTCCTCATCTTGAACTCCAGATGCTCTTCCAATTGCAATCCCAGCACCCTCATCTAAAGAAAAAAGTTGTTTTTTTTCTTCTGGAGTCAACAGATAACTTTTTGCGTTAAATTTTGGGTAATGCCCAACGCCCCGCATGAATTTAAGAGAATTTTTCTCTTGAAAATCCTGGTAACCAATAACTTTTGCAACCGCAATCGCCTTATTTTTATATTCATTGTTCGGATAATTATACGGATCTTGTTCAAATGTTGAAATAAGTTTTATTTCCTCAAAAATTCCGAAATGCATTACCTGATGAGTTGAAGTTCCACCTATAAGGAAGATATCACCAACCGTTCCTACATTGAGTTTAATATTTTCTCCAATCCCTAAAACTTTTTCTTGCTCTAAGTTATCTGCTAATACCGATTGATAAATTTCTATGGTTACACTCATTCCAGTGATTGAAACTATTTGGCCAAATGGCTTATCTTTCATCAAAATTTCCATACTTTCCCTCCTTTTGTTTTATGCTATGAGAAGTTAGATCAAGACAAAATATCTGAACTGGCATTATTTAATAATGCTTTCTTCATCTAACATTATTCGCCAAATAGCACCAAAATTCCTTTCTGTTAGCTAACTATATTAGCCTAGACCTTCAGACCTAGAAACTAATATATCTATCTCTACCTTCTCAATTCAAAACAAGATATAATTAGAGTCTTCAGTTCTCATAATTTGAGCCTTCAAATATTTCCTTAGAGACTTAACGTTTCGATAATTGGCATTCAATTATGCGATTTATATTCTATATAACAAACCACCAACTTCTTCAACGCCTGTTTTCTTCTATTCACTTGTTACCGCTCATCCCACAACTCCATAAATTACTCAATCCGCTCAACGATTTGCTCCATCGTAGGATTATTGCTTTCATACACTACCATCTTCCTAAAATCCTTCAACTCTTCAACCAATTTCTGAATCTGTCTAGTTCTAAATATTTTCCGCTCCATGAAGACCAGTTATGTAATAATGTCTTCTTCATAGGATTCATGTAGTTTATCTAGTGCTAGTTTATGCTTTTGCAGTTTCTGCTCCTTCACGGCAATCATTGACTTATGATCCATTCATATAAAGCATCAAAAGATTCTTCGTCCCCACCTCGCCCCTCTAATCACATTTGCTGACATTCTTATAATACTGATATTATAAACGCACCCATATTGGCCCTTTGTTTACTCTTCCTACTCTAAACTGCATTCTACAGCCGTAACACTCACAGTATAGTAGCCCCCGACAGAAGGGAATTTATTTTCTCTGGCTATTGGGATTCATAAGCCTGTTTTTCACTTTAAGTTCTTTGATTGCATCACGTTATTCCATTCTTCAATTTTTCATTTGTTTCCATGTCCTTGATATATTCTCCTTCAGGGAAATCTACAATTGGCCTGAGTAGAAGTTTAAGTATCTTGTTATCCGTTAACCGTATTGTAATATTCCAAGATTGATTAAACTCTATGGCCCGGTAAATTCTCTTTAAGAACCCAAACCCTAAGCAAATAAAAGAAGCCAATGCATAAATAAATATACGCAATGGCTTCTTTACCTCAAACTCCCGCTCCACTTTTTCCAACTGCTTTAAAGAATTCTCGAAAGAATACGGAAACTTACCTCTAAGTTCAATCAGTTTATCAACCTCTCCCAAAGCAATAGCTTCCCTAATGGCAGGAATCCACTTTTCTTGAACAGTGCCCCAACTTTCTGCCTGAAGAAGCTTGTCGATCAGCATAGGCAACTTAGAATTAAAAGTATCATAACTCTCTCTCCTATCCAACTTTATTGTTCAAAGATCAACTTCTTCTTAATATGTATAGTATTTACTTATGCTCCAATACTTCTACGAGCAGCGCCGCTCCCGTTCTGAATCCAAGAGTATAGGCAGAAGCGGATGAGATAGAGATCAGTAGACTGTTCAGATCCATTATTTCTTCCAGCATAGTGAAGTCTTCTGGAGACAACTTTGCTTGCAGGATGTTTATGCGTTCCGAGATCAGCTTAGAGTTCTGTGCATACTCGGGATCATTTAAACAGATTTGTTCATTTGGGCAGATTTTTCCGTAATATAGATCTTCTAAAAGACTCACTTATAACCCCTCCCAAATCATCTTCTTGATTATCTTAGTGAATTTTTCGCTAAAAATAAACAGCGAATAATTCGCTAAGATATGCTTGCGTTGGAGGTGTTCAAATATGTATCAACGTATCCGGGATTTACGCGAAGATAAGGATTTGACGCAAACTCAAATGGCGGAGTATTTGCAATGCAGCCAGCGGATTTATAGTAATTATGAACGCGGAGATGTCGATATTCCCACGGCGATTCTGATCAAGCTGGCAGATTTTCATATGACGAGTACTGACTATCTACTTAACCGAACGAACCAAAAGAAACCTTATCCCAAAAGTTAAACTAATCTTCGTAAGCGCCATAAACTAAGTTTATAGCGCTTACGAAAAACTCCGGAGGACTTAATGAAATGAAGAAACTTCTGTTTATTATATCTGTTTTCTTTCTTTTATTAGGATGCTCAAATGACAAGGTTACAAGCAACAATAATATGTCCAATAGCGATCCCGTCACTTGGCTCACAATTGGTGGAAACAAATACTACTACACCACTACTTATGACAGTATGGATGAGACCACACTAGTTGATACGGGAAACGTAACTGATGAGGAAGATGGAATTCAACTAGGCCTTAAAATCTACAAAAGCAATGTCTTTGAGGACCGTTACTTCATAAAAAGCCAAGATTATGAAAACGCATGGCGAGAGTATAAATTACGCGATTAACATTGTTCATATCAACACATGTTTTACACTTCTAACCCTAACCGCAAAGCCAAGCCCGCGCAGAATTCTTTTTGCGAATCCAGCTTCAGTTCGTTATGCACTTTAGTCATGCAAGCCTGTGCTTGTTCCATATCACCTGTTAAGCGATAGAGTGCTGTTAAGTGATGCGGGTTCTCGTATATTCCAGCTTTCTCCCTCAGCTTCATTACCCGAATGACATCTTCAACCTCTTCAAACTGCCGCAGGTGAGGAAGTATATACTCTGAAATGTCTTCCATTATTCTTCGTTTAAATTCCTCAACGTTTGAATCAGAGGTCAATTTGTACCAATTACCGTTCTTCGTCAGTTCAGTACCGCGTATCTGTAGAACTGAACTCACGACTGTTGGAAAAGCTGGTTTCGGGTATAAAAAAACTTTTCCGAATAATTCCTCCATATAGATTCCAGTATTGAAACAGAATTCAATCTCATCTTGTGTGTTCCACTTGGATGCCTGAATGTTCGCTGTCACCGAGAAGTTAGGTGTAATGCGTGCAAAATTATTGCCCCGCCTCATAAACCCTTCTCCTTTAAACAAAGGAGCAATGGCCTCTTTTATAACATCCTTAAGTACTTCCTGCATTCCCACTCCCCCATCCCCCAAAACAATTCAAATCCCCAAATTCTCATTCACATACAGCTCGCTAGGTTGAATTCGATGCTTACCTGTGTGCAACAGCTCTGGCAAACGCCCTACGCGCTCAGCCAAGCGGGATAGTTGTTGCTCGTGAAAATAAGATAAGCCCGTATGAATCCGGTCCTGGAAAGGGTCAAGCCATCTCGCTTCCAAGCTGTCCGGGCCGAAATACACCCCGAGCAGAGATCCAGCTGTTGCTCCGAAGCTGTCAGTATCGTTGCCTTGCATGACCTGCTTGCATATTCCGTCACCAACATTGTCAGCAAATCGAAATGTATTTATCAAGGTGCCGATTTCCTGATAAACCTGACAGTGGGAATGATTCGCGTACTTGTGATGAATGCTCTGATAAGCTTCCAGCCAGTTATCTGCATTCGCTACGATCTGGAGACAATCCGCAGTAATCTCATAGAATCGGCTCCTTCTAGGGACGAATTGCAGTGCAGTTCTTATGATTTCAAGCCGATCGCGCAGCACATGTGCGGCAGCAATTGCAGCGGCAATTGCAGCGGCAATGAACATCGTGGCATAGATTCCCGTCCGCCGATGTGTAAAACTCGCATCACGCCAAGCCAGCTCGGCCGCAAGAGCGGGTTGACCAGGACAGGCATAGCCGTAAGCATCTGCACGAATCGCCGCCCCGCATAATTCTGTATCTTGCACCAGGAAGTCGGGCCAAGCCTCTATTTCAGAAGGGCTGAATAGTTCCCTGTCATGCTCCAAATAGCTAATCCCCGACCGAATCAGGATGGCCCTCTCCGGCCCCCATGTTGTACTTATCGGAAGATGATTAATCCATAAATCTCTTAGGTTTCTTTTAGTAAAACCCTCACCGAATTGTTCTAAAGCCATCATTCCCATTAAGGTGTAGTTGATATCATCATCAGGTGCCACATAACGAATCCGCCCCCGAGTCGTCTCGAACCAGGACCAATGACGACGCTCCAACGCATGGAGAGCTTCTTCCGAGATATAATCATTCAGCGGCCATTCCCCTACAGAGGTAAATACTTGACGCAGTTCGGACAAGTTAGGATTAACCTCAATTGGCTTTCCCAGCATTGAACCACAGACTGAAGCGAGGAAGCCCGCCTCCACACGCTTGGAACTGTCCTTCAGATTCAAGACTCCGATCTGGCCTAAAGGTCTATTCGGGTCGCATTCCCGCCATATCTCATCCAACTCGTCCGGCTCATAGTAAGGCCAGTTGTCCCGCATTGGAATATCAGCCAAGCTATGGGCGAATTCCAGATAAGCATCATAGCTGGCTGGAAGCTGTTCCAATCGGGCTAAACAACCGGAGGTTTGGTGCCCCTGTGCAAATTTATTACGTAGAATTCCCTCTAATTGATGTTTCAGAAACGTTAGTGATGGCAGTATGTTATATCTCCTTTATTATGATTATCACAAAACCCCAACAAATTAGAAAAATAAACGGATTTCAAAAGTTCACTGTTTATCGCTTGAATCTCCTTAACAAATTCAATAATTCTAGTTCTTATCTCATTTATAAATTCACTTTTGTGTACTCTAATATTTGAGAATGACCCGTATGGTGCATCGATCAATAGGAACTTATCCGTTTGAATTAAATATCTATAGGGTATTTCATGATTTAACTCGCTTAAAATTAGAACCTCATCATCCACTTGTATTTCTAACCAGGTCCAGCAATTTTCAACATACTTCAAGGCTAAGTATTTATGCGAATTTAAGTAGTTGCAGGCATCAACAAGCAGATCTAAATTGGTTAGAATGAGTTCAGAATACAGATCTTTTGCTGATAAAGGCATGTCTGGAGGCGGATATGGAATGAATTCATGTCCATCTACAATCACGGTAAATGGCCCATAGATCTGATGCCACTCTTTATCAAATGTCGCTGTATCCACCGTCCTCAGTTCCTCTACCTGATCTTCAAGCAACTCATACTTGATCTCAAATACAGGGTGCTTAGACACTATTACTTTCACCTCTTCTAGGATTTCTCCCAATACTCTATCGTCACATCTGAATATTCATCTTCGCTCAGAACAAATTTTTTTAATACGCTCATACACTTTTCTACGAACTTCCTCAGATCTTTGATAATCAACGTAGTCCTTTCATTCACTCTAAACTACCCTCTTCACACCTGCTAAACATCACTTCAAAGTCACCGCTAGTTATAAAGTGTGCAATAACCTCTTCAATCCGTCTACGGCTGCATTCGTCCACAAGCACCATGTCACTTCCCCAAAGATACTTTCCGTGCAAGCACTCACCCGTTAGTTTATTCTTGTCAGCCAGTGTCTGAATGTTCTGGTATGTAAAAAATGAAGCCACCCACCTTGAGCTGTCTTCAAAGGTTACTATAGCATCCGTGTTACCATCAACGATGTTCCATTCCCCTTCAGCCCATTCTTCAGCTTCAATCCAAATAGAATACTTCATTCCATTCATCCGCTCCCTCCCCCGCTAATCCCTATCATACTTCTTCAAAATCCCAACAACATATGCCTTAAACCCCTCCCTGATCTCAGGCGGTCCCAGCACTTCACACTTATTTCCAAAAGTAAGCAGCCGGTCATAGCCATAGTCATTCGCAATAATGGGATACTTGGCCCAGCAGTGGTGTTCATCCACCCGCAGGATATGGTCGGCACCGAACCGTTCGATCACCCGATCCATGACGGAGCGGTCTAGCCGAATCGTAACCTCCACCCAGCCCTGACTTAGCCAATCTCCTCCGTCCATGGGGAGAGGGGTGAACGCTCTTGGAACGAACTGCTCCTTCGTCACTTGGAGACCGCTCATTCTGGCCAGCTTGAAGATGCGGTAGTCCTGCTTATCCAGACAATAGGCTTGCAAGTACCAGCTACTCTCCTTGAAAACCACCTGATACAGCTCCGCCCGCCGCTCACTAATCTGCCCCCGCGCATCCGTATACGCAAATGTGAGCACAGCGTGCTCATTCATCGCCGTCTCGATCATCCCGAACAGGCTGCGTAGCGATTCGTTCCCTTGATTCAAGGACAGATCCATGACGAACGGCGCACTCGGCTTGCGCTCTCCGTTGGCCGGGTAGAGAGCGTTCAACTTCTCCGCTGCATACACCATTTCCCGTCTCCCAAAAAGCTGCTTGTAGCTGTTCAATCCATTCTGCAGGTTCTGAATTTCTTGAGGGGTGAACAGGGTTTTGCCCACCTTGTAGGATTTCATCAGGCCGACACCGCCCCATGCTCCCATGAGTGTATAGATCGGCAGGCCGGCTCTATTCAGCGTTTCAATATCCCGGTAAATCGTTCGTCTGCTGACTTCGAGACGCTCTGCTAACTCGCGCGCACTAATCTGCTCATGCTCCAGCAGGATCATAATGAGCGCAATCAAGCGATCCATTTTCATGATGACCACCTCTAATCAAGTATGCCATACAGGTGTCACAGTTGGTAGATTATGCTTGCTTGGAATACACCAATCCCACTATCCAGGAGGTACATTGTCATGATTTCGACCAGAATTGAAACGAAGGAAGCATTCCGCATCATTGGGTTCAAGGCCACACTAAGTGAAGATGGAGCAGTGCACGATCCAGCGTATTCTCCGCTCAAAACGGCTTTTTTCAAAAGCACGCTGGAGAACGGCTCTATGGCCTCCCTGCGTCCTCTGTCCGAAAGCCCCTACGGCTTCGCCGCGATTACCCAGGAAGATGGAAAGATCCTGTATGTTGCAGGCGTTCAGTCGCCCAGGCCCCAGCCGGATGTAGCGGTTGAAGTACTTTTTCCGGGAGGAGAGTATTTGGTGTTGTCGGGTCAGGGCGGCTTGTCGCGTCTCGCGTTTGACCGGCTGGAGGATGAGGCATTCGATGCCATCCTGAACGATAACTATGAGTATGTGTACACCGGATACCCGATTGCGGAGGTACTGACCAATGGCAACCCTATAGATGCCGAAGTCGAAGTGTGGGTGCCGGTGAAGAAGCGGGATGCGGATTGAAGATTGTTTTTGAGGAAATAAGGTAGGGTATATGTAAAAGTGGCTTCGTTGCGTTGTAGCGCGTTGGATCAGCGGCACTCAGAGTTTGAGGTGTGGCTGATCCAGCGCTCAACCACCTGCTCATGTCTAGCGGCTTTCGCGCTGACCAGCCCAGTATGTTAAGGTACAGGCGTATAGGATGATAAAGGCTGTGATGATTAGGACAACGGGGATAACAAAATTAATGTTAAGCAGAGATATCATATTTAGCTGAACGACGGATAACAGGATAACGAACAAGAAGCTTGCTGTAATCATAAAATTCGACCAGGCACGGCGGTAAGTTAAGTCTTCCCTAACCTGCTGCTTCCCTCTGCGCATTCTCCAATATTCATATATGAACAGAAGGGTTCCTAACACCTGCATGATCGTAGGTATAAACACGATACTATAAGATTTATCTACATAGCGGTCTACGGTCCAACTGCCGTTGAAATGGACCGGAAGCTGGTCAGGCATCAGATCGTAGTTGCGCAGCACTGTTACAATACTAACCACAATAATAACAGCATGAATGAGGAACCAATGACTGGGCAGGCCAACATTTCCTTTCCGCAATCCAGGTTCCATCCCTATGACCGATGATTCGGGAGCAGAAGGCAGCATAGACAGTACACTTTTCATTTTCAAATGATACCTAAAGTTAATGACCAGGGAGATTACGAGCATGGCGAGTGAATAGAAGATAATGATCCAACTGACTTGCTTGGAATGTTCATCACTGTAGATTAGGCATAGGATGCCAACAATGAATAGGATGGTATGTAGAATAGCACTAATCCTGGCATATGACCTCCGCATCTGGCGCAGCGGCTCACTGAGGAATTGTACAGCGCTGACGGTGACTCCGAAACTAATCGTCTCTTTTGTTAAATACGGCATACTCACGATGAGTACAATAGAAGGTACAAACACTAAGATAAATATGATAACAGGCAGTATCGTCATATCATTCACCTCATTTTATATGTATCTTATTTTACATAATCCTGGAAATAGATCTTATACTCTGCATATTTTTCAGGATTACTTTTTTCAAATACTTTCAAAGAAGCAGGTTCCCGAAAATCTATATCATTGACTGAAAAATTGACACTCTTCATATCTCCATTCGCATTATTTTCAGTCTTGTATGGTTGTATTATTCTACCTTCCTGTATCATTTCAATGGCTAACATCTTAGCCCATCCACGCGTCACATAAGCAGAGAATGAAATATGATCATAGCTGATAAATCTCCACACTTCTTCTATAGATGACGTCCTATCATATTTTGCGTATTGATTACTTGAATGTATTGCCACATATCTGTAAGGTGTATTAATAAATACGTCCCTGTATTCAAATGTACTATCGTTGCTGGTCGATGATAATAAGGGTAATTTGAAGTCTTCACCGAAATATGCACCATCTTTTTTCCCTTCATTGATCGCCTTCATGATTTGATCATCCGTTAGACTATAGATATATCCGTAACCAGATTTTATTTTCGCTTCTATGACATCTTTATCTAGTAATGTCAATGAATCTGCTGCCATATTTGTTTTAGGTAAACTTGTGTTAGGTACATCAATAGAAGTTGAAATTGACTTATTGATACTCGAAATTGTACTTCCTTTCTCAACTAAATCATACTTCGATAATCCATAAAATATCACTACATTTAGTGCTAATGAAACGGACAATAATATAAATAAAATCTTAACCTTCATTATGTATGCCACCCTCAATTTCCGCGTAATGCAATAACCCTACCATATTATAGGTTATCTGTCACTTTGCTGCCCCTCCCCATTTAGACAAGCCTGTGCTACTTACTTCAGGAAAAAAAGGCTGTAACAAGTCACTCTTCCACTCCCCCGTCACAGCCCCTAGAATGTACCCTCATCATCAGAGCAATTCTTTAACCGAAACCTGATACAACATATCATCTGCACAGAACAGCACGCGATCTTCCCGAAAATCTTGCGTCACTGGTACAAGCGGCTCAGATTTTTCATTAAGGAACTGTATCTTATGCCCTTTGGTCAGGCTTGCTTGTTCATGTTTTTTGATATAATAGTCTCCGTGTTTGCCGTAACCGCCATCGAACAAGAAGTGACAACCATCCGTGCAGAACCCGGCCGAACCGGAAATCTCAGGATTCATAAATGTGACCTTGGGCTGAGTGGGTCCGCCTGAGATGCAGCCGAGCAAAAAGTCCGTATAATAATAAAACCAGACCTCCTCTTCACGGACAACATTCAATGCGTAACAATCGGCAATATCCGACACATGATCTTCGTATACTTTGTTGCCATGCTCATCCCAGGCCACAAGGCCGTGTGCACCGACAGGTTGATCCCACCCGTTATTCCCGAACACGCCTTCGTCAAAATAACTGGTCCAGATGGTGCCTTTCTCCGTCACTTGAACCTTCTGAATCCCGTCCCCAAGCAGGAACTCACGAACGGTACGTCCTTTATAATCACACACTTTGGCGTTCAGATCATATGTGCCTGCACCATAATACGAGCAGCGCGCTCCAACCAACAGCAGATGTCTGCGGAGCGGCTGAACATAATGATAATTAAAATGCTGATCCTCAATCAAAATCTCATCGATATAATGTTGACTTTCTATCATCAAAACCTTGTAAGTATGCGGTTGCTTCAAAGCCGGTTGGACGAACATTCCTCGTTTCCGTTCCGGGATCTGGTTAATCAGCAGGACATATACGCATCCATCTCCACCGAGTTGAGCCGAGACGATCTTGAACCCTTTAGTATACACCGAAATATCTGCAAAAGGCTGCAGCGTCACTGTTTTATGAAACATGCCTATTCCTCCTTAAGAGCTGATGTAAAACCATCCTCTGTTCTATTACCGTATTATGTCAGAGTAGATGGAACCAGAACATGGCGGAAGTATGGCGAAGGTAATCAGATCAGTATTTTTTATAAAAATAAGGTCCACTAAATGATTCATGAGTGTTAACATACGTCCATTGAAATTCCGTGTCGACGATATAAATATCGTCTTCATTTTTAAAATCATCCGCAACAATGTTCTTCGCATTCTCTATAGTTAATGCAAGATCAGAATGTTGGTAAAATACATACACGCGATTCTTTATTTCGTTATTAAAAGCAAGTTTTGCATGGTCCTTTTCGTAGGCATTTACTTTACTGTAGCTGAATAGATTCCATAAAAAGTCGTGCAAATATATTTTCCTTTTTTCATCACTGCTTATAGCCTCAGCAAATTCCTTCTCCCAGATGCCTCTAAGGTACTTCCCCCATTTACCAATCTCAGTATATTTAATATTTCGTTTATGAAGTATTTCTGTAAGCTTTGTCTTTGTCATCACGTATCATCACTTTCGCTACTATTTAGCATATAGTTGAATATTCATTTCGTAATTATATTGTATAGAAGGCTCGATGAAGCTGGCAGTGGGGATATTATTAATAATATTCAGAAATCCCCATCATAAAAGGAGATAGATGAACAGAACCAGATTCACAAAATTACTATTATTATTTTTGTTTGTACTTTTGATTAGTTCATGTCAATCCTCGACTGAACCTAGTACCGGAAACAATAGCAATACTGGAGATTGGCCTTCTTACACCTTTGAAGAATTGTTATCAAATTCAGACTTGGTTGTTTATGGAGAAATCACTGACACTAAAAATCTTGACGGTGACCCTCCTTCACAAGAATCAAATCTGAATGTTTTGAAAGTGTTGAAAGGTGACGAAACGAATAAAACAATATCCTTAAAACTAACAGACCCTTTATATTATGTTAGTTCTGATTCTAAGTATGTTATGTTCTTAGAGGATACCGGCTCTTACTATACACAAAAAACGTACAACTCCCTTTTAATCGAAAAAAATGGAGTCATCTCATCTAGTCTTCAAGGATTAAGCCGCGAATTTACAATAGATGAGGTTCAAAATCAGATTTCTAGTGTTATGGAAAAATGATTATTAATGAGTCTTAGAGGGGCAGTTTTTTTCTGCTCCTTTTTTTGGTTTAACCGATATGATACTAGGAGTAATGTGATGCACCCGACCGCCGTTCTATTCGGAGACTGGATAGGATTCGAGCAGATCAAAGTTCTCGTGATTCCCGTCAATAAACAGGGTGGTCCATGGTTTCTCAGTCAACCATTTTAGCCAAAAGCGATCCTCCGCATCATCTGCCCACAGCAAGCCGAAGTCCCCAACGATAATAACATAATCCTGCTTCGTCAGCGCCCTGCCTTCAGGAAAGTTCCCCTTTCAGTGAGCGCTTGATTGGATCGCAAAAGCATATTTCTTCTCCTGCTTCTCCCAGATTGCATTTATGATAAAACCTCTATATTCCTTTTTATCTTTTTCATAGTAAGAGCTTAAGGAAGAAGCGATGTGCGTTTCTAAATTGAAGCTATACACGCCTTTCTTTGTAACATAGGGAACGTCGGTTATTAATTTGGATGTATATAAATAATCTCCATTAGAATCAAGTAATCCATCGCTTATGGAAAGTGTGTCAGGCGGATTTGATCCAAAATCAATTGAAATCTCTTCGCCAATTTTCAAATATTGAATTTCCGAAGTGTTCTCTTCCTCGAATGCAAAAGAAAACGGTGAAGCTGTCTGATCGGATAAAGAAGCCTTTTGATCACTATTCAGATTCGCATATTTAATATTCTCTTTTCCGCCAACAATGGTAACACTACTCTTAGGACTACCATCACAGCCCGTAAATGCCACAATTGAACCTCCACACCCTTAAAAGGGTGGGATTCTTAGCTAGTTAGCGGGCGCATACGTTTCCGCTTTGCCCTACTGCTAAGTTAAGGGCGAGTTCATTCGCCCATCCTAGATCAGAGCTTATAGCTACCTAGGCTGGCAGACTGTTACCATCTGCCACAGGTTGACGCATGATGTTGATGGCACCGACCCGATCCCGATGTGCTGTATAACCGCAGTTGCAATGATACGTTCGATCCTTTGCTTTGTTCCGCTCTCCACAAGAGGGACAGCCTTGCGAGGTGTATGCCGGATTCACTTCAACCACTTGGATTCCAGCAAGTGTCGCCTTATATGCGATGAACATTTGCAACTGATAGAACGACCATTGATGCAGATTTTTAGCGTTTTTACGACTTGTTCTTGTCGTCTTACGAATATTCGTCAGTTTCTCTAGCTTGATGACAGACACCTTTTCTTGAATCGCCATATTCACGATCTGGCGGCTGATTTTGTGATTCTGATCTTTCATAAAACGACTTTCCTTGTCGGTCTGTTTACGGATCGCGGATAACTTTTTAAGCTTTCCTAATTTGCGGCGATAGCTGCTGTACTTACGGCGAACAAATTTGTTTTTACGTCCATTTCCGCAAAATTTTGTCTTGCCACTTGAGGTTACGGCAACAGCAGGCACTTTCAAGCCTAGATCAATCCCCATCACTTCATCACCATCGACTGGTTTGGTGGGGCGTTCGATTGAAATTTGAACAAACCATTTCGCTGATTTTTGAACCACGCGCAGAAGTCCAAGCTTCCCATTCGAAAGGTTGTCTCGCTCCCGATCCGAAAGAAGCGCAGGGACCACAAGACGTTGTACTTTTCCATCCAGGATCACGGGGAAAGAAATGTGGTTGCCCCAAATCGTATAATTTTGATTGTTCACGTAGTACACCCTCTTTTGGAGAAGAGGCCGTTTCTTCGTTTTCTTGAACCGCTGAAACAGGCTTTTGGCGTCTCGAATCACTTGATTCTTTACGGCAGAGGGTAGATTGGCATGGACGGTTTTTGAAGTTAATTTCGGAAACGTTCCAGACCTTTCGGCTTGCTCCGTTAATTCGTTGACGGTTCGAATGTATTCGTTCCCCATATTCACCAATACAGACGGACGGGGTGGAATCGTTACGGTTTGCAGGGTTTCACCCCCTTGTTTTTTGTTCCTCGACATATCGTTTGATCGTTTCGCTTGAAACGTTCCCTGCCGTACTGACCAAGTAGGCACGAGTCCAGAGGGAAGGCATGATAGTTAATTAATGATAAGGTAGTTTTGGTATTTCTGTAGAATTGTCAATTTTGACAGCATAAGGATGTCCCTTAAACAAAGACGATTCATCCCACCCCTAAAGGAGTGGGATTTCTCGACCAATTTCTGTAATTATAATTCACCAATAAAGGCCAGCCCAGCACGAATAGTAACAACAGCGCTCTGATTAGCAGGGTAACACGGGCCTTGATCTTTTGGCGGCGGATTCCCTTCTCTGTGGCAAAATCGCTTCTCCCTCCTGCCAGCCGGATGAGCTTAAACGCAATCCCAATCACAGTTAACACTACTAAAAGCGAACCTATCCCGTCCATTAGGATATAGGTGTCGTCATACTTTAAGGTCTTCATCGGCTGCCCTTGCATCTGGTCATAGATATTCTGAGCAATCAGCGTAGGTGCGGTAGAGTTCAGATTAGCCAGTACGAACACCCCCTCCTTACGTTCTGGATCGATGATCGCCTGGGAAGAATAATTCGGGTTGCTTCCACTATGACGGATCACCCTCGTCTCCCGGTCTTGGCTCCAGCCGAAGGCATAGAATAGATTTTCACTTTCATCTCCCGCTGTACTAAGGTCAGGCTTATGGGATTGTTGAATGGCCTTTCTTAGATTATCCGGGACCTCGCCGCTTCCAATCTGAGCGTTGACCCAGTGCTGCAAATCCTTCAGATTGGTCACCAGATACCCTGCGGCTATATTTCCGTAGTATCTGGGAGCATCGTAGGCTATGCTTTTGCCAAAAAACACCCGATACCCCTGCGCTAGCTGCTCCGGCTTCCGTTCCTGTCCTGTCGAGAAATAGCTGTCGTTCATCCCCAGCGGCTTAAGGATCTGCTCGGTCACATAATCCTGATAGCTCATCCCCGTAACCCGTTCAATAATCGCTGCCAGAATATCGTAATTCACTGTTGCATACTGATACGCATTGCCCGGCTGGGTATCCAGCGCAAGGCTGGACATTTTATGTATGGTCGCTGCAAGCTGCTCCTTATCTGAACCTTCGGGGATTAGGCGGATGCTCCATGACGGTATGCCGCTGGTATGTGATAGTAGCTGGTTAATTGCGATCTTAACCTTCTCCCCCTTATAGGTTGGAGCAAACTCTGGTAGATACTGCGAGACATCATCGGTATAAGCCAAAGCCCCCTGATCCTGTAATATAATCACAGCCAGAGCCGTAAAGGCCTTGGTCGTTGAGCCTAGTTCAAAAAGCGACTCCGCCGTAACCGGCCTTCGCTGCTCCTTATCGGCGTAGCCGTAGGTTTTGAATTCGGTCTTGCCCTTGCTAGCGGATAGAATCGCTACACCTGGAGTAGCTGTTTTGTCCATGATGCTCTGCACCATGCCGGACTCACTATCAATCTTCCCTGAAGCCAAAAGAGTTCCAATCTCATGCCAACATGCAGCCGTAGCAAGGATTACGATCAGCAGCATCGCAATGCCTTTTAGCAGCATTTCTTTTCTTCGCGTTGTTCTCTTCATGATTATGCTCCTTCAAGTTCGGTCATCTGGGTCAATTTACACTTATCTAGTATGACGGCTTGACGCAGCCGTTCCCTGCACAACGAAGGTAAATCCCAAAGCTTCTGAATAAAACGCTACTGCCATATTTAATTTCTCTCCCTGCCTTGACCTTGAAGTATACTTCAACCCTTATAGTGAAATATAGTTAATGGTACACTTAAAAACGGGCATATATGCTTATAACGAGAGAGGTATATTATGAGAAGTAAATTTAATGGAGAACTGCCGGGGATTCTGTTCCTGATTCTAGCACTTGGTGCTTCTGTATTTATCGGAAAAGAAATGTTGTTCGCTGTACTAGCAATAATCGTGCTATTGGCACAATTAGGTATTTATACTTTTCACCTCAAGAGAAGAGGTAAACTGTTTTGGGTCTATGCAGTTGCCCTGGTAACAGAGATTGTATTCTTAGTCACTAATGCGTTTTGGATATTCACACTTGCTAATCTACTGCTGATAGTAGCAGGGGTATGGAATGTGTTTTTTGCTGGTGGAGTGCGTAAGAGCGGCAAGGTCTTGCTAGTGGTTCGGAGAGTGTTGTTTGGTATTATCGCTTTAATTGCCACTGTGGTTTGGATCGTTAACATATATGTTCAGCCTATTACGAGGTCCGTTACTCTGCCAGCTGAATTGACTGCTGAAATCAACCATGACCAGCTTGATTCTCCAACCACCATGTTGGAAAATATTAAGAAAATGAATTCTTTTGGCAGCCGTACAACAGGATCTGAAGGTCACAATAAGTTCATTGCATGGTTACAGCAGCAGGTAACGGATATGGGCCTTACTGTGTACCGTGATAAGTATACTTTTGATCGCTGGGAAGAGAAGAAAAGCTCTGTGACCATCGATAACCAGGAAATTCATGTATCCTCTGCGTTTCCTTACTCAGGCGAGACCGATACAAATGGAGTTACCGGAGAGTTTGTCTACACCAAACCTGGTAAATATGAGGAAGCCAAGGGCAAAATAGCCGTCGTAGAAATCAAGAACTTTAAGAATTTTCCCCTGGCACTGGTTATGAATATACGTGAAAAAGTTGGGGCGCCGGGCGGTATTCCTTCAGATGAGGGCGATCTGGTCCTTACCACAGCTTTGAAGCACGCTAAATTGGAAGAAGCCAAGGAACAGGGCGTCAAAGCAGTCATTATCGTCTGGGATGGTGTTTCAGATGAAAAGGCTGAGAAGCAATACCTCCCCTTCACCGAGCATTATTTCGGAATTCCAGCAGTTTGGATCAATAAAACAGCAGGGCAAAAGGTAATCAACGCAGCTAAGGCACATAAGGCGGGCACAGTGATTTTAGAGGCAGAAACACAGGAACATGCACCGACCGAATCTTTTTATGTGAAAATTGAAGGAAAGAATAAAAAGGAATCGATCATTATAAATACGCATACCGATGGTGTGAATGTGGTAGAAGAAAACGGTGCGATTGGAATGCTCTCCATGATTCGTTACCTGCAGCAGCAGGAGCAGCCAGAACGGACTATGATCTTCACCTTTGTAACAGGACATTTCAGATTGCCCGAATTCAAAGGTACGTCGCAGGCAACCTCAACCTGGATGCAGGCTCATCCTGAGCTGTGGGATGGTAAAGATGGACACCTGAAAGCCGTGGCAGGACTCACTGTAGAGCATCTAGGCAGCTTAGAATGGAAGGACAATGCTTCTGGACAATATGGACCGACTGGCAAAATAAGCACAGAATTCACCTATGCAGGAAATGAAAGAATGGAAGCTATTTGGATGAAAGCTGTTGAAGATAGAAATAACACCCGGACAGTTATCTTGCGCGGACATAATAAGTTTCAATTCGGTGAGAGTCAGCCCCTGTTCAATGCCGGGATTCCAATGATTGGACTTATACCCATCCCAGACTATCTCCTGGTAGATAGCGCAGACAGAGAAATGGATAAATTCGATGTGAACCTGATGCACGAACAAGTCGGGTCTCTATTGAAAGCATTACAGCTTATGGATAGTACAGCGACTACTGAGTTGGGTACGGCAGATCGGTATTCGTTTTTCATTGGACGGACAAAGTAGTTGAATGATAGCAAAGAAAGAAGGTATACACATGAAACTTTGTGGAGTCTGTATCCTGACTGATAATGCGCCTCGCCTTGCTGCTTTTTATGAAATTGTACTCCAGGAGTCTCCGGTTGTTGAAGGACAGCATTACGGATTCGACAACGCCCAACTTGCGGTCTACAATCCGGGCCAAGTGAATGTGGTCAATGACAAAAATATGTCTCTAATGTTCTATGTCCATGATGTCTTGGCTGAATATGACCGTCTAATGCAAGCCATCCCCGGCATCGGGATTACCTCTCCTCCTGAGCGTAGACCATGGGGTGCCTATTCTTTCTGGTTCCTTGATCCGGACGGAAATACGGTGAGCTTCATCGAGAAGAAGGATCTTGAAAGCTAGATTATCCTCTCTGATTTCTTCAAAACTTATGGCGTACACAAGCAAATTCATTTTATATTTGGCTTTCGCTTAATTCGTAAAAGCTTTTCCATATCACAAAACAGGGAAGTGTCCTTCAATTCAAACATCATCCACTTCCCATCATGATAGGTGGTAGATTCATCGTATACCCGTTGTACTTCTAAGGAATAATTATTTCTATCTGCCTCAAATTTAACTCTTTCATCCTTACCGAAAATAATCAGGAATCCAAACGCATCTTCTTTTGCGTATAAGGTACATAAGGTTTTGCCACCCCTGCGATACTTATACTCATAAGTCCATCTTTTCCCTCCACTGTTCCAAAGATGTTCCATGTCGTATTTTGTTTCAACTAAATGGGTTAGCTTGGTCCATACATCGAATAATGATTGACCAAGTAAAGAAATCAATTCTTCATTGGTAGGTACCTTCACGGGCATTTTATTCCCTCCATGATCTCTTTTTTCTATACTGCGATATACCAGTACACGCCGTATTTATCGACAACTTCAGCACAGCAGGAACTCCATGGAAGGGCGCCCAACGAAAATAACACCGTGCCACCCTTCGCTAGCATTTCATATGCCTTTTCCACTTCTTCATCACGCTCAAAGTTAATCCCATAACTCATAGTTGGGCGTGATCCCTCTAGTGATGATGAGAGCATGATATTAATAAAGGTATCATTATGTGATTCACTGACAGCAAATATTTCTTGTCCGTCTCTAAGTAAAGATGCGTGCATAAATGTGCCATCCGGGAATTTCTCATGGTATCCCAGGGTAAGTCCAAAGGCTTCTGAATAGAATGCTACAGCTTCAGTGGTGTTCTTGATGTATAGGGTTGCTGCTAGTTTCATGGTGTAGACTCCTTATTATTATATTTAATTCCTTTCCCCGCCAAACACCTCAATAATCATTAACGCACCTATTTTGTAGCCTTGGATTGCCAACTACAATAATTTACCAATAGTCCTTACATATTCTATTATCCATGATGAATCCGTTTTTTTAGGTTCAAGCTCAGATGGCTATAACGTATAAATAATTCTTTTTCTCATAAATGCCCTTCTTTATCAATATGCACAATAATCCTTCGTTTAACTAATAGTAGTGAACCAATACATATCTCTGTTTAAGCCTCCTCTGATTATAATGATGGCGCTTGTAGGAAATCCATTAGAAAAATGAATATAAATGGTTTTAATATCATTCAACTTTCATCCATAAAGCATTCTGCCGATCATCAGTACTGGACAAAACTATCATTCCAGATTCATGACCTTCAGGGATTAAAAATCCAACCCAACCGTTAAATGGTTTCCCTTCAGATACACTGGGAGAATATTTGGGGAACATAAAAGAAGGAGTTCTCTTTAGAGTTACTGAATCAATATATTCAAACCTATAATTATTCATTGACAGCAATGCCCCCGGCTTTTCAGATGCTAAGATATGAAGGTTCACTTTTATAAGAACATAGGAATACCCGCTTGGAGCAGGTTCTTTTTTCTCCTGAAAGACTTTCAGAGCATCCTTTCCTTTGCTCGTTTCTTCAATGGAGACTGAACCAATGAATTTATTAAAATTTTCATTCATTTCAAAATATGCTTTTGAACCAGAATGTAATGGATTGGACTCAGTGTACCCGCCGTACATGCTTATGTCTCTTCTCAAAATACTGATTGTATTCGACTCCGGCATGACATGATATGACCCTTCCATCCCTTCAATAACTGTGCGCAAAGGTACATAAGTCACTCCATCAATAACCTTTGCTTCCCCTTTAATTGCAATCCCATTTACCCTTAAAGAGAATCCTGTAGTGGCCGCATAGACCGTAATAGATAGACATACTACTGAAAACATAATGAGAAAACTTGATATCACTAACTTTTTGTTCACTATTGACACACTCCTTGACCTGAATATATCTTTCTTTACCCTGAACTATCATGAACACACGCATACTCCATTCTCTTTTTAATATTCGACAAGGTACCCATCTCCCCTTCCAAAAGAACTAAATTTCTCCATGTGAAATAAACACTAGTGTTTTTCCAGAAGTTGTTCTATGACCTTAATCTACTATTAATACCACTCATAATTTCCGCACAAAAAAACCGAAACAAATTTACGCTTCGGTTCCTTTACTACTAAATTTATGTGCCTCTTTAAATGGAGCTTTTGTCCCCGCCAAAAACCTCAATCATAATCAATGCACCTATTTTGTAACCTTGGATAAAAGATGCTGCCGAATGCAGCGAGCAGGATTCACTATGTAGCTCCAGCAGTTCCTCAACCTGAACAAAATCTTCTTCGGGTAGTCTCTCTTTTAGCATCTGTAATGAATCAATAATCCGCTGATTAATCCTTCGCGATTCAGGATCGTTTGGTTTTATCCGCTCATTGGGACGTAAACTCCCATAATACAAATCCTCCAAAATAATAATCATCAGGCCTCCCTTTGTATGTGCCGCGATACTTGTAGACAATAGTGATCCTCCCAACCAAGTTTACTTGATAAAGTAGGTATATATTGTTTTTTATGCAGTATTCGCATAGGAGCTTAACCTCAACAAAAACAAGCTTATGTGGAGGCAGAAGTCTATAGAAAATAAAGTATTAGACTTGTGTGGACGCTTTACTAAGCTAACGGGCAGGATGGATAGCGCAATGACCTGGCCGCTTGGCTTCCCCAGGTTATGGTAAAATGTTAATAATAACTTCTGCATTTTGGGCAATTGTAAAATGGAGGGCAGCAAAATGAATAAAACTCATGGAATAATTTTGTTCGGGGCAAATGGAAGCGGAAAGACTACTCTTGGATGTAAACTGGCGCATATATTGAACTTTAAGCATATGGATCATGAGAATTACCACTTTAAAAAATCGGTAATTCCATATACCGCAGTCCGTCCTTATGAGGACTGTTTGAGTTTAATACTTTCCGACATTGAGAAATATCGTTCGTTTGTCCTCACCGCTGTCACGGGTGATTTTGGCGACACAATTCCTAAGTTTTACGACCTCGCTGTATTTATCTCAGCACCGATTGAACTGCGTATGGAACGTATAGAGCAACGTGCGTATAACGAACATGGAGAACGTATCCGCAAAGGCGGTGATATGTACGAGCAACATTTGAAATTCACAGATTTCGTGGCTTCGCGTTCGCTGTCAAGAATTGAACAATGGGCGCAAACCCTAACGTGTCCTGTAATACATATTGACGGTGCAATTGATTGGCACACGAATGCGACGAATATAGCAAAACGGTTTTATGAGATCGAATGGCAAAAACAATAAAACAGATAATAGTAGAAAGATATATTGAAATATTTGAAGTTATAAATTACCCATAAGACGCGACTGGGCAAACGGGAAACGCAAGTTGAACTTACCCAACCTTCTTCCAAAAACTAAACCGCGCCCCGCCCAGCTCCGAGCGGGAATAGGTCAGCTCCCCGTTCAGACGAGCCGCTATCTGGCGGCAGATGGCGAGGCCGAGGCCGGTCACTCCGTTCGCTCCGGTATAGAAACGCTCGAAGAAGGATTCCCGCTCCTCCACATCCAGTCCCGGACCGTTATCTTCAATCACGCGGCTCCCGGCACCTCCGGGTTCACCCGGATGACCACTTGATCTGTCGTATGCCTAACCGCATTCTGATCAAATACATGAACATCCTTATCCAGCCTTTCCGATCTTACTTCTCTAGAAAAGCCACGTTCGAGTGATTTGTCGTGATTGTCGTCGGCTTCATGCTGCGCGCCGACCATCTGGACGTTACTTCGGTGATTCGATATCTCTCGCTGAATCCCCAGTGTTACAAAACGCTCATTCATTTCTTCCATTAGTCGGGCTGGTCCCTTTCGTCGCTGCGGCAGAAGTGGCTCCAGATCGTGCGCCAGCATGCACCTCTCTTGGTGGTGAAGGATCGCGTTGTCCTGGTCGGAGATGGGATGAAACAAGCCAAGGAAGGCCGCCGGATGCCAGGGGTCAAGAAGCTCCACCAGGAATCGGAAAATGTCTCCAAGGATGACTATATCTTTGGTCATTTGTTCGGTGCCATCGGCATTCTCGTCGGCGATTCCCAGAAGTGGTCCTGCTTGCCCTTGTTCATTAATCTACAAGATAGCATCCAAACCATTCTGGGCTGGAAGAAGGCCGAGGGCGAAGCAGTGACACCTTTCCACGTTGTTCAGATGATTGAACAAGGCTTCGAAGCGGCCAAAGGCTTCGGTCAAGCGTTACTGCTCCTAAATCGGTACTTCTTGTCCGTTCCGGCCTTGGAGCGGATGTAGAACTTTTGACTTTCCAGTAAACCTATAACAGTCATTACTATTAACCATTTTATTTTCATTTCTATTCCTCTCAATATGCTATTCATACGACAACCGCCTGGAAGATACATGGGGTGAAATTACTCTTCCATCCCAAGTACCCGTTATCCCTAACTCATTGGGGGTGATTTTCTGATAGCCACCTTCCATTCCTTCTATCTCAATATTGCATTGGTCATCAATGGATATAATCGCCGATAATGGTTGGCTATGTAAGATAATATCTTTGAGAAATGGATATTTGTCGTGAATATCACGGGAATAGCAAAAGTGTTCTAATTCCGGACCAAACCATTTGTAAGATATGGAGTTAAGGGTGAGGTAATACGTTTTATTGATTTTTTCCATTGAATCGGTATGGTCGTGACCATTAACACAAAGTAATATTCTCTTGCCATTAGCTGTTGCTTGATTAATAATTTGTTGTACTTCTTCTCGGTTGGATACACCACGTTTTCTAAAGCTGTTCTCTAAGCTGTGATGCGATAATATAACGATGGGCAGCAAGCTTTCTGAGATTTCTCGTTGCAGCCAAATTAATTCGTAATCCGGTATGAAGGAATTGATAAAGGCTGTGTCGAGTACGATAAACTTTACATTTCCACATTCAAATGAATAGTACGTGTTCTCCATACCCAGCCAATGTTTACCCTCTTCTTTCGTACACAGGTCAGAATCATGATTGCCTATTACGTGGTAATGTGGCTTTTCAAATCCATTAAATAGGGATCGCAATTCTTCGTTCTTCTCGCATGGATGACAGAAATCCCCAAGCTCAATGATAAAATCGACCTCTGCTTCACGTGCCCTCGTTAAGAAATGATTTAATCGTTCTCCCCCATCTGGAATCACATCATGATGTAAATCTGCAAATAGTGCAAATTTCATACCACCCATTGGATGACCTACCTCCTGTCACGAATATAATTTTCCAAGAAAGCCTGCGCCAAGCTGTCCTTTTTAATATTCTCTCTGGCTTCTGCGATGGAAACCCACGTTGCCGCATCAACCTTTTCCGTTATTCCATCTAACCTCTCATCCAAAACCGTACAGATATAGTTAAAAATCAGTGTATTGCTTTTCTCGAAATACTGGCTACTGTTATACCTAAGATCTGAAACCTGCATCCCTAATTCTTCGATTTCACGCACCACGGCATGTTCCGCATTCTCGCCTGGACAGTCAAAAGTTCTTGTCGAAAAATAACTGCATAGAAAAATAACCCAATTGAGCGAAGGTCTGATATCTTTAAGTTCTCACACTAAAAGGAAGGACCGCCAAATGGGTTACAAGAAGCAGTTTACCCCATTTCCGAGCAATTGACCATAACTATGCTTATATACATGAACAACCTTACCCAGCCTTTCCGTTCTTGCTTCTCTAGAAAAGCCACGTTCGAGTGGTTCGTTGTGATTGTCGCCGGCTTCATGCTGCGCGCCGACCATCTGGGCGTTACTTCGGTGATTCGATATCTCTCGCTGAATCCCCGGTGTTACGAAACGCTCATTCATTTCTTCCATTCGTCGGGCTGGTCCCTTTCGTCGCTGCGGCAGAAGTGGCTCCAGGTCGTACGCCAGCATGCGCCTCTCTCGGTGGTCAAGCAGGCCACCTCGGGGCTGTTTTTCCGCTATCTGCGAACGCCCTCCCATGCCGTAGTCTCTGAAGCCAGTGTGGCCACCTATTTACGCAAGTCTATTTTTCACCTGTTTGCCCAAAATCCGCACATCCATTCTTACATATCCGCAGACTGACCGTCACAACATGTCTCACTCCTCAATAGTATAAAACTAAAGGGGGAGTGATTATGACTCGAAGGGTTAGCAGATTCCTCTCATTCCTACTGGCTGTTGAGGCTCTAACATTGGGCATCCATATAGCCGCAGCTTCTGCCGTCAGCAAAGTGTCCATTACATCCACGACTGTCACCAAATCCGGCATTGAGGTTCGGCCTTACACCAGCAACCCCGCATTATCCAAAGAAGATCAAGCAAAAGCCTATCGTGATTATAAAAATCTGACACGTGTCGTTATGGTAGAGAAGTATGTACTGTCCGGCGAAGGAGCCAAGACAAAGATAGGCATTGGTGCAGGCTTCATGTTACCTGGAGGATATATTGTCACTAATAATCACGTGGCCCCCACCAGCTATAATGGAAAGAAATTACGATTCCAAATCACCTTTTATGCGCAAAAATCGGACGGGTATCTGCTTGGCTCACTAGTGGCAACAGATCTTAAGGATGACCTCTCCCTGCTGAAGATTGACGCTAACAAAATCCCCAAGAGCTATCAGGACAGCTATTTCAAGGAGTTCAATCTTGTACCAACGGCCAACGAAAAGGTGACGGTCATCGGGCACCCTACTAAGCCAATAGGAAATTCAGACACTCTGACTACCAAGAGGTACACCTGGACACCGCTCTACGGAACATTCACCGCCGATGATGTGGCCGTTATCCGCAAATCGAAAAATGCATCAACACCCGATGTGTACACGCACTCCATGGAATTCAATGTGCAGACCTGGCCCGGAAATAGCGGCAGTGCAGTCATAGATTCGAGCGATAAAATAGTCGGCGTAATCTCCTCCACCATCCTTGGTAAACCACGGTCCTTTGCCACCAGTTCGAAGCTTATTTTACAGTTCATAGAGAACAACAATTTGTCTGAAGCCATTTTTGGACACGCCGCTGGCGGAGGTCAGAGTTAGTTAGATGTATAGAACAAAGGCGGGACTCTTTATGAGCCCCGCCTTCTGTATTATAAGTATGCTACTGCGGAAGTCTGCAATGAATGCATTATTTCTTCTTTGGTGTAATAATGATCTTCATAGAATGTGAACGGTGGCAACGTCCTTACCTGCCCACAGATTGAAGCTGTAGCCCGGTACCCACAAATGCCACGGTGCGGCGTCAACAAAAAAAGCCACATCCGCATAAGTATCCCAGGTACCCTCCACTTGACTTGTGATCCTGACCAATACGGTCCAGGTATCCCCATGCATGACCCCGTCAATGGCCTCCCCATAGTTTACAACAATGTCCCGTATCCATTCATTTCTTGAGAATTTGCTGGGGTCGCGGTGCCAGGTTATTAGAGCTTGTGCGTGTCTTATGTCGTTCATGGGGTTACCTCTTTTCTATTTGTTGTATAATAAATCAAGCAAACTAATTGGATGTGAGGTGGAATATGAGGAAATATTTATATATGGTGATCATTTATGCTTTAATTCTTACGATCGCAGGTTGTGCCAATGATGAGCAGGTTACATCCGATACGCTGGCGATCAGAGCAGCAACAACTGAATTAGGGATCAAACCTTCCACAAACCAAGTGGAGGATTTTCTTAATAAAAACCGGAAGTTCATCTCCAGCTATGACACGGATACTTGTTTTAACATTACCCCGGACTTTGTTGCGGAAAATTCTGAATTCTCTGTATTCAAATACTCTATTTCCTCAGGATCTTTTCTTCTATATGATGGCGAATTTTACTCTTTAGGTATGTTTGGCGGGTTGACTAGTGTAGCGCTTGCCGATCTGGATAGGGATAGCCGGTATGAATTATACTTTACCTCTGGATGGGGTTCCGGGATTTACCGCTCACAGATCGGCTACTTCAATCCTGCTACGAAAAAGGTCACTGTGTTTGATTTCCAGTACTTTGACCATGACATGATACTGACCACCGACGAGCCAGGAACTTCTCTATTCGTTAAGGAAGCAGCTATTGAATATGTATCACTAGTGGATTTAAAATTAAAATCCGACAATAAGCTAATTGCCACTATTGTTTCGGAAAAGGGTAAAATTAAATTAAGTTATTGGAAAACTCAATACAGCCCCAGACCGTTCATTACATAAGGACGAACATTGTCTACGAGCACTTCGGTTTGATTCTTATCCCCGGCATTTAACCAATAATGCGCAGCGCCATAGATCGCTGAACCTGTCATGGCCGCCATGATTTTGATATGATGAATGTCCATCCCAGGGTGGGTATTGCCTTTCAGAAAAATGCTTTCTATGGTTTGCTGCAGCATTTTCTTTATTTTGTCATCGACCAGCTTAGCCATCGGATTGGAATCTATTCTGCAGATCCGATAAAAATCCGTGATATATTGATGCGTCATTATGATCAACTGATCACATATATCGTCCGTGAACTCCTGTGCATTCACCACTAGCTCAGGAATCCTCTCATAAAACGCCATTTCTGTAACTTCGTCCAGCAAAGCATATTTATCTTCAAAATGAGCATAAAAGGTGGCACGGTTAATGGTGGCTTCCTGAGCGATATCTTTGATCGTGATTGCATCAAATCCTTTTCTCTGCAACAAATCTCTGAACGCTGTTCTAATTAACTGTCGAGTGCGCAATACCCTAGGATCTTCCTGATTTACCACTTCTATATCTCCTTCTTAAACATCAATGATTACAATGTGTTGCCTATGCAACGTTCCTCTAACTCTGCCGGTTGAACTCTCAAGTCCTCAATATTATTATCTTATCAAACAGATGTTGCTTAAACAATTAGTGTTCAATTTACGAGGAGGATCATCATGAAAGCTATTGCTTTGACAAGCTTTGGAATTCCCGAAGCGCTAGAAGAACTGGAAGTACCCGTTCCCACACTCACCGACACACAGGTTCTCGTCGAAATGCGCGCCTCATCCATCAATCCCGCAGATCATCTGTTTCGCAGCGGCGCAATTCTTCAGAGTCCGATGGCCGATAAATTCCCGGATCAATTTCAATTGCCGCTTGTTCTTGGTAATGAAGTAGCCGGCATCGTTAAAGAGGTTGGCGGGAACGTGAAACATTTCAAGCCGGGGGATCGTGTCATGGGTATGGTTCAGAGGGGCTCCTACATGGACTATGTTGCGGTGGAGGAGGATCTCCTTGCCGTCATTCCTGAGAGTCTGTCCTTCGAAGAGGCTGGCGCCGCGCCTACGGTTGCCCTGACCGCCTGGCAAGCGCTGTTTGAGCATGGCCATCTTCAACCGGGTCAACGTATTCTTGTTCAGGCAGGTGCAGGAGGCGTGGGACATGTGGCGGTCCAATTGGCCAAGCAGCATGGAGCATACGTTATCGCAACCGCGAGGGACTATAATCATGATTTTGTCAAAGGGCTCTGTGCAGACGAGGTAATCGATTATATGAAAGCCGACTTTGCCTCCCAAATCACAGAGCCTGTAGATATTGTTTTGGATTCTGCTATGGACCCATCCAGTTTCGGTACCGGGTTACCGGGAGAGATCGGACAGAAAAGCTACTCGGTCATCAAGGATGGCGGCACCTATATTTCAGTGGTGGCATTCGCGCTCAATCAATATCCGAAGGTCCGCGGCATTAACGCCTATTTCTTCCAGGCAAGACCTAACCGTAGCGATTTTGAATCCATCGTTCGCGAGATGAAAGAGAATAAACTGACTATCCATATCAATGAGGCTTACCCCTTTACTGCTCAAGGCCTGCTCAAAGCGTATCGCCAAAGCGAAGAGTCAACCAAACGGGGGAAAATCATCATATCGAAAAATCTTGGATAAATGCCATGACTGGTGGAATGGGAATGTGTAATCTGCATGAAGAAAGCTCTATCCCCTAAGGATTAGAGCTTTCATATCTCATCCATCGATCAATGATCGGCTGGCCGCTCAGGTGCAGCACGTCATGGTGATCTTCGCTGAGAAGCCATTGGTACTTTTTGGAGATCAGGTAATATTCATTGATGTGCCATACCTCAGGGATCACCTGGAGAATCGTCGCCGTCTTCCCCTCATAGAGCCACAGCTTATCATAACAGTCCTCTGCAATGAACCAAATGAGATCATCTTCAATCGGACAGATAGGGAATCCACATCTGCACCTTATTTCCAGCTACTCGGATGGACTTCACTAGCACTTTGACCTCCATTCTGTTATCCCTTCTCCCCTCTCATCTGAATCACCTTATATTTGAACAGCAGCGTAATCCCCAGATTCATCAGAAAATGGACAAGGATCGGGACCAGCAAATTATGCGTCTGCACATAGATCCAGCCGAAGACCAGACTTGGGATGGTGATGTTCAGCAGCATTAGCGGCTTGCTGTAGTACTGGACATGCATTCCCACAAACAGCACTGTGGTGATTCCGATGGCGAGCCAGGGCTGGGGAAGGTAGAGATTCAATACATTTTGTATAATTCCCCTGAACAACAGCTCCTCAAATAAAGCCCCTGCCAATGTAAAGCATACAATCGCAGCGAGTGAATAGTTCTGATAGCTCTTGTTCGTCTCGTCAATGTAGCTGGCAGGCGTAAGCAGGGTCAGGACATCGTAGATGACAAGGGCAAAGATAACGGCTGCACTGATCAGGGCGAAAACGAGGAAGACCAGAACAGCGTCTTTCGGCTTGAATTCCTTTTTGGCTTGTTGCGGGGTTTGGGTTGAATGATCCATGACTTCCTCTCTCCTCCTCTTCTTGAATGACTACGTAATTTACAATCTTCAAAAGCAAAGATAACATAACAGACATTATTACCACAAGAATGAGCCTGTTACGCGCCGTACAGAGGGCAATATCTTCAAGACTTATCATCTTCTTAAGCACAAAAAAGCTCCCGTGATCGCCACAGGAGCTCCCTTCATCTTTTTGCAGACCATGTTATCTGCCGCTTTACGCTGAATAGCTTATTGCATCCCCTGCATAATGGCATTGATAATGCCTTGCTGGGTGACGGTGTTGTTGTAGCGGTTGAACAGAGCGAAGCCGTGCTGGCCGTTATAGCCATTGTCCCAATAGACCGGTACGGCCTTGTACTTCTTGGCGGTTGCGATTACGGCTTTGGCATAGGCGGCGCGGTAGTTATTATTGCTGGAATCGTAGGATGATTTGTCAATCGAGCCGAATTCTCCGATCACTACAGGGTAGCCCTGGGTCGTGAATTTATTGTACATGGATTGGAGCTGCGAGTTCAGGTAATCCTCCTGTCCCCAGGTTGATTTCTTGGAAGGGTTTGTCGCTGACGCTCCCCACTGCGTGATATTCCCCGATTCCTCACCGGCAAAATCCCAAGGGGAATAGTAGTGGGCGGAGATCATGATTCTTTTTTCCGAGCCGGGTATGGCGGATGATCTGTAATTGTCAGTTGGGAGTACGAAGCCGTAATTGCCCGCTGTGTAGTCGATATTCGTGTTCCAGCCCGGAATCAGCAGCCATCTGGCGCTATTGTTGCCGCCTGTCTGTCTGACCGTATCCACGAAGATCTGATTGTAAGCATTCAGGTTGGCGTAGTAAGCGAGATTCGGGTTGTTGTAGTTGCCGTCAAACACCTCGTTCATCGACTCCAAAATAAGCCGCTCCCCATAACCAGCGAACTTATTCGCGATCTGCTGCCAGACCTTCTGGTACTTCTGCTTAATGGCCGTCTGGTTGCCGCTGTTCACTAACAGCCAGCTGCCTTGAACGGAATTAAAGCCGTCCCCGTGAATATTAATGACGACATACAAGCCTTCATTGTATGCATAGTCAACGACTGCCTTTACACGATCTAGCCATGCCGAGTTGATCGTATAGCCGGGAGCGTTCCCTATATAATTCAGGTAGGAGACCGGGATGCGGATGGTTTTGAAGCCTGCTGCTTTGACCTTCTGGATCAACTGCGGCGTAATGGTCGGGTTATTCCAGGCGGTCTCACTGGGGATCCCGTTCACCGAAGCTTCGAGCGAGTTGCCCAGATTCCATCCGGCCCCCATTTCGCTGACAATCTGCGAAGCCTGCAACGATCTGAAGTCCGAGGTCAGCGCAGCTGACGCCTCTTCCGCAGATGCGCGGGAACCCGAGCTGCCTAGCAAGGTGGATGCCAGTAATACTAGAGCAAGGCTGTAGGTTCCGTACTTTTTGATTTTGGCTAACATATTAGTACCTCCGTTCCTTAGATTGAATTCTAACTACAAGGCAACACACAAGCATCGCTATGGAAATCCCGAACATCAAAATGTATCCATTATAAAACAGAGTATTGGTATACTGATTAATCCAGCCGAAACGAAAGACTACGGAATCCTTACTATTTGTGAAGCCTTTTAAGTTTTGTTCTAATGCACTAATTTTGTTTAGTTCACCAAATATCATGAGTACTAAAGTGACAAGCGAAAGAAATGGAATAACTATCGTTGTGACTGTTGGGGGCAGCTTTCTAAGAGATTCAATAGATTTCAAAACCAAGAGTATGAGGAAGATGGCCAGCAATAGCAGACTAAGAATCAAAACTACTATGCCGGGATTTCCGTTACCTGATGTCCCTTTTCCAAGTCTATATTTAATAGTAGTAAGATCGGCCACAAAAATACAAAGTACATTTAACGCCAGCAGGATGATTGTTGACCCATACCTTCTTTTCAAAATAACACCTCCGGTATAATGTACTCCCCGCCAAATCACATCATTTCATGACTTAGCGGAGAATGGGTCAACAGCAACGGTTGAGGACGCTTAAGGCTCCATCCCCCACACCAGTTGCCCGTTCACATATGCTGTAACCTGCTCATGATCCGCAAACTGGGTGCTGACAGCGTTGAAGGAGTAGTCGTTCGCCTGATTGTAGCCCGACCAGTTGACCTTAGCGAAGCGGGTCTGGATCTCGGCGCTCTGGCCGGGGTTCAAGGTGCCCGCAGCACTGGTGAAGCCAATCTCCAGCGCATAATCGGCACCGGCGGCCGGAGTGTCCAGCTTCACGAAGGTCCCGGTGACGTTCGCATTTCCGATGCTGGCCCAGTCGGTCCAGAAGCTCTGCTGCTGCTCGCCGTCAATCGTGTAGTAGTACCGGAGCTTCACATTGCTGAGCTGGACCGGCGAATTCCCGGTGTTGACTACTTTGAACTTAGGTGCGATTCCGTTGGTCGAAGCACCGGTACTGCCGTTGTAGGCTTGGATGGTCAAGTCGCCCGAAGGCTGCGGAACGCTGCTATCCTCTACGTTCACAGTAAGCACAACCTCTGCGCCTCCGCTAAAATGAAAGGTGATCGCATTCTGGCCGAGCGGCAGCGTGGAGAGATAAGCTTTTCTCAGAACAACCGCAGTGTCAGTGGCCGTGTAGTCCTGACCGGGGACAAGCGTGTAATTGCCGCTCTTCAGGCTTGTCAGCTGATGCCCCTGTAAGGTAAGCGCTACAGAAATATCCTGTGCAAGATTCGCCGCCCGGTCAAACAGCGCATGGTCTGGTGAGATGGCAACGCCTGGTGTTGTATCGATGACTTTTACTTTTAACACGGGATCTTGGCCCTGATTGAAATCCAGGACGATAGAATGCTCGCCAACCGGCAGCGTTGCCAGGAACGCCTTAGTGAGCAGCAGGGTGTTCCCGCTTACTGTATAGTCCTCGTTCTCAGTCAAAATGGCGGTGCCAGAACGAAGGGCCGTTAACGTGTTGCCGTTCAGATTCATAGTGACGGTCTGGTCGGTCTGATGAGCCGGAGCTTTGTCAAATTCGACCATGGATGGTGTAATGGTTGCGCCCGGATGAGGATTATTCCCCTTCAGATCGGGCAGCTCGTCCAGCGTAATAACATAATCACTCTGGTACAGAGTGGTCAGCGTAGCCGGATAATTGAACGCCGTGCTCATCAGATGCTCTCCGTACCATGGGAGGAAGTAGAGCCAGCCCGCTTTTTCATCGGTCAGATTCTGCACGCTGGGAACGGTGTCGTTCTCGGTCATGGCTACCATCTTCTTGCCACCAGTTAAGTCCACCAGCTGATAAAAGGTCGAGCTAATCGCGTCCTCATTCGGCACGCCGGATAGTCCGTCATAGCGGTTGTAAATCGTGTTGTATTTATCGTAGCCGACAATATCCACCTGGTCATCCCCTGGATACCATGCGGGAGAAGTGCTGTACACATAGCTGTTATAGGTCCAGATCAGGTTGTGCAGGCCGTAAGTCTCCGTAAGCTCGGTGTAGAGCTGATCCCAGAGCTGCTTGTACACCTCCGCACCTGCCGAAGCCCACCAGAACCACGCCCCTTCCCCATTCAGCCCGCCGTTGCCCTCTGCCTCATGGTAAGGACGGAAGATCACGGGCACGTTGTTCTCCTGCAGAATCTGCAGCTGCTCCGCCAGATCCTGAATGGCCAGTTGCAGGTATTGGTATTCTTTCGTTCCCGGAATCACAGCATTTGCAGTATTGAAGTTAGTTTCGGTAGGCTTATAGGTAGCCTTCTTCCAATCCACAAATTCCCCTAACTGGTAGGCGGTGAAGTCACGGGGAACGGTAAGATGCCAGCTATTGGTCGCAATCCCGCCCTTGGTATTCACCCAGTCGATCATGCGGGCGGTAGTGCCGTCCTCCCAGCCATACAGCGGATTATAGTTCATAAGGTCAAACCCGCGGACTGCCGGAAGCTTGCCTGTCAGGTTGTGAATCCAGTCGAACTCCAGCTCGGAGTTGCCGTCATTCCCTCCGCCGTAGATCTCCTGCTGGCCCGAGAGCATATGCTTCCCGTACACCTCCGTCAAATAATTCATCAGGAGCTGCGTTTCGGGCGTGGCCTGAGCATCAGAGAGAACGGGCTGCACAACCAGGGGGTCCAGGTTCGCATGATCCACCGTGAAGGTGTCGAAATAAGCGAATCCCCAGCCTGCTTTTACCTGAATGGTATTGCTGCCTTGATTCAGCTTGTGGTAGCCGAAATTGAAATCCTTCCACGTAGTTGTGTAGGGCAGCATATACGAACCCTTGGCAGCACCGTTAACGATTAATGCCTGCTGTCTGCCATCCGGGCTCAGCTCCTGCATATAACGGGTGGAGATCGTATACATGCCGGTTTCCGGGACAGTTACGGTGTAAGTTAGTGTGCCGGAGTTCTGCATCCAGACAAAACCGCTTCCCGAATAGCCGGGCTTCGGCGTTCCGTAAATCTGGGTCGTCACTTGCAGATCCGGGGTGAGCTGGGCATCCTCGCTTTCGATGGTGATCAATGCAGGGTCAGCGTGGGCCACAGGCGGGGCGTTCATCCCTCCAAGCAGCAGCGTACAGGCCAGCAGCAATGTTCCTGTTCTTTTGAGCCATTTCTTCATTTTCTTCTTTCCTCCCCATGATAAAAATGGTAAAACCTTGGTTAACCTATCAGATCATGGTTGCGCTTTCATAGCAAAGATAACATGTATACCATAATTTGTAAATACAAATTAGCAAGTGTGCTCAACGGTATGAATTGCCGGAGGGTTGGAATGTTAAGTTCATCGTGCGGGGAGGGAATCTAGTGGAAAAAGTACAACTATTCGAGCACCGATGTGGTACTTGCGGGTAGCAGTTGGAGAAACAACACTTAATTTGTGCAAATTCCGCCGATTTCATAGAATCGTTAAAATTAAGTGCCTTTTTTCCAACTGCTGCTTGAAGCGGGGGTGGTTTGGCAGGAGCAGGTGTACTTTTTCCAACTATGTTCCCTTGTTGATTGGCCTCCAGACAGGAGTTTTCGTAAAATGCCTCTCCCGTAAGCCGATGCGATTCTATCAAAAGCTTGTCCCTACCAGAGTCAACTCCCTGCTCAAGGTGCAAAAACCTCCGGGTTGTCGCTCCGCCAAGCGCCGATGCAGCCGATTAGGCAGGCGGTATAGGTTCGTAGCACTCTACCTTCCCCGCTATACTCGTATTCTAATGCGATGTTTATGCCCTCGCCCCGCCAGGCGATAATGCGGCCGGAAAATCCGGGCCATTCACATTCTTCATCCAGCTGCGCAGGACCATAGGCAGCGATCGATTCCTCAGGCGAAGAGTTCATCGTAATGCCCTCAGGTAAAATAACGGGATAAGGCACTTCGATCCGGTCGCCCGAACCAGGGGGAAGAAAGTGGATGGCGCCGATGATCCATTCATCGGGATTCGTATACTGTAGTCCGGTCAGCTCATTGATTTTGGGTATACGGTAGAGATCCATCCTTAGAGATGCTTTTGTGCACGAGATCATGGTATCGTTGAAATAGCTCTTCGCCGCCGGCATGCGCTTAACGCCATAGGGCTTGAGCAAGGCTTGGACCCTCTTGGGATCATACGGCTGGCCCAGCATGGCAATAAGCTGAACGGCGGGTTCATTCATATTCATATCCAGGTTCATATTCAAATTCATATTCATGTCCTCCCCTTCGCCTGACTTGTAGTCTATTCATCCGCTCCCATTATAACAAAAACGCACTCCCCGATATATCTCAAGAAGTGCGTTAACGTTTCATTTTCTTTTCTTTAACGCCACAGCATCCGGTCAAGGGTTACTTGGTATTCTGGAACTTCAGGCCGTCGGCATTCAGCTCGAAGCCGTACTCTTCCTTAGAGCGTTGCCCTCGCGAGAGCTTCTGCCTATCATCAGTTGTACCGCGATCATAAGTACAGTGACCACAGCCATGCCGATCAGCGCGGGCTGGAATGAACCCGAGGCATCGTAGATACGGCCAACCGCGAGCGGTCCCAAAGCTCCGAGAAAATACCCGCCCCCCTGGTTAAGCGACGACCAGGAGCTGGCCTCTTCCGCCCGCTCTGTCATTAAGAGCGGCAGCATCAGAGCCAGCGGGAATAACCCGCCAGCACCAATACCGAGCAGCACTGCGCTCAGCAGCGGTGAGGCTGAGCCCAGAAGGAGCAGCAGTCCGCTTAGCTCGAACAGACTGCACAGCACAAGCCATAACGTGCGCCGCTGGAATCTGGCCACAAGGATGGGCACGAGGATGCTTACCGGAATCTGTATCAAAGTGAAAAGTGTGAGCAGATTGCCCGCTTCATGCTTGCTATACCCCATGGATGCGGCCATCGGGGCCAGCCAGGCAGTCAGCGAATAGAAGATGCTCGCCATAAGACCGAAGAACACGGTCAGCAGCCAGGCTCTGCCGTTAGACAAGGGCAGCCGGGCATGTGCAGCCTGCTCCTTCAGCGGTATGGACCGCGCCGCAATCCTCCACCAGACCGGGAGAGCGGCAAGCGACAAGACTGCCCATACCGCCAGGGACAGCTGCCAGGAATTCTCCAGCCAGGTATAGACCGGAACAGCCAGCCCGGCTGCGAGCGAAGCGCCCACCACCATTGAGGCGGAATACACGCTAACCATCGCTGAACGGCCGGGAAAATGACGCTTAATGAAGCCGGACAGCAGCGGTCCGGCAATTCCGATCCCTACGCCTGCTGCCAGTGCCGTCAGAATGAGTCCGGACGATGAAGACAGGAACCCGCGTGCGGCTGTCGCCGCCCCGATCAGTACCATGGCCCCGAAGATCGTGCGTTCCAGACCAAAGCGGCGGCTGATGCTCACGGCAAGGGGTGCGAATATCCCCATACACAGGACTGGCAGTGTTGTCATCAGGCTGGCCTGCAGGCTGTTCATCCCCAGATCACTCTGAATGTTACCCAGCAGCGGTGAGACCGAGGTGATTACCGGACGCATATTTAATGAGGCTGCCAGCAAGGCAACGAATAATAGTAAGAAAGGCATTTCCATCACTCCATATCTGTATTTTGTATATAACCTGAGTATACGGAGATGTCATATATTGATCAATACTATTGTTTATATTATTATAATAGCAATTGACTATGATCTTATCCCGAATGGAGTGAATTACATGGAAACCCGTCACCTGCACTATTTCATGGCCGTCTGCGAAGAACTGCATTTCACACGCGCCGCTGAGAGGCTGGGCATTAGCCAACCGACACTAAGCCAGCAGATTAAAGTGCTGGAAGGAGAAATGGGCATGCCCCTGTTCGACCGGATCGGCAAGAAAATCGCTCTTACCGAAGCGGGGGCCCTCCTGAAGGACTACGCAGCCCGGATGATTCAGAATGAGCAGAATGCCAAGGCAGCGATTAATGAGCTGCGCTCCGACAACCGCGGCATGATCCGGCTTGGGGTGCTACCCTCTGATCTGGACTACCGTCTAACGCCGATGCTGGTCAAATTCCATGCCGATTTTCCAAATATCCGGCTCCAGGTCTTCGCTTCAACGCTTATTCAACAGGAGGTGCTGGAGAACAAGCTGGACATCGGCATCTGCCTTCCGGGTCCACGTGATTCCATGCTGACTCAAGTGGACTTGGGCTGGGAGCCTTATCATCTGATTGTCCGCGAAGATCATCCTTATGCCGCGATGAGCCACATTGAGCTGTCCTCGCTTCAGCAGATCCAGCTTGTGATGTATCCGCGCACCTACATCGGTAGAGAGCTGGTGGAGAATACCTGCCGAGAAGCTGGCTTCGAGCTGGAACCGATCATGGAGACCGGATCAGCCACCTCGCTGCTTCAGCTGGTCAAGGCCGGGATTGGCGGCACCGTACAGCCGCGCGGACTGCTTGAAGGCATGGAGAACAGCGGACTTTGCTCCATTCCGATCCTGAATACCGCCCCCTGCCGCAACCTCAGACTGATCTACCGGGCAGACCGCTATATCAGCCACGCCACCCATACCTTCATCAGCAGCCTACGCCGGTTCCTGATCGACAATCTCCGGCTGGAGGACGGGGGATAAAGACGATCCACTGGACAAACAGAGCAGGAGATAAATTCTTTCAGAAAGTAAAGAATGCATCCTATGGGCGGGTGCTCCAAAATAAAGAGCTGTCCCAAGCAGCCATTTCATGACTTTTAGGACAGCCCCCTTCTATACAAAGGTTCAACATCAGTCATTCAAAACTTCAATCATCTGCCTAGTCTTCGCCAGCTGCTCCACAGTAAAATCATGCTGGGCAGAAGCATATACGCTAAAGACTATATCAAGCACGAATAATTGGGCAAATCTTGAGCTGGTTGCCGCACTGCGAAGTGTGGCTTCCGGGGCTCGTGATGTAAATAAAGAAACATCCGCCAGCTGGGAAAGCTTGTTATTTCCAGGACGGGTCAGGCTGATGGTTTTGATCCCATGCTCCTTGGCCCGTTTGGTTAACTGAATGACCTCGCCCGTCTCCCCGCTATACGAAATCCCCCAGAAGACAGCGTTCTCTGACTTCGTAGCCATAGCTGCCGCCAATAAATGACGGTCAGAAATAGCATATACATTTTTACCGAGCCGCAGCCATTTCTGTGCCGCATCCTCTGCAATAATGAAAGAAGCCCCTATCCCATACACATAAATAACCTCTGCCTGCTGTAACAGGCTCACGGCCTGCTCAATCGAATGCGCGTCCAGTTGACTGGCCGTATTCTGAAAGGTCAATATGGTATTCGACAACATTTTATCAATGATCGAATGCACCGTCTCATTGGATTCAACATCAAAGTAGCCCACATAACTCGTGTTCTCTACTTCAGCGGATAAACGGATTTTGAGCGCGGGGAAGCCCTCGATGCCCACGGACCGGCAAAAACGGACAACCGCCGCACTGCTTGCCACCGCTTTCGCCGCTAACTCATGTATAGACATATGCATCACTTCTTTAGCATTGGCGAGAATGTACTCGGCTACCTTTTTTTCTGACTCAGGCAGTTCATTTAAGACCAGTTCAATCTGAGAAATCATACTTCCTGCTGCCAAGTTCTAAACTCCTCTCCTCAGTCTATTCTTCTTATTGTAACAAAACAGAGGGGAGTAATCATTAAGTAGCAGCAGTGAAGCAGAAGCGCCTTCCGCCTTGTCTGACGTAGTCCAATAGAGGAAGGTCCTCTTCGATCACATGACCAATCACATTAACCGCTTCATGTGCCGGCAGATCTCTTAATGTGACCTGTAACTCATGTTCATAGCGGCCATATAAATTATTATCGACGGTAATCGTCCCTCTGGGCCGCTTGTTCGTATGCATAGGCGTAATACTTCGGGTCATTCCATAACGTTCCTGATCTGTCCGTGCACTCTCAGAGCGAATCACATCACGGGCCGCATCAAGCCGGTTCCGGTGGACCTTATCCCATAAGGCATAAGGCGATGCCTGGGTAACCCGCAAGGGAATAACCCCTTCCTCATACCGCTGAAATTGAATCTGTGACCCTTCTGAAAGGGTTAAATCGCCAACGAAAATTTTGTCCACGGCACAATCCTGCTCTAATTCCAGGTAGGCCAGAAAAGAAGATTGATTCCGGTGCTTCTCTAAGGTAGGCAGACTTTGAAATAACGGTTTTCTCTTCAGTCCGTCTCCCGGAATAAAGGCCATCGTCGTAATCCCTTCCGCTTGCAGCCACCTGTTCTTCGCGATGAACGATTCTTTCTCCAGACCTGTCTCCGGGCGGGGATAATAATTATGCCAGGCTTCAATGTTCTCAAGACAAATCGAATGCTCCTTCAATGCTGCTAAGAATTCCGGGGTTAAGGTACTGGCATTTAAGGCAATTGTCATTCTGTTGGAGTAGGCGGCAATGTCACGGGGCTCGAAGCCGAAATCCATCCGCAAACCTGTAACACCAGCCTCCAACAGAAAGGGCAACGAAAAGTTCTCCAGTGCCTTCCCGGAAATATCCGCCATCAGGTCCATTCCTAACCGCCGGGCAGTCTTTGCAATCTCCAGCAGTTTCTCCTTCAATACTCCAATATCATCTTCCGGCATATGAAGAGAGGTGAATATTTCGGTACAGCCTGCAGCCTTCATGTGTTCCATATACTTCACATTGTCTTCTAATGTGCGGTCCGCTACAAAAATTGAAATTCCGAGCACTGGAATCACCTCAATATCTCAGAGTCGCTTAATCCTGTTCTGCCATAGCCTCTTTAGGTGTACCGAACAGATAAGTGGCAATGAATCCGCCAGCGTATGCTGCGATTAAGCCTATTACATATTTCAGCCATAATCCATTTGCAATCAAGGGAATTAACGCAACCCCGGAAGGACCAATGGCAATGGCTCCAACGTTGCCGAATAAACCGATGACCGCACCACCAATCCCGCCGCCAATACAAGCTGTAACAAACGGACGGCCCAGCGGTAAAGTAACCCCGTAAATCAAGGGCTCGCCGATTCCCAGAATACCCACCGGAAGAGCGCCTTTAATCATGTTCGTCAGTGATTTGTTCTTCTTGCAGCGAATCCATAAGGCGATGGAAGCCCCAACCTGACCTGCCCCAGCCATAGCCAGCATCGGAAGCAGCAGCGTCATCCCTGAATCATTGATCATCTCAATGTGAATCGGTGTCAACACCTGATGCAGCCCTAACATCACCAGCGGCAGGAACGCTGTTCCTAATACAAAGCCTGAGAAGGCTCCGCCCACTTCTAACGTCCAGTTAATCGCTCCGATTAAATTACTGGAGATGAATCCGGCGAACGGCATGATGAAAAAGATGGTAATCAGCCCTACGGCCAGCAAGGCGATTGTAGGGGTAACGATAATATCAACCGCATCAGGAATCACTTTGCGCAAATATCTCTCCACGATGGACAGAATCCATACGGCGATGAGAACGCCGATCACTCCGCCTTGACCTGGTGTCAGAGGTGTACCCGTAAATATATTAGTTATGGTCAGGTCCGCTGTAACCCCTGTTAACAGCGTTACCCCGCCGATTACTCCCCCGAGAGCAGGCGTAGCTCCGAATTCTTTGGCGGCATTAATACCGACATAAATCACCAGGTAACTAAAAATCGCATTTTTAATGACATTTAAGATCGTCACATATTGCTGCCAGGTTGCTGTGTCTAAATTACCCGCTGTAATATTGTTTGTCAGAATCGAGCCAATACCGGCAATTAATCCAGCTCCTACGAATGCAGGGATAAGCGGGATGAATATATTTCCGATCTTCCGTAAAAAGTTTTTGAACGGAGTATCGTTCTTCTTTTTTAGCTGCGCTTTCATTTGTGCGCCTTTGGCCTGTAATTGTTCAGCCGAAGTGGAAGGATCGCCCTCAGGACCGCTTGCTTCCAACACTTTACCGAATTCTTCAGCTACTTTGGTTACAACTCCTGGTCCGAGAATGACTTGATAGGTTTCATCATCCACTACTCCCAGAACCCCGTCGATTTGCTTCAAGTCTGCTTCAGCGATTCGGCTGCGGTCCACAACGGTTACACGAAGACGAGTCATGCAATGGGTGTACTCGGTTACATTTGCACGGCCGCCGATAGCCCCTAATATGTTGACCGCTAAATCATGATATTTACTCATGTTGATTGCCCCCTTCTTCTGATCGTATTATTGAATCGCCTGACGGACGAAGCCTTGTGATTCTTCCAGCCGCTGCACAGCTTCTTCTTTCGTTAGCCCCGCAAGGATCATTACAATAGCAATCTTAGGCTTCTGATCTGCCTGCTTCAGAACACGCTCTGCCGTTTCAGCATCACATTCTGTCGCATCCATGACAATCCGTTTGGCACGTTCTACAAGCTTTTCATTGGTTAACTGTACATCCACCATTAGATTTCCATATACTTTGCCCGTACGAATCATTGAAGCTGTGGATAACATATTGCAGATTAATTTCTGCGAACTTCCGGCCTTCAAACGTGTTGACCCGGTTAACACCTCCGGTCCATTCACGACTTCGATCGCAATCCCGGCAATTCTGCCAATCGCTGAATCTTTGTTGCAGCTCACGGCTACAGTGGATGTTCCAATAGACTTGGCATATTCTAATCCGCCGATCACATAGGGTGTGCGTCCGCTGGCGGCAATGCCGACGACAACATCTGAGGCTGTCAGCTTAATATCCTGTAAATCCTGTACCCCTAATTGTTCATTGTCCTCTGCACCTTCGACTGCTTTGATGAACGCCCTCTCTCCCCCGGCAATTAGCCCAATGACCTCCTCAGGTGCTGTTCCAAAGGTTGGCGGACATTCAACAGCATCCAGCAGGCCGATACGTCCGCTTGTTCCAGCCCCCATGTAAATTAAGCGTCCGCCTTGTCTGATCGCCATTGTAATCACTTCCACGGCTTCGGCAATCTGCGGAATGACTTGTTTCACAGCTTGTGCGACCTTGTGATCTTCTTCATTCATCACTTCCAGAAGCTCCAGCGGCGTTAATTCATCCAGATTCATGGTGTTCTTATTGCGGGTCTCCGTTGTCAGATGCTCTAACATGATTTCCATCATCCTTTTCCGTTTATGAAATCGCTCTCTAAATGCAGAATACCATTACTGAAATATTATTTCAACATTATTATTATTTTATTGAAATTAAATATCATCAAAAAAATTGAACACATACAAAAACAAACCCCTGCGATGCACACAGGAGCTTGTTCATGTATCCTTCTTCTATATTCACCCTTCACGCCTCCATCACCCCCTCCTAACCGATAAGTAAAAGCCTTCTTCTCCTTCTTCCTACCGGTGAACTCAAACCGCAGTTCTGATTCCCCCTCACTACTCCTTGCGAATTTAAGGCTATCGGATTTAAATCTCTTCATATCCAACGGATCAATTCCGAATTCCTTGTAGAGGAGAACTGTTAGCTTAGCTGCTGTATCTATTAGCGTCAGCATTCCTTCCATCGAAGAACGGGCAATCAGATAGTTCTTGTTCGGTGAAAATATAGTATTAGACTGCCGCTGTGGTCGTTCAACTAACGTATCCCGTTAGCGCAACTTTTTATATGGTCGTGGAGTTAATTCAGGTTTCTCTTTTCTCCACCATTGTACGGTCTGAGTAAGTTGTTTTATCGAAACTACTCGGTAAATCTCTTGCAAAACAACTAATTAAAATACAGCCATCCCATTCAACAAAATGGCGTATTCATCGTTATTACTAGCCCCTGAAGGTTTGGTTTTAAGCAATAGTGTAGACATCGCTTCATTAGTTATCATGGTAACCTCCAAGGTAATTGAATGAATAAATGTATTGAACAAACGTTTCCTGTTAGTTGATCAATAAAACGTTACCTTGACATTAGCTTATTCGCGTTTATGATCTAGCCCTTTCCCAAAACAAGTCTTTTGAGGTAAATCCATATTGTTGTATGATTCGAGTAATTCAGAACGAATATCCAGTGTTTTAATAGTGAGTATATATCCATTTATCGTGTTAGCAATCAATTCAATTTCAGATAAATTGTATGAAGTTATATCCATTTTCGAAATGATCACTTGCTTACCAAGCACTTTTGATAAAGAAGAGGTGATTTGTTTCTTTAAATCGTCATTTAAACTTTCAAACTGGAGTACAAGGTTTTCAAGGTCATCCTTACTACCTTTCATCAAACTGTGGGATTGGATAGCACTCTGCTTTGGAGATGAAGACTTGATAGCATAAATCTCAATGATGTCATCCATTTTAAATTTAACGTTTATGCCTTCTTCTGTTTCAACGAATAGGTAGCCCTCATTTAGTTCTCTAGAAACACCACGGAAAAATTCATCTTGATTATTAACCTTAAATACTACAGAACGTCGTTCTTTAACTGTCATCTCAATAAATTGCCTCTTATTCATCATATCATGCAATGTGTTCCCCTCCCTTTTAGAGATAAAGTATTCTATATGAGGTGTGTTATTCCCTTGTCATTAAACTAACCTGCCCGTTAGCTTAATGAAGTATTGACAGTCTAATACTTTATTTTCTCAGGCTAGAACTTTATTATCTTTTGACAGTTCTCGCCTATGGCTTCGATAGCATAGGTATTATCTTGCCTTCTCCCAGCTTCGACAAATTCCAGTTTGGATTGGCGCAGAATCGCCCCTTTTGTCACAAACAGGTGGTATATCGACAGGTTCATTGCGGGTTCACCGTTAGAGTTCTGAATCGTCACCAGGTCCGCATCCTCAGCAATCTTCACCGAGCCTGCGTGCCCTTCACCACATTCAAGAAAACCGCATCCTTATCACTCATACCGTCTCCGACAAAATGAGGATAGCTGATGAACGCTTCACGCTTCTTAGCATTCCAGTCCAGTGAGAGCATCACGGTACCATTCATCAGTGTGGCCCCCCTTGCGGAGGTGGTAATCGGCGAGTTATTCAGATAGATTTGAATCGCGGGTAGCTGGGCGGTTTGAGTGGAACCGGAAGCTGCGATCATAAAGTGCCCTACTCTCTCAGAAAACACCATATTCCACATCATAGCTTAAAGCGGATGGAACAGCAGAATATTACATGGTAGACTGAGAAAAAAATGCCCGCATTCATCCGTTGGATGAAAAGCGGACTTGGGAGAGAGCTTCAAATGGCAAAATGGGATAATATGCTGGCTATGTTATGGATGCTGCGGTCCGGCAAAAAGCTCACTGCCGCACAGATTGCGGACAGTCTGGAGATCAGCGTCCGTACCGTGTACCGGTATATCGATGCGCTTGGTGCCAGTGGTGTGCCGGTGGTAGCCGAATCCGGACATGACGGCGGAGTGTATATTCTGGACAGCTTCAGCGAGACGCCCCTGTTCTTCAACGCGTTAGAGCTGAAGGCGCTTGTGGATGCTTATAAATTCGCGGTCGGTGCAGGCTATCCATATGCGAAGGAGCTGGAGAGCGCCCTCAAGAAGGTGGAGAACGGACTGCACGAAGAACAACGCCATGACTTGTCCCTGCAAACAAGCGGCCTCGATGTCATTGCCCCGTCCCGTGCGCCGTCTGTGGTTCCCTTGTTGCGGGAGCTGGAGCAGGCTGTGAAGGCGGGCCAGACGGTGCACCTCACATACCGTAAATTGAATACTGCACAGGCTGAGGAGCGGGAGGTCGATCCGTATGGTCTGGCTTACGACCGTTCGGAATGGTATATGGTTGGGTTCTGTCACCGGTCACAGGCCATGCGGACCTATCGTGTGGACCGCATTGTCAATCTTACGTTAACGGAAGCCAGCTTCCCTAAGCCGGAGCCCTTCTCGGTATCTGCCTATTTCCGCAGCCAACTGGAGCCAGAGCCGGAAGCAAATGCCCCTCTGCTCGTGATCCGTATCGAAGGGGATCCGGATGCGCTGAACAAGCTATGCGGCAACTGGCATCTGCGGCACTACCTGACGGAGCGGACCGACCGGGAGGCGCGGTTCCTGCTCGATGCTCCCTCCATGAACAAATACCTTCCCAAGTATCTGTTAAGCTTCGGCACTTCCATCCGTATTCTGGAGCCGCTGGAGCTGAAGGAGCAGATTCAGGAATTAGCCTGTGAGGTTACCAGACATTACATAAACGATGGGGATTGAACTTCACTGACAGCCTCTGTCAGTAAAGCTGTTATAAGATGGAGACAAGATTACTAAGCCAGACTGTATACATCTGGAGAGGAGAATTTACCCATGATTAAGCAGCCCTATGCCTTGTATGATTTCCATATTTGGGCCTATGCCCGGATATTCAACCATCTGGAGGAGTTACCGGAGGAAGTATTTCACGCGGAAGTAACAAGTGTGTTCCCGTCCGTGGCCCAAACCTTCGGACATCTGTATGTGTTCGAGCGGCTCTATCACTCTGTGCTGTCTGAGGTGCCTATTGAAGAGATTTTTCCGCATATTCCCGTCTGGACTGCAGAAGCGAAGGACATTCCGGTGGATGGCATGCGGAGATTATTTGCCGGTGCCGCTGAGGAGTTTCATGTTCTGATGGAGCATACCCCCGACCCGGACAAGGCCATGACTATTGTTCATCCGTCCTACGGCAGTCTGGATACCTGCTTCTCGGACATCCTGCGGCATGTGGTCAATCATGGCACCTACCACCGGGGCAATGTCACCGCCATGCTGCGGCAGCAGGGATATTCCGGCGTTCCGACGGATTATCTGTTTTTTTTGATGGAATGCAGCAAGAAATGACTAGGGTATTCTGCCCAATGAAGCAGCTCCTGCGGCATATTCGCTGCAGGAGCTGCTTTTTCACCTTGTACACTGAGGATTTATTGCAATTAAGCGCCTGCCAAGGCCGTGACCTGAACCTTAAGTTCATTGACCTGCTTGCGCATGTCTTGAGCTTCCTTCTGCTGCTTCTGGACTACCGTGGTCAGTACGCCGATGATGTCCATCAGCACTACAGACTTATGATCGGCAGTGGAGAAAATCTGCGGCACATCCTCGGCAATGAAGCCGATATTCTGCTTCTTGCCGTTCTCTGTCTTGTAGTTGAAGGTCACCGGCTTCAGCTTGTTCAGCAACTCCAGCGCCTTCTTCACCGGCAGGCTGGCGATGTTCTCCTTGTAGGTCCGGGAGGAGGTCTGCGCGAAGTTCGTTGCCCGCAGGTTGCCGTTCACATCCAGCTTGTAATTATCCGCGGGCGCTTTGCCAATGCCAATATTGCTGCTGGAATCTAGCGTTAATGCATCTGCCACCTGGACCAGTTCATCATAGACGGAATCCTGGCAGACCAGCTTCTGCATACTTCCCTCAATGCCCGCCTGCCATGCATTTGCCGTAGCATCCCAGAGAATCTGTGCCTTCTTATCCTTGCCCCTGTCAAGCTCGATCCCCCGGGTAACCGTCAGGCTTCCGCTGATTATGGCATCCTTCACGTTTAGTGTATCGCTGAGAGTCAGGTCCTTCGCTGACAGCGCGCCGCTGACTATGACGTCCTTAGCAGTGAACGATCCAGTCACTTCGGCATCTGCAGCCGTCAATAAGGTGTTGATTACAGCTTTCTTTGCATTCAACGTTCCGCTAACCGTAGCCTCCTTCACCTCGGCTGTGCCACTCAGCATTGCGTCCTTAGCGGTTAACGAACCGTTCACAACGGCGTCAGTGACCGTTAACTTCCCGGATACTAGGGCATTGCCGTTCACATCCAGCTTGGCGGCTGGTGCGGCGGTGCCGATTCCGATATTGCCGGAAGCCACCTTCAGCACAGCATTCAGATCCGTAAGCTCCTTATGCGTATGACCGCTGTAAGAGAGCTGCTTAAGGCTTCCAGCAAGTCCCATCTGCCATTCAGCCAGCGCTTCGTTCCATACAATCTGTGCCTTGGCGCCTGTGCCTCTACCCACATTAATACCTTGGCTAAGAGTAAGGCTGCCCGTAATTGCAGCGTCCTTCGCGGAGAACGTTCCGCTTACCTCGGCATCCGTAGCCGTTAATACGCCGCTGACGTTTGCGCGCTTAGACGTTAACGTTCCGCTTACAGCGGCGTCCATAACGGTTATCCCGCCGGATACCGCCGCATTGCCGTTCACCTCAAGCTTGGCCGTTGGCGCTGCGGTGCCAATTCCGACATTCCCGGAGGCGATCTTCAGCACTCCGGTCAGCTCCGACAGCTCCTGGTGCGTATGGCCGCTGTAGGAGAGCTGCTTCATGCTTCCTGCAATACCCGCCGTCCAGACATCCTGGACTTCATCCCAGAGCAGCTGTGCCTTCTGATCCATTCCCCTGTCCACTGTAATCCCATGGCCTAGCGTAAGACTTCCGGTGACGGTGGCGTCCTGTGCAGTGAAGCCTCCGCTGACGGTGGCATCCTGAGCAGTGAAACCTCCGCTAACCGTGACATCCTGTGCGGTGAAAGCTCCGCTGACCGTAACATCCTTAAGCGCAGCCAGGCCGCTGATCTTGGCACTTGCTGCTGCTAAGCCTCCGCTTAACGAAGCCTCTGTGACCGTCAATGATCCGCTGACCACGGCACTCCCTTTGACCTCCAGCTTAGCGGCTCGGGCATCCGTACCAATCCCGACATTGCCTTCGTCAACAGTGATCGCCCCCGACAGCGAAGCATACTCGGGGTGGGTATGGCCCTTGAACTCAATAGCCTTCAGGGTATTCGAGACTCCGGCCAGCCACTCATCGGCGTTCTCATCCCATAGCAGCTGGGCTGGAAGAGCGGTGCCGCCGCGGAATACCTCCAGACCGGCATTTTGAACAATCGGTGTCTTCTGAGGCGCATACTTGTTGACTCTTATGATGTTGTCTTCAACCTCAAGGGTAGCCGCATTAATCGTCACCATGTCGCCATTCACCGTCAGATTGCCGTTCACGGTCAGATCCTTGGATATGGCGGCGCTGACTGCGCTAAGTTCCCCGTTAATTGCCGCATTGCCTTGTACATCGAGCTTGGACTTAGGATTGAAGGTCCCTATACCGACCTCTCCGCTGTTGGTAACGCTGAAAGCACTGCTTCCTCCCGGTACCTGCACATCCAGCAGCGCCAGCGGAGTCGTTGTTCCGATACCGACATATCCCTTCGCATCCGAGAAGAGGGCAATCGTATTGCCGAGTGAATTGAACAGCTTGTTCTGGCCGCCCTTCCCGGTGCCGAATTCAGAGAAGGTGACCCCGTCGCCATAAAACCAGGCATTCTGCTCATTATTCCAGTAGATCCGGGCATTCTTCTGTGGGCTTCCGTCTTTGTTCAAGCCGCGCAGAGCTTCAAACCCCCCGGCAGTCACATTCCCGGACACCACCGCATGATTGCTAATCACGGCACCTGCTGCATTAATCCCTTTGTTAAAAGAAGCGGAGCCCTCGAATACAGCATCACTATGAGCGGTCAGCTTACCCGAGAAGGATGCCGCGCCAGAGAACTCTGTCTCCGTCCGGAAGACCGCTTTGCCTGCCACATCCAGCACTTCGGTAGGATTATCCGTGCCCACTCCCATCTTGCCGCTGCGGGTCAGGCTGAGTACCGTTCTGCCGGCAGTGCCCAGCTTCCAGCGGTCCTTAGCCCACTTGATCTGCGCGTTGGTCTCGGTGCCCTGCTGCACCTCAATGCCGTCTCCGACCGTCACTGTTCCCGCAATTGCTGCGCTGGCTGCAGTCACTGCTCCTGTAATCGCAGCACCCGCAGCCTTCAATATGCCGGAGGCCTGGACATTGCCGGACGAATCCACTACCAGCGCCGCACTATCCGCAGGTGTTGCAAGCTGCCACTGGTCCTTGACCTCATCCCAGGCAAGCTTGGCCGGATTCTGATCCGGGCCGCGATAGATCTCAATTCCGCCACCTGCAAGCGACTTGACTGTACCCGCATCCTTGTTGATGGTAATCCAGGGACTGCCGATATCCAGCTCATCTGTGGCGATTGTGGCAGAAGTTCCCCGGACCTCCAGATCTCCGGCTACCGTCAGGTTGCTGCCCACCGTCAGGTCATGGTGAACATCTACATCCCCTTCGGCGCTGGCGCTGAGTGCCAGGATGTCACTTTTCGGATTGTACAGCTGGCTATGAAGATGCAGAGCATCCGCACTCGCCATCTGCGTCAGCTTGTCCCAGGAGCTGCCGCTGGCGACATTCTCCAGTGAATTTCCGATACCCACCTTCCACTTCCGCTCGCTTTCGTTCCAGAACATTCTGGCTGGCGGCTGCGATTCTCCCCGGAAGACCTCAATGCCGCTCTCGGGGGCTGGCGGGGTATCCCCTGCGAATTTGTTGATCTCAATGACGTTATTGGTGACGACCAGATCTTCACGGTTAAGCGTGGTCGTGGTACCTTTGACGATCAGGTTGCCGTCTACCTTAACCAGGCCCTGAACCGCCAGACCGCCGCTGACTTCCGCCCCGTTGTTGACAGTTAGGGTACCCTGCACCTCTGCATCATTGATTATTTCAATATCAGCATCTGCAGTAACCTGGACAGCCGTGTTGCCCGCGCTATCGCTCAGGGAATTGTGCCGGTGCAGGCCATCGGCATCTGAGCTGACGCCTCCGGTCAACGCATCCCAATTGCTCCCGTAAGCAATATTGGACAGCTCATTGCCAAGGCCCAGCTTCCATCTGCCATCCGTCTCGTCCCAGAGCAGCCTGGCGCTCGGGTTCAGCTTGCCCCGGTAGACCTCAATGCTGCTCTGCTTCAGGGAGGAACTGTTCCCCTCGAATTTATTCAGCTCAATCCGGTTGCTGACCACCACCAGATCTTCCTTTTTGACGAAGGTCGTAGTTCCCTTGACCGTCAGATTGCCTTCAATCGTGGCCGATCCTCCCACATTCAGATCGGACTTCATCGTTGCACTGCCCTTGGCTAACAGCGTACCACCAAGCTCCATATTCCCGGATGCCGACAGCTTTCCCTGTCCGTCTGCCGACAGAATCGTTCCGCCGGACGGTGTGCTCAGTGTGCTGTGCTTATGGGAAGCATCCGCTACAGACCCGTTCGTCAGCGAGTCCCATTTGTTCCCGTAGGGAATGTCCGACATGCTGCCTTCAAGCCCGATTCTCCACTTGCGGTCTGTTTCATTCCACTCCATGCGTGCTGCCGGAAGCTGGCTGCCCCGGTAGACATCCAGCCCTCCCTTGTTACCCAGAGCTGTGTGGTCTTCCGCCTTATTGACCGTAAGGAAGCTGTCTGCTACCTCCTGCTCAATCTTCCGGATTACCACCTCTTCTTCCCGGACGATCAGCTTGTTCACGGTCAGGGTCTCGCCGACCATCAGCTCATGGGGGATATTCACATTGCCGTCCGCACCGATCTCCAGCGCAAGCAGGCTCTTGTCTTCGTTATGGAACTGCCTGTGGGTATGCAGAGCATCTGCGTTCCGGTTGCCGCCGGTCAGCTCCACCCACTGCTTCCCGTCAGGAATATTGGTCATATCCCCATTGGCGGTGCCGGTCTGCCAGGATTTCGCGGCTTCATTCCAGGCTATCTTAGCATTGGGCAGCGTGGCTCCCCGGAAGACCTCCAGGCCATCCTTCTGGGATACCAGTGTCCCGGATATGCTCATCCCCCGGTCAACCAGAATTGTGCCGGAGTTATCCGTACGAAGCACCGGTGTCCCGTCCGCAGCCTTCAGCTGGCTATGGCTATGCAGACTATCTGCATTCGCGCCGTGATGCAGCTGCTCCCAGTCTGCTCCGTAAGCAACCTTGAACATGCCGCTGGCCTTGTCACCCTCCAGCGCTTCGGTTCCGATCATCCAGCTCTCATTCTTCTCATCCCATTGCAGCTTGGCACTGGAATGATCCTTACGCAGGATCTCAAGGCCCATCCGGTCTTCTTCAGCGGCATTCTGATTCAGGGTAACCTTGCTTCCGCCGATGATAACCTGGGGAACATCCAGCACCGCCATTCCTCCGCTGACTTCAATCCCTTGCTTCGCGGAGAAGGGCCCCTCCATAGTCGACGCGCCGGAGACCTCCAGATCGCCGGACTCATTCACCTTGAACACCGCTGCGCTGCCCGAGGTTACAGATAGCGTGCCGTCTATATCCACCGCTCCATAAGTGCTGATGGCTCCTGCCTTGATATCGCCAGTGAACTCCGTCAGCGCAGCGTGAACATTGAGCCGGCTCCCTGCCTCACCGTCCAGTTCTTCCGAATTGCTAAGGAAGGGCGTCTCGGGCTTCTTCTCTTTGCCGATAATGATCTGATCTGCCTTAAGCACCGTCCCGCCTGCGGCCCTGGTCACCAGCTGAGACCCGTCTACATCCGTCTCATAGATCCCGCCGATCGTTAAGGACCCGTCCTGGGAATGCTTCAGATTCACCCGGGCCAGCAGGATGTTCTGGTGTACATCTGCGGGCTTCCGGGAGCTTATATCAATGTTCGCCTGCTCCAGCACATGGATGGGGTTGCCTCCGCCCTTGAGCAGATCTGTATCCGTCAGCTTTTCCTTATAGCTGATAGAAATATAGATCTGATCCGAAGTGCTGTACCCGGAGAGATTAATCACCCGATCCGGGTGAGCGTCACTGACCATAATTTCCTGGCTGATCTCCTCATTGTGCTCCGGGTCGGTGACACGGTTGAGGGCAAAGCCCGGAGCGATCTCAACGGTTATCCCGTCCCGCATGGTGACCTTAAGGCCATCCACGACTCCCCAATCATGAAAATGACGGTTGTGCAGCTGCCGCACACGCTTATGGTAATTCTGATCCAGCGTCAGATCCTCTTCCTTCAGCAGCAGCCCGTTGAAATAATTCATGCGTTTCATATCCTTTGGCACAATCCCACTCCTCCCAGCTCTTCATAGTTACAGCTAGCTTAGGCCTGAACGGACTCCTCTTCTGCGCCAGCCAGCTCCTCCAGCACCTGGATGGCCCCGCTGATGCGTGTTAAGGTATATCCCAGATTGGTACGCTTCTCGTCCAGCTCCTGGATCATCTGCCGCCCGGTTTCAAGCTCTGCCTTCAGTTCGTTCATGCGTGCTTCTAATTGTTCTTTCATGAGTTCATCCTCCTAAGGTTTAGGCACCCTGCAGGGTGTCGATTTGTTTTTGCATTCTTGTGATCGCTTTCTGCTGATCCTTCATCACGCTGGTCAGCACAGCAATGATATCCATCCCGCTGATCGCCCGCTGATCTGGATCGGCCAGAACGGCTGGCACTTCCTCTGCAATAAAGCCGAGTGTCTTTTGCTTAGTGCTTCCTTTGTATTTAAAAGAGACCGGGTTTAGCCCGTCCAGCAGCTGCTTCGCTTCCTTAACCGGAATGTCGGCAATATTGTCCTTCAGCTCGCGCGAAGACCACCAGTACATGCTGCCGTTGGCATAGACCCCGCCGCTGGCATGAAGATAGATACGGTCGCCGGCATCATTAGAGACTCCGATGTCCAGCACGCAGTTCTCCCCGCTGGAGGGATAGTACTTGATCCAGGCCGAATCGCCGCTGCCGCCCCCGGGATCGGACGGGAAGATAATCCCGTTGTTGCCGCTGCCCGCGCTCGGGATCAGGGCATTTCTCACTTCCAGGCTGCTGTGGACAGAAGCATAGGACCAGTCGTTGCCGTAATTGAGCACCAGATGGCTGCCGTTATCGACCAGCGCCCGGCCGGGTGCCCCGCGGCGTCCGGGATAGCCGATGTAGAAATCAGCGCAGCGTACAACGGCGGCGAATTCCTCAGCCACATCCAGTTTTTTGAATTTGCCGGCGAAGTTGAACACCTCTGTCTTGATGCTGCCTTTAATCTCAAGGTCGCCGCCAATATATGCCCCTCCCTTCACCTGCAGGGAGCCATTCACATCCAGGTTATCCCAGATGGAGACTCTGCGGGCTCCTGATTTCCCGTTTCCCGCGATCATCAATGAATTGTAGTTCGTAGTATCGTTACTGATCTCGGCATTGTTGGGCGATTGACCTGTGAAGCCTGTCCAGCCAGAGGTGAAGCGGACCGGATTCTGACCGCTCAGGATACGTAGCTCCCCTGCCACATCCAGCTTATCGGCAGGCTCCAGCGTTCCGATGCCCACGTTGCCGGATGCTATCAGGGAGATATGGTCACTCCTGTCATTGGAGGTGCCGATCTCCAGCGTGCAATCCTCGCCTGTACGGGGATAGTACTTGATCCACGCCTGGTCCGCTCCGCCTCCGCCCGGATTGGCCGGGAATATAATGCCGCTGTGCTCCCCGTTCCCCGCGCTTGGAATAATCTCCTGGGAGGCCTGCATGGTGCCGTTCACATACAGAAATCCGTTCACATCCAGCCGGTCCCAGATGGCGACCTTTCTCTTCTGCCCGGCAGAGTTATTGCCGACTATCATCAGCGCCTTGTAGTCTGTAGTATCGTTACAGATCTCCGCACCGTTCATCTGTTTGTCAGGAAAACCCGTCCAAGCGGAGGTGAAGCGGAGCGGATTCCGGCTGCTTAGCAGGCGCACACTACCCTCGACATCCAGCGAATCCTCCAGTACCTTCTGCGGTCCGATGCCGACATAGCCGTTCTTATTCCAGGAGAGCGCCTGCTTATCTGTATGGGAGCCATCAGCGTTAACCGTCCGGGTGCCTAGTGCCCCGCCGCTGCCGCCAAATAATACCGGACCATCCAACTCTGCCATCGCAAAGGGCTTTCCGGCTCCGAACCACCCCAGGCCATGCGAATGGTCAACCGTATCGGGGTTCGTCCCTTTCAGCAGCAGGATTCTGTCGTCCTGCAGGGCAAGATCAGCATCACTGTACAGCTTGCCTGCCCCGGTGAAGCCGAAGCTTTGGCCTGCTGATGAAGACAGCTTACTGTGCCGGTGCAGCAGATCAGCGAATTCAGACTTAATCAGGCTGTCCCACTCGTTGCCGTAGGCGATTTTCTTAAGATCGTTACCGAGCCCGGCCTTGAAGCATTTATCCTCCTCCACCCAGACAATCCGCGCATCCTGCTTGCCCCCGTCGCCCCGGTATACCTCCAGACCGCCATCACGCGCACCGGGGAATACATAGTTCGGGTCATCCGTGTTGGGGCTGTTCACCTCAACGAAGCTGTTCATAATCCGCATTTCGCTCTGGGCCTTGTCCTTGCTCTTCAGAATCAGCTCGCCCTCAATCGTCAGCGCTCCGGCAACGCTCATAGCCCCGGTGAAGCGGGTCTCAGGAGCTCTGATCTCCAGCACTTTACCGGCCTGCAGCGCAGACATGGACGGCATCGCTGCCAGAACCGCTTCATTCAGCCCCGCGCTGTCCATACTGTCTTCACTCTGAACCGGGATCACCAGCTTCTCTGTGACCAGCTTCTTGCCGGCGGCACCTGCATAGGTTCTTAAGGGCGTCCGGGCCGCATCGCTGTCGTAATCGTAAATACATGTACTGTCGATCGTAATACCCGCCCCATCTGTACGGGGAACCACCCGGGCAAGAAGGATCGTATCCGTACCCTCAGGCTTGGTGGTCCCGTGGCTGATTTTTCCCCGCTCCCAGATATGGATCTGCTTCCCTTGACCACGCTCAATGCTGTATTCGGCCCCCACCTCTTCATAGCTGACCCAGATGTAGATATTCTCGTTGGCGTTATACTCGGAGAGGTTGACCGGATTATCCGGATGCCCCTCATAGATCAGGATTTCCTGGCTGATGCTCTCATACTTGTCTCCGCTCTTGACCAGCACCAGATTCAGGGCCAGTCCCTCCGTAATGCTCACCTTCATGGATTCTCCCGGCTTCGCAGAGGGCAGAACCTTGAGCCCGCAGACAATCCCCCAGGTATGCAGATAACGGTTATGCAGCCGCTTCAGACGCAGGTGAAACTCCTGATCGAGCTTGTAATCCTCAGCGTTCAGGAAGAGCCCGTCAAAGTAGCTCATTCTTCTTAATTCTTTTCCCATGATTCGCTTGCCTCCCGATCTATAATCTCTATTGCTCTGTCATACCCCCGACTAAGGTCTCCATCCCCACACGCCCATAGACCCCCAGACGCATAGACGGAACTTCAATATTCAAGCTGGAATTGGTGTAAAAGGGCCGCTCCTTCCGGATCACCTCCTGCAGATTCCGCACCTTCTGCTGCAGCAGGCTCCGGCTGAACGCCGGGAGAATGATATGGACGGAGAAATAACTCGGCTCGGCCGCCCCAACCATCGTATTGATGCCTATACGCCGGGCATTACCGAGACGGACAGGCTCCTCGTAGCTATAGATATGGATGGCAGCCTCTTCACCGGCGTGAACCTGCAAATATTCTGCCAGACCGCCCAGGGTTCCGCGTTTCTTGTAGAGCTGGACGATGCTGCTGATCAGCTTGCGGTTAACGGTGCTGCGGGCGTCTGCCAGCGGAAGAATCTGCATGGGGGCAAGCGTGCGCTCCAGGTTATCCTCCACACCGTCATACTCTACGCCTTCGGCCAGTTGGAGTCCCACCCAGCCTGCAAGCCAGGGCAGAAACTGTGAGGGAGCCGTCTGCGGATCGAAATACTGATGCAAACCGTCCAGCAAGGCCTCCATTCCCACAGATTCCGCACCGGCCGTCCCCGTGTTGCCGGAGAGCATGGCTTCGAAGGCCTTCAGGAACCGTCCCAGAAAAAACTGTTCATCCGCCTCACCCGATTTCTGCTGGAACACCCGGGGGAGATACTGCACATAACTGTACCCGTCTGTCTTGCTCATGCTTCCACCTCAACCTTCAGTTCCTTCAGCTTAAATAACTGGAACGGCAGCAGGTCAGGCGAGTCCAGGTTCACGCTGGTCACATGATCAATTCCGGCGATCCCCTCCACCAGATGATACAGATCCGAGGCGTACAGCTTCCTCCCCGGATGCCAGCCCTGTCCGTGCTCCCCCCCGTTAACCGGGTCCAGGAACTGTACAATGCTGTCGTTCACGATGCTCCCGATGCTCTGATTCCCGGCGGCAACCGTCATCTCAATCACAACATCCCGGTAATCAGGCTCAACGACATGGACACGGGTCGTCAGCAGCTTGCTCTTCTCCAGGAAGGCCTTAACCTGCTGCTTAATCTCCGCCATGTCTCTGCGCAGATCCTGCTGATTCGCGGTCTGGAGCACCAGAACCACCGAGACATGCCCGAAGGCTTCTTTATTCCGCCCGGTGCCGTTCTCCATATCCGTATTAATCAGACAGAGCGTACGGACCGCAAGGTCGGGATAGGTGCTCCGAATCCCAGGGATATCCAGCAGGCACTGCCTCGCCAGCAGCTGGTAATCTTCTGCCGTCACAGCCCTGTAGCATTCGGAGAACTGCTTCGCCCCGCGGGATATTCCGCTCGCCAGCTCCTCCCCGTCCTCCAGGGTGATACCCAGCAGCTTGAGGAATTGCTCCTTGCTCTCATCGGTCACCTGGTCAAGCCTGTAGAGAACCATCTCCGTGAAATAGGCGAACAGCTCCACCAGCGTAATGCCGGGATCGGAGGGATTATAGTTCGTCCATTCCGGGTCGTAGAGCGGAATGAGCGCAGTGGCATCGGCCACAAGCTGGTCAAAGCCAAGATCATCCAGCTTCAATACTGGAAGCGGCATAGGTTCTTCCTCCTTTCTGTAGTTACGTCTCCAAGGCATTACAATGCGGACACCGCGCCACTGTGTCCGGTATCCCGGACAGCTCCGTCAGATACCTCCGCTCTTCCATGCGGATAGCCTCCAGCCCGCACGCTGCTGTGGTTGCGGTCAAATCATGCAGCAGGCCCGCACGCTTATCCATAAGATATGGAAAGGGATGCTCCTCCGGCTTGTTCACCAGATGCAACCCGCCGCAGATCAGCTCATCCTCTTCCAGATGAATATTGCCGCTGCCAATGGTGCGGATCTTGAGCGGTGTGGTGTTGATATATTCATCCGTCCGGCTCAGGAAGACAATATCCTTCTCCTTGAATACAGCGGTCTTCACCACAAAGGTTACCGACCCCGAATCCAGCCTATTGAGGATATACGTCCGGACCGTCAGATCATCGGTGACTTCAAATTCCAGATCGCTGCCCTCGGGATAGCTCTCTGCAAGCGGTTCTTCGTTCAGGGTCTGGCATTCGAGCATGTCACCGTCGATAGAGAGGACGATCAGCTCTACAGGCTCCCGGGATCTGTAGCGGAGCCTGATGATTCCGTTCTCCTTGAATCCTCTGAGCACCAGCGATTTCACTTCATCCCCGGCATCCACCGGCTCGGCAAGGGCAAATTGAAGCGCGTTGTCCTCAGAGCGGACCAGGCTGTATTTCGGATAGGCAGCGTGGGGCTTATACGGTCCGTTCTCAAGCGGCTCCAGCTTCAGCGTGAAGCATTGCACTGAAGCCTTGACGAGCACATCCGATACATAGTCAACACCCGGCGTATTCTTGATCACGGCATAGACCTCGGAGACATACAGGTTCTGTCCCAGATCCCAGCCCGTGTTCCCGTCTGCGCCCTTAAGCGGATGAAAGAACTGCTTCAGGTTGTCGATGATCCGTCCCTCCGCTACCTTCCGCTGGTCTGGAGAGTTGAATACTACGGTTGCCTCCACTGCAGTGCGGACGTAGTCCGGGCCAACCACCTCAATCCCCGGCTCGGCGGTGTTCAGGGGGGCCGAGATCCGTTCACACAGATAGGCTTCAATCTCACTGCGCAATTCCTGGCTCGGGACCGGCCTCGGCTCATCCGTCTCCGGCACCACGATCAGGGTAGCTCTACCCGGGGTGAATTTCAGCTCCCGGTTCATGTCGCTAAGACACTTCACCTTGGCAATCTGAGGCATCGCCTCACGCACCAGCCATTCCATATCCTCAGCAGTTACGCCCCTGTTCCAGCTCTTCAGCGTATGCGGTCCGCGAAGCTCGGCCTGCTCCGCCTCCTCCTGATCGAAGCCGCCGTCCGCCGCTACCGGATTGGTTACGGCATCCAGCCAGTTGTAGCTGTCCCATATCTTCGATACCGAGCCTGCGGCAACATTCCCGGACGCACCTCCGCCATGCTTGTAGTTACACAGGATGTTATCTATGCCCATAGGCGGAATCATTCCTCTCCGCCCATCCCCGAACATAATCATTCCGGTGCTTCTGTCCAGCATGTAGTGCCTTGAATCTGAACCGGATACGGAGAATGTGTCTACTTCCTCCCACGGTATCCATTCCCCCTGACCTGTGGATTCCCGGACCTTGAGAAGCTGGCCGGGCAGCACCGGTATCTTGGACAATTGAACTATCTGGCTCTCCTCACCATTGCTGGAGCCCAGAAGCTCTCCCGGGACGGTATTGGAATTGCGGGCCCAGACCGCGTTAGCGAGAATAGCATCCACCTGCGGGACAAACTCGAACCGGCCTTCATCCAGCCGGGCGCGGAGCCAGTACTGCTCCGTGCCGAACAGCGGGCGCTTCGCAATATCTCCCGGAACGGCAAACTGCAGAATCTCCCTGCGGGTGAAGCCTCTGATCTCATCATTCACGCTGAGCGTCAGCCATCTTCTGCCGTCCCAATACTCCCACGCAACTACCGGACGTCCCAGCTGTTCACCGGTTAGCGGGAAGAAGAGCGACACGGGCAGATCGCTGATATCACGATCAAAGCCCAGATAGAAGGTCGGCTCCGTCTCGGTGCACGGATAGAAGGGCTTGAAATACTCCCCCTCGTTCCGGCAGGCCGCCGACTTGTCGGCGAAGCTGAAGTTATTCTCTGTTAGCACGGTCTGCGGGTGAGCCTCCAGCGTGTAGCTGTAGGCAATGCTGAGCTTACGGATGGAGGGCGGGGCGTAGGTCGCTTGGGTCACCTTAAGCTTGGCTATATTGATGCTTCCTTCCCCCAGCTTGACCTCTTCATCCTGATATTCGTATTTCGCATCCTCCCCGTAATTCCCGCCGGTGATGCGGGCCCGGACCCAGTACTGCTCTTCACCGCCCAGCGTCAGCGGCCGGATACCCGGACAGACGAAGCTCAGCGTTCCACTGGCAGTAAGGCTGCTGACCGCATGGAGGGCAGCACCGCCTTCGTCCGCTCTCTCCTCAAGACTGGTGATCGCAAGCCATTCCTTGCCGTTCCAGTACTCCCAGCCAAGTCTCACATATGGCGTGTCCGGCAGCTTGCTGATCTCCGGTTCCGACAGCTCCACCCTCAGCGTGATCCGGGCACCCTGCTTCGAGAAGGCCTCCCCGCAGGCGATATAGAACGTGTCGTTGATTCTGGGCTTGTCCCCCAGCGGATAATAATCCTTGCCCATATCCAGCAGGTTCCCGTTGTACACCGTCACATCCGGCGGGAGCGGCTGCGGACTAACCACGTTAAGCTCCAGGCGGATATCTTCGATATCCGGCATTAGCGTACCGGCGGTTATAGGCTTCTTCAGCTCTGCGAAGATCCATTTGCCCGGCCATTCCCGCATCGCCCCGGACGGTCCGTACCCGGCCAGTGTCTTCATATGCACTCCAGGCAGCCGGTCGAACCGGACCACCGCCCTCCACAGAGCATCCTCTTCTTCTTCCGCCTCGGCTATAGAGGAAGGATACAACTGCACGGAGTTCCCTTCTTCATCGAAGCAGAACCAGTTCATATGGTTCAGCAGATCTCCGGTTCTGTCCTGCCCCGGTACGGCCTTGCTCAGCGCGGCTGCATCCGGCTTGTTGAAATATACCGACAAGCTGCTGCCCGCTTCCTGGAATCCGAGCAGCTCCGTATGTCCCAGATACAGTCTGTGAACCACTGTCGAATCGCCCCTGAATAATCGGGCAGGCTTGCCGGCAGGTCCCCCTGCAAGCAGAGCATCCTGATTGCTCCACTGGTCCTCTTCCGGATCGAGACTCACTGCCCGGACCGGCCGCGCCATAATGACAGTCAAATCCTTGTCCGTCTCAAAAATCACCTCTGCCCCATTCTCCGGCTGGGCAGATACCCGGGTTCCGGCCGGAACCGTGTTATAGCTGTCCGCGTCCGGCTTCAGCTTGAAGAGCAGCGGAACTTTGGCTGCGCGGGGCGGAGTAGGATGGATACCGATCAGATTCAGAAACGAGGTGAAGTTCTTCGCAGGCGCCTGGTTCAGCCGGCTGATCACTTTGCCCATCATCCCGGTGAAGATATGGACCAGCGCATCTGCCTTCTTGTCTGCCTCAAGCTCCGGCACATCCGTCCATTCCCGGCTGCAGTATTGCTGGATTAAGCGTCTTAGCTCGGGAACCAGCTGTTCCTGATCCCGTTTATCAATAATAGGCACTTGGTTTGGCATTATTTCCCCACGCTTTCAAGGAAGAATGGATAGACCAGATTATATTTGCTGTTGCTGGCCCTGATCGAATAGTCAATGGACACCTCAAGCTCGGAGCGGTCCGAGCGCGGGGTGACCGTAATGTCGTCCACTTCAATCCGCGGCTCCCAGTTCTGCAAGGCTTCTTCAATGAAGCTTCGCAGCAAGGTTGCGGTGCTCATGGTATTGGGCGAGAACACCAGCTCATTCAGTCTGCAGCCGAAATCCGGCCGCATGACCCGCTCGCCGCGGGCCGTGGACAGAATCAGAATGATCGATTCCCGGATGGAGTCTTCTCCACCGGAGGATCGGACGCTGCCCCGCTGGACAGCGAGCGGATACGTCCAGCCACGTCCCAAAAAATCTACAACTTCCATCACTCAGCCTCCTATTAAGACCGTTCCCGTAGCAGACACTTTCCCTGCCGGAAGGTCGGCCGGATCATTGCATGTCAGCGCCGGATCACCGTTTCTGGCAGCCTTTTTCCCGTTGATGAATACCGTCGTGCTTCCGGCGCTGATGGTCCCCTTATTGGTTGGAGGCTTCTGAAACGGGCCTCCCTGCGGAACATGGGCCGGTGTATTCGTGCCCGTAGAATCCATGGTGGCTGCCGGCTGCCCCATAATCTTGACATTCGTGCTCAGCGCACCATCCAGAATTCCCGTGAAGGGATGCGGCAACGGGGTGGGAACCAGACCCGCTCCGGCCGGAAGCATAACGATATGTGTATCAGTCGCCAGAATCCGGTCGCCTTTTTTCGCTGCAGGCTGTCCCATGAATGAAGCCCCTCTCTAATTGATGTTGACTGTAGCCCCTTTGATCGTCATACTGGCGGCGGCTTTGACCTCCATCCCGGCCGAAGCTTGGATGGCGGTGCCCGCCGATGATTTCATTTCAATGGATTTGGCGGACAGGGACAGCTTGCCTCCCGCCGAGATTTCTATATCCGCACCGGCGGATACCGATACCTTGTTCGCCTTGGTATCCAGGATGATCCGGTTCTTGCCTGATTTGTCGCTAATCCGGATCTGCTCCGCGCCGCCCTTGTCATCCAGCTTGATTACGTGACCCTTGGCGGAGGTAAGCGTGATGCTCTCTTCCCCCTTGGTGTCGGCGAATTGCAGAACATGCCCGCTGCGGGATTTGAACAGGCGGATATTATTCTTGCCGTCCTTGTTGGTCTCCGGCGGCAGGTCTTGTCCATTCCACAAGGAGCCCATGATATAGGGGCGGTTGACATCCCCGTTCTCAAAAGCTACCAGCACCTCATCATCCACCTCCGGCAGGCAAAACGCTCCCCGCTCCTTCCCGGCCATCCAGGACGCCATACGCGCCCAGTTGGATTCCGGCATCCCCATCAGCGGGATCTTCACCTTCACCCGTCCGGGCCCAGGCTTGTCCGCATGGTTCACAGAGTCATTATTGATGACAATCCCCACCATTACACCGAAGATTCGTCCCTCATTCATGATGCTGTCAACAAAATTGCTAATTCCGGGTCCTTCACTCATAGGCCAGTCCTCTTCACCTTGAACGTCGTGGTATAGCCCTTGCTGTCGATCTTGTGAACCGTAGCTACAATGTAATAAATGCCGCTGAAGCGCTCGCCCAGACCCATCAGCTTCACAGTCTGCCCCGCCCGGAGCTTCGGGTTCCCCCAGCACATGCCTTCACCGGCAATGAACTCGCGCAGACGGCTGTTGTAAGCGGCGGCGGCCAGCACCTTGGCTTCGTTCATATCCAGCAGATTCTCGGCCATAATGACAATCGGTGATTCCCCGACCGCTGCGGTGCTAATGGAGAAGCCGCCTTCCTTCCCGCCCATCCTGGTCGTCTCTTCTCCGCTCTTAGCGATAGCCTCAAGCTCCTTCTTCTCCTTCACATCCCAGCCCTTCAGCGTCACCTTACTCCCCCGGGTAAGAGCCCTCAGCTCCAGATTCAGCCGTTCAAAATCCTTCTTGAAGCTCATCTCCGGCAGCACCGGGGCCTTCACGGACCGCGACTTGACGAAATGCAGCTTCTTCTCTGCCGCGAACAGCTCATAATCGAGCAGGGCTGCCCGCTCCAGCAGAAATTCGTAGTTGCTCTGATTATTCTGGAAGAGGTAGGGATAGACCGTTCCGGTATCCTCCACCACAGGGGTCAATCCATGCTCCTTGGCGATTTCCGCAGCAATATCACTGTCCTTCTTCTTCAAAAATGCCTTGCTCCTCGTCCCCATACGCAGCCTGTGCAGCAGATCATATCCGCGTATATCCAGCACCGAGTGCTCCGCAAAGTTCAGATCCAGCGCGGTAATCTCCCCGCTGATCATCGGCTCCGGCTGGTCGAGTCCAAGAGAGAGCTTCAGCTGGTCGCCCGGCTTCAGGCTCGTCAGATCCGTTCCCCGCCACATGCCGCTTCCGGCATTCACCATATTCATCTGGATGGAAAATACCGCCGGCAGATTAAGCTCATCCTCCAGCGTGACCCCTTCCACTGCCGCTGTCAGTTCAGCGGACAGCTTGCTTCCGTTCAGCTCAATTTTGTAATTCGCTACACTGGTGCCCATGCAATCCCCGCCTTAATCCGGGATAACCAGAGTTCTCCCGATATCGTTTTTGCCAGGAAAGCCAACCGGATTGACGATCCTGTTCAGCTCGGCAATTCTGCGCCAGGCCAGCGACTCCTTCAGCGCCTCATTCGCAATGAGGTCGAGCCGGTCCCCGCTTTTGACCACCCACAGCTTCCGGCAGGCATTCAGACCCTGGCTGTCCTCCACCGACTTGTCCGGCTCATCTGTGATGAAGGTCACATCCAGCAGCGAGCGGACAGGCGTGCCGTTATCCATGAACATCGTGAACTTCTGCTCGATCTTGCTCAGCAGGCCACGGTAAGTGAAGCCGCCCCACACGAACATGCACACCGGCGGTTTTTTCGTGCTTTTGCCGCTAACTTTGGGATCAAGCAGCGAGGTCAGCTGCCGGGTCTTCTTGCGGACATCCTTGCGCTGCTCATAGGTATCGTAGAACAAGGAGACCTTGAACTCCGGTGTCTCTGTAATCTGGAATTGCTTGTTGTTCTTCTCCCCGGTATATTTGCCTTCAAAAGAAACGGTGTACTCATTGGGATTGAACATCACCTCAATGGCCCCAACGGGCATATCCAGAGGAATGATCTTCGCTTTCTCCGCCATTATCTTAGCCCCCTCCGATCCTTGCGTATTGCCATTCTCTTCTCCAGCACCTGATAGACCCGCTCAGCCAGCTGATTCAGCTCCGCTGCATTTATGGCCGGCGGTGGAGCGGCCTTGACGAAGGTCTGTGCATGAGGCTGGGCCGCGTGTTCCTGCAGCACCCGCTCCAGCTGCTGCTGCACGGGCTCCGGCAGAGCCGCGCGGGGCGCTTCAGGCTTCCGCAGCACCAGGCGGCTATGGCTGGCGCCAGGCTGAAGGTCCGCTTCATAACCAGGGCTTGTTCCCCTAAGCGGACTGCCCGGTCTTCTTCGCTGCGGGGCGGACGGAAGCTCTGCCCGGTCTGCAGCGTAGATCAGGCCAGCCTCCACCGGAGCCGCAGGCCCCGGCCCTCTTAGAGCTGCCCGGCCTCCGGCTGCGGCCATTCGCGCGGATGCCGCCTGCCTGGCCGCAGCTGGTGCACCTGACGCACCCCCAAGCGGCAGCAAGATATGCGGCTGCGCCAGCTGCAATGACTTCATCGGCTGCCTCTGATGAACCGTACTAACGGCTGCGAGCAGCGGGCTCAGAAGCTCCTGCCTGCTCTCTAACTGCTCAAGGGTTGCCGTCAGCTGCTGACCTAAGCCGAGTTGAAGACTTGCATTTACGCTTGAATCGGGAAGCCGCGGGTTACCGGGCTTGAAGCTTAGGGTTAGAGTCTTAAGCTGTGCTTCCACAGCGGTCCCGGCTGAGCCTGAGACGGCCTCCCGTATATGCTTCAATGCTTGTGCCGGTACCGGATGCCCGGACTTCTGCCTCAAGGGCTGCGCATCCGCTCCGCTCTCCACTTCTTGCTTAAGGCCATAGGTCCGCAGCAGCTGCATCACCTGCACCAGCTGCTCATGACGATGGACTGCATGGACCGGTCTGCCTGTAATCCAGTCTTGCTGCCCTGGAAGGACAGAAGCAGCCGGCAATTCGTCTCTGTTCTGCCGGTCTCCATAGCTTCTTTCGACTGTAGCGCCTGGAGGCTGCGGCTTCAGAACAGCCCCCCCGGACGGCGCAGAGACTTGCACCGTTCTTGATACGGCAGGCTGAGCAGTTACAGGTTCAGCCGGATGAAGCGCTGTATTTCGAATGCGATATTCCGTTGTTACCTGATGTTGATTGCTTCTATGCTTCCTGACCCTCTCTTGTAACACCTGCACGGAGCCAAGTCGCCCTGCCGCTGAATGTAGCCCGCTCCGCCTATCTGCTGATTGACCAGGGGAAGAAGTCGGATGACTAAATCCGGCCCTGCTGCCGCCTTGAGTAACCAGTAAGATGCGGCTGACCGCTTCCGAATGATCCTTGCCCGGCACTGCGGAATAATAGGATGAGTAATGGATATGGTTGATCACCATGTCCGTTCGCGGCAATGTTTCCGGTCCCGCAGCATATAGCGGATTGTGCCGCAGGATCAGGCTATTCAGCTTGCTCCGCCAACGGGTCAGGCCGTATTTTGCCAGAATCGAATGAATGAACTCGGTCTGCTTCTGATTCGCAGGAGCCGCTGTGCTCCGAATGCTCCGGCTCATTACCGGTACCTGTACAGACCGTTATGAGTCAGAACCAGACTCTCGACGGCTACCGCGCTGCTGCTGGCGTTGAACGCCGGCCCTTCCCATTTGATGGGGCAGGCTTCGATGAAGTTCCACCACACCTTGGGTGTGCCGGAATGATCCAAGAGACAGATGGACCCGCTGCGCCGCCGGATGACACCATTCACCACATTCTGATACCAGTTCCACAGATATTCATCATTCGTAACCCCGTTTTTCAGCGTCAGATCCGAGTATTTGGTCGGTCCCAGGAACACAAACTCCTTATGATTCTCGCCGCCGAAGGTTTTGCGCTCCACCTGTGTCTCCACGCTAAGGCCTGAGACCTCAGAGAATCCGGCCACGGAGATCCCGTCAATTTCCACGATGAAGTTAAAAGCAAGAAAGGGATCTTCCCGGTACCCGGGCACCCAGCTACTTTTCGCGCCGATATTTAGCATATTTGCCTTCATGTTATCCTCTCCTAAGCCTCAAAGAAGTTCTTCTGCTCTTCCCCGCCACTCAGCTTCTGGTTGATCCGGCTGACTTCACTGCACCAGCGGTCCCGTTCAGCGTGCTCCAGGTTCAGCACCGCCGTATAGTCCCAGTGCAGATAGTAGGTCAGAAAGGCTACCTCCTCGTAGAGGCGGTCAAGGGGGTAGCCGACTATTCCCCCGGCGGTTCCAGTTCAAGCTCAAAGCGCTGCTCGCACTTGGGGCACTGCGCATGAACCGCATTACTTCCGTTCTGGTTAATCCGGTTATACAGATCCTGCAGATAAGCGAAATCCGAGGTATACAACTCTTCGATGACTCTCGGTGTAATCATGCCCAGTCCGCCCAGTCCGGTGACCACTCTGGAGAGCAGAATGACTGTCAGATATGCAGGGTTCTGCTGAACCCGGGAATCCCGTAGCGGTGTAATCTCATCGGCTGCGGTAGCCAGACGCATGGTCCCCTGCTTATGCAGCGTGCCCGCTTCATCCACGTACCCTTTGGGCAGGGTGAAGCTGAATTCGGTTTGTAATAGTTCCATGATCTCCCTCACTTCCTCCTCTAGACCATCCTCATGTCTTCGCTTCCTTCCGGCATCCCCGGCCATGAATATGATGTCCATACCGGCCATCTCATGTTTTGGCGTAACGCATCACATCCACAGTGACGATGACGAAGAACGGGAAGCTATTTCACTCTGCGAACCCCTTCATGCACCAGCTCCATCGACTCGACAGAGACCTCGTTGCCTTTGGCGCTAAGAGCACTGACATCATACTTGATCGGCCAGGCTTCGAGGATATCCCACTGCGCCTTGTCATTGCCTTCTTCATCCACCAGGATGATAGACAAGCTCTTGCGGTTCTTCAGCGCGCCTTTATCCTCAATCGACTTGCGCCAGTTGTAGAGCTCCAGGGAGTCAGTCAGACCTTTTTTCAAAGTGATATTCCCGAATTTGGTCAAGCCCGACAGCTTGCGTGCATGCGGAGCATCGATGCCCTCCCGGTAGTCCACAGCCTCTGTGGATGTATCCGGTATCGTTGCGTCTGCGAAGGCTGCGGTCTGAATGCCGTCAATTACAACGCGGAAGCGGTAATTGCGGTAAGGGTCTAATCTTTTGCCGGTTGCCATAGGATAAATCTCCTCTCAATCTCTTATTTGGATAAGGTCTTCTGGCTGACCCGGATGACTACGAATTCAGCAGGTTTGACCGGGGCTACACCCACTTCGATAATCAGCTGGCCGGCATCCCGCACGGCAGGCGGGTTGTTCTCCTCGTCCACTTTGACGAAGAAGGCCTCTTCCTGCGTAGTTCCGTAGAGCGCACCGTCTCTCCATACCCGGGTCAGGAAGGCAGTAAGATTGCGTTTGACCTTGCCCCACAGGCTCGGATCATTCGGTTCAAACACGACCCACTGGCTGCCCTCATCCAGCGATTCTTCAATGTACATCATCAGCCGCCGGACGTTGACGTAACTCCATTCCGAATCGGCGGACAGCGTTCTGGCTCCCCAGACACAGATGCCTTCCGGCAAGGAGCGGATCACGTTGATGCCGCCTGGATTCAGCAGCTCCTGCTCCGCCTTGGTAATGATCTTCTCAATCCCGACTACGGAATCCAGATAGCCGTCGGTGGTGCCTGCCGGTGCTTTGTGGACACCACGAACGGCATCGACATAGGCATACGTGCCGGCAATCGCCCCGGACGGCGGCACAAGCTTCTGCTTCCCGGTCAGCGGATCGTTGATATAGACCCAAGGATAGTACAGGGCGCCGTAGGACGTATTGAATGAATTGCCCGAATAATCGCCCGCCCCCTCCTTGAAATCCTTGACCTCCAGCGGGCTTAAGCCATGCGGAGGATCTACGATGAAGATGCAGTCTTTTCTCAGCTTGCAGTAGTTCAGCATATCCAGGATGGTGCCCCGGCTGTACGCCATATCTGCAAGGTCTGGAGCTGCTACAATGTTGATGCCGTCAATCGTATCGAACGCGTGGATACCGGCCCGCTTGACCGCATCCCCCAGGAAGTCAATCGGGGACATCCCGTTCACACCGCCGCTGAGAGACAGGGCTGTTTCATTGAACGCCGGCGTTTTCTCCATATTCTCCAGAATGGTCAGGTCCACCAGCGGCTTGACACTGACGAAGGCGGATACCTGATTCACCTTCTCTTCAAAATTGATCAGCAGCATGTTGTCGAAGATTTCGACGATCTTGCCCTCTTCGTCTTCTCCGCTGTATTCATCATTGAAATCACTGTCCAGCAAATACTGCACAATCATCTTGAAGCCAAATTGCTGCTTGTTAGAGGACGGGCTGATCTTGACCGAAATCCGGTTGCCCCACTCCCCTTCCGAACGTGCAACTACTTTGAATAAATCCAGATTATCGGTATCGCGAACCGCAAGCGAAGCCGGCCGGATATCGGTGGATGCCGCTCTCACTACGTAGCAGGAGGTGCCTCCTTCCGCAAAAAAGTTATACACGGCATAAGCCAGATAGCCATTCGGAATAAACTGGCCGAACTCATTGACGAACTGGCTCCAGTTGGTGACCAGTACCGCTTTGCCGATGACCCCTTTTTCTGCGATTCCGACGAAGGCCCCGACTGAGGTGCCCACACCGGCAATCGGCTTGACCCCGCTTGAGACTTCCTCCACATACACGCCTGGCGATAAATAATTTGCCATCTCTTACCCTCCTAAAAAAGTTTAATTAGCTTCTGCTTCTGAGAGAAACCTTCGGCAAAACTGGCTAAGGAAGCATAAACATAGGTTGGTCAGCTTACACAATCCGGTTAGGCACAGCTGCCTTTGTCTGCGGAATATCCGCTTGAACGGGTGCCTTGCATGTCATTCCCTCCATGAATCACTCCCTTCACAGAAGCAGTCTCTCCCAGCCTGACTACAGGGGATGAACGCCCAGCTCTTTCACCTCAACCCGCGGGATCAGGATCGTCTTATCCGCAGGCAGCCGTACCGGCGACACCAGATAGGACAGGCTCACCTTAGCCGGCTTCCCGGGGAACACCTCCCACAGCTGCTTGATATCCTGAATCGTCAGGTTGTTATAGGAGATCCGGATTTTCTCATTGCCGCATTCAGCCAGGTTGCCCCGCAGATCGCTGCCGCTAAGCACCGGATGCTCATGGAACAGCTGAAAGATCCGGCCCAGGATCAGCTGCTCGGTCTCCCTGTCCTTGGCATAAGGCGTGAGCAGATAGTACAGATCCAGATAAGCCGGCGGATACATGAACTCGTTCGTGCCGCCGATCCCTTCCTTCTCACTGTTGCGCATACTTGGGCTATGGCTCAAATAATACAAACACATTGAGAGCTTCATCGTTGAGCTGTCAATGTCACTCGGAGAGCCGAAGCTGATGAAGCTGTCATCATTCAGCTCAGGCACATGGGCCTTCAGCAGCGACTTCAGGCTGGTGCTGACATCTCTAATTACCGTACCGGTATCCACGGCCATGCTTATTTCACCTCGATCAGTGTGTGATAGGGCGTATAATCCGATTGCAAAAAGGTTCTGCCCAGCTTCAGATACTCCCGCTTGGCCGCCAGCATGATCTGCTTCATCCCGATGGAACAGCCCTCATGCGCCGCATAAAAGGCCGCATTCAAGGCAATGTTCTTGATGTTGCCTCCGGCAAGAATGAACTTCTCCGCCATGAAATCGTAATCCAGGCCAGGATCAAGGGGCGCTCCCGCCGGGAACATTCCCCGCCAGATCCGGCCGCGCTGCTGCTGCTCCGGGAACGGGAATTCCAGCTTGAAGTGCAGCCTGCGGGCAAAGGCATCGTCCAGATTCTGATTCAGGTTGGTCGCCAGAATCACAATTCCCGTGTACTCCTCCATCTTCTGCAGCAGGTAGCTGATCTCCACATTCGCATACCGGTCATGCGCATCCTTGACCTCGGAGCGCTTGCCGAACAAGGCATCCGCTTCGTCGAAGAAGAGAATGGCGTTCGAGGTCTCCGCTTCATCAAAAATCCGTGAAAGATTCTTCTCGGTCTCCCCGATATACTTGCTCACGATCTGCGAGACATCAATCTTGTAGATTTCCAGGCTCAGCTCTGTCGCAATCACCTCGGCCGCCATCGTCTTCCCGGAGCCTGGCGGCCCCGAGAAGAGGATGTTCAGCCCTCTTCCGAGTGACAGCCGCCCTGCAAATCCCCACTCTCCATACACGAGTGCACGGTATTTCACCTGACGGCAGATTTCCTTCAGCTGATTCAGCTGCTCTTCGGGAAGCACCAGCATGTCCCAGGTATACATGGCCTGGACCTTCGAGGCCAGTGCCTGAATTCTGCGGCTGGACTGGAAGTAACAGGCTTGGTAGAGATCCTTCATGCTGATCCCGCTCTCCCTGGAGCCATTCCAGACGGCGATGTTCTCACCGCCGTTCAGCGCGGCCCGGATCTGGCTTGCCGTAAAGCGGAAGTTGCCGCTGACTTCATCCAGTTCCATCTGCGGAGACAGCTTATACTCCTTACCGAAGGCAGTCCAAGCGGCCTTGCGGGCCGCCGCATCCGGAAAGAGCAAGTCCATCTGCATGAAATTCAGCGGAATTCCGGTTAAGCTGATCCCCCACTGCGCTTCTCCAAGGATGAATGTCAGCGGTGCGCAGGCGGCCAGCATCTCCATGAGGAGCCGGATCTGCAGGCTGTAACGGTCATCCTCTGTCACCAGGCTGTCGAAGCCGGTGAAGCAGAGGGCCGTCTTCATCAGCAGCGCATGCCGTCCAAGCAGCTTCAGCATTTCGCTGAAATCAGCCTCAGGGCGCAGCAGCTTCTCCAGATCGGCAACCAGGACAGAGAGTCCCAGGGTGCCGCAGACCTCGCGAATACCGCCCAGCTTCACGGCCTCGTCCGGCCCGCTGACGTATAGCAGGCTGCGAGAGCTACCGGAGCTGCCAGCCCAGCTGCTGTTGTAATGCCTCACGAACCGCAGCAGCTTCTGCTCCAGCTCAGCCGGGAAACGGGATTGCTGCGGAAGGGGCACCGTGCTAAGATTCGCTGCCTTCGTCAGCCGCTCATCCAGCACCTCATAGCCGAGCAGCAGATTCACCGCCCAATCCTCCAGCTTCAGCGGCCGGGCGATTAGCGGAATGCGGCTGTCTCCGTACTCCCCTCTTCGCTCCAGCAGCAGCTTCATCAGCGGCGCATTCGCATCAAGCAGCAGACGAGCCGCCTGCCGCTCCTCCTCTACCCCGGCGAATACTTCCAGGACCCAACCAACCGAAGGGCGCTTATCCGACATATCATTCTGCAGGTAGGCATAGATTCTCCCGTACTTGCCGTACAGCTCAGGCGCCAGACAAGCCACCAGGATGCTTACCTCCAGCCCTGACAGGTTAAGTACAGAAGCCACCTCCGGGAGCATGAGTCTGGGTGCGGAACTGGATGGCTGCCCGGTAGATGGGTGGAAGCTTGCCTTAAGTCTGGCAGCGATCTGCCGTTCCAGATGAGCTATTTCCGCTGTTAAGAGATTGATGTAAAGCCGATCTTCAGGCTGGACATCCAGCAGACTGCGGATCTCCTCGTCCACAAGCTCCAGCTCTGCGTGCGGCTGCGGTCCCTCAAGGTACCTGAGCTTAAGCCGGAGCTCCAGCAGTTGCAGCTCTTCTGCGAGATGCTCTTGGTTGGAGTTGTAGGGCGGAGCGGGTTCGCCGCTCTCCTCTCGGGGAGCTGCTGCTCTGGAAATTGCTTCAGAAGCTGCTGCTTCGTGAGCGGAAGCGGAAGGAGTTGCAACGCCTGTGCCAATCTCGGCTGCTTCGACCCGTTCCATACTGTCAGCACCTTCCGCTGTTTCCTTTCGATAGCCTCTAGCCATTTTGTTGAATTTCATCGGCAATTCTGTCCTCACTCTATATTTTCTTGTTCATATATAAAGTAAGTTTTGGGAGGGGAATTACAACTGGGGAGTGGGGGAAATTTCATTTGAATTATTACTGTGAACAGTAGAGAAAAAGCCACCCTGTATCACATACCAGGATGGCTAAAATTATATTTTTTAATATATTAGTCTTCCTCCCAATTTTCTTTAGCATCATTAAGTCTTTGGATCATAAATTCATAAAAATTGTCTGCACGTTTTCCATTAAATCCTGATGTTCTATCCCAAGATATAACAGAACACTCCCCTATTGAGGTATCCGTAGTATCAAGACAATAGAAAAATTCATCACAATCCTCAATTACAATATAGTCATGTGGTAGTCCGAAATTTCTTAGTTTTTCTGTTCTTGTAACAACGGTAGGAGAAGATTTACCTTGTCCAAGAATGTCTACCCCAAACATCCCTCCCGAACCATAGTTTTCTAAGAACCATTTATAGCTTTGAGGGAGTTCAACTTTTAACATTGTTTCAACCGCTACTATTTTCTCTTTGGTAATTCCACCTGTAAAATCAGTCTCATCAGAATTCTCTTGAATAAAACTTTCTAGCTTCTCAAAAGTCACCTTTTATTCCTCCATTGTACAAGATTATTTTACATTGATTTCATAATTTCTTTTGCTCTACTTCTCCAATACTTAGCTCTAAAATTATTATACTGTTTATCTAAAATAGGATTATTTCGGAAACTACCTCCATTTTCAACGAGACCATGTAATATTTTAGTATATTCATCATGTAAACTAGCAGGTATTTCTACCATCGGACCTGGTTCCAATTGAATTGTATGGTGCAGTTCAATTTTGGTACCATCTTTCCAATACGGAGGTTTACCTTTTCTCATTAATTGAAGGTTAGTTAATCCAGTTTCTGGATCAACCTGCCTCCAATCTATATCACTTCTTTGGTATACTCGTCTACTAATGTCTCTTACTTGTCCATCAACCTTTGTGGTCCCACTAAACTCAACCGTTGTGTAGGAATTTCTAGTTTCTATTATATTATTTAGATCTATCTTACCGCCATTATCAACCGCATTTTTATAAACATCTGCTCTTTTTGCAAGTTCTAAGTTACTAAGCTTATCAATCTCTGAATCATGAAGCAGGATTGGTTTATTACTAGTTCCTTCAAGATGCTTTAATTCCTTCTCATCGATATCGCGAATCGTTCCGTCAGCCAGCAGCACCCAAGGATTAACCTCGCCATACAGACGGATATGCTTACCCTTGCGCACCAGCTTAAACTTCTTGAACTTGAACTTTTGCAGAATCCGGTCCAGCAGGCCCCGGAGATTTTTGGCCCCCTTCATAAGCCCTTTTTGCAGGCTCTTGATCACGATTTTACCATTACGTATGATCATGCTGCCGCTCCTGGAGGCCAGCTTGGCTCCGGATTTCAGCAGGCTCTTGATGCCTTTGGCTCCTGCGCCTACAACGTTCTTCACCCCGCTGGCTGCCGCTCCGACGCCCTTCTTGACAGCTTGTCCGGCTTTCTTGAGGTTGGCTCCGACAGCTTTGAAGCCACCCGCCATCGCCAGCTCAACCAGTCCCATCGCCAGTGCAGTAGCGAGCGCAATCGCGGCAGGTTCGATCATCTTCTGCCAGCCCTGGCTCAGGTAGGTGCCGATGTAGCCGGCGGCTTGCGCTAAGGCTTGCGCAATAGAAACAATTGCCTGAGCCTGCATCGCAACAGTGATAATATTAATAATAGGGGGAATAAGAACAGTAATGGCACCGCCACTGATGGCAAATGCAGCGCCCACAACAACTAATACTCCAGCTATGCCCGCAAGCAGCTGTAATCCATGGGCCTTCATCCATTTTATTACAAATGATTTAATTTGGTCAAACAACATTTTCGCATTGCCTGCGCGCAGCTTCGCACCGTCTGCGATCTTGCCGCCAAGGCTCTGCTTGGCAGCTCCGGTGTCGAATTCCGCCATAATGCTGTCCATTGTAGCCGGGTCGCGGCTGCCGGACAGCTCCTTCGTTTCTCCATCCTTCAGGTTCGCTTCCTGCACCAGCGCCGGGTCCATTTCGCCTTGCTCCACCGATTCCATCTCGATATCTTCAGGGGTCAGCTTCTCATCCGCTGCCGGACCCGCACCTTCCGTCTGCTCTACAGCTCCGCCTTCTGCTGCTCCAGCCCCCATTGGCTTGGAGATATCTACTCCGAGCAGATACTCCCACATCTTCCCTTCCAGATGGCTGAATGAACGCTTCGCCGCCTTCCCAAGCGCTCCGATACGGACAAGAACATCCAGGAAAGTCGCAATCAGCAGATTGCCGAGCGTTGAGATCAGCTTGGAATAGAAGTTCTGCACTGCTGCCAGTGCCTGATCCACTTTAGCGGCCAGGAAGTCCATAACTTGAGTGACCTTGGTCTTGAGCTTCTGGGCCAGCTGGTTGACCGCTTTAATGGCCTTGTTGACAACTCCGTCAATTTTGCTACATATCTTGGCGGCGATGCCGGGGAACTTGGCAAATACAACTGACACCAGCTTTTTAAGCAGCACACCCAGTCCCTTGATCAGGGTTGTAATCAGCTTGCGGCCCAGTTCAATGATGCCCAGTACAGCCTGCTTCGCTTTGTCAAAAATAAACTTAACCGCTTTGCGGAGACCCTCAAAAATGAAGTTGACTGCTTTCTTGACGAGTTCGACCACGGCTTCCAGCTTACCCTTCACCCAGCCGAGGAAGCCGCCCTTCTTCTCTTCTTTGGCCTTCTCCTGTTCATGCTTGCCGTCTGCTTCCTTCTTCGCTTTACTGTAGGCCTGCGTCGCTTCCCCCTCCGCTTCGGACTGCTTCTTCTGAGCTTCCCGCTCTTTGTCTGTGCGGACGCTGTTGATCTCCTGCTTCTTCTGCTGGGCGGCTGACCCGGCCTGTTTGGTATAGTCCGTCTCGGCAGCATCCAGCTCCTTTTTCCACTCGCCCTGCAATTGGGTGACTTCTGCTTTGGCTCCAGTCTGCTGGCTGATCTGCTTGTTCTTCGCCTCAGTCTCGGCCTGCCGGATTTGCGCCTGGCTGTCGGCTTTGGAGCCCAGCACTTTACTATCGAATTTCGCTTGCTCCTTCTTATATTCCGCCTGCTTGGCACCAAGCTGCTTCTTCATCTCTGGAGCCAGACTGCGGTTCAGTCCGGCAGTCATATCTGCAGGCAGCGCCAGCGCAGGCAGTTTTTTGGCCCCGGGCGCCTGACCGCCTTTCAGCCCAGCAGCAGCCTTCACCACGGTGCCATCCGGCTCAGGATAGATCTCATTCTCCCCGAACGGCTGCTTGATCTGGCCCATCTCCGCCTGCTTGGCTGCGCTCACCTGCTGGGAGGCCTCCTGATGAAAACCCTCCATCTGGGAGGGATCGGCCTCCCCGGTCATACTGATTCCCGGCGGCTGGGCGGCTGCGGAGCGAATTTCGCTGAGCATCGCCTCCGGATTGCTCCCGGAACCGGAAGCACTAATGTTCATTTTATCCAGCTTCCCTGTACTAACAGCCCCGCCGGTACGCTCGCTTTTGAAGCCTTCCTTCACCGTGTGCTTCAGCGCAGCCGGTTTCTTCCGGGCCTGCAGGACCTTCCCTTTCAAGCCGGTCGGCACTGGAACAGCAGGCAGCCCTTGCTTGGTCTTCTGCGTCTGCTTCGAGAATGCACCGGAGGATACATTCACAGCCTGGGCATAGGCATCCCCCAGCTCTGTGGGCTGAACCTGTGTCAGCTGATCCAGAATCTGCCCCGGATCTTCACCGCTGATCTTCACCGCCTTGCCCTTCGCCGGCTTCTCCTTCCCATCTCCCGCCAAGGCACTTAGTGCTGCTCCGAGCGATGGCTCCTTCGCTGCTTTCTTCGGTGCATCAGCGCCTTTGGAGACGGCGGACTTCTTGGCTGGCTCCGGCGCATCCCCTCCCTGAGCTGCTGCGGGCTCCTCCGCCTTCCCGGCATGTACCAGTCCCGCAGACGGCTCTTCCCTGGCCTCTTCTGCAGCCGGAGCAGCGGAATCTGGTTCTGCCGCTTCAGCTTGCACCTCTACAGCGGCCTCCACTCTCCCCTTTGGCCGGGCAGGCGCTGGCGTCTTCTTAACAGCCGCGGGACCTGAAGAACTGCCCCCACTAGCAGGCTTAGTTTGTGTGACAGACGCAGCAGCGCCTGCTGCCTGCCCTTCCGGCTCCTCCTTACTCTGCATCTTGGCTTCAGCCGGAGCGCTGGCTTGCTCTGCTTCTGCTGGCACCGGTTCCGGTGAAGCCGTATGCTCTTCCATCTGGGCTTCTGCGGCCACGCTCTTACTTGGTCCAGCCGCCTGGGTTCCATGATCTGCCTGCTCTTTCTTCTTCCCATCCTCCTTCAGACTCGATAACAATTGAACCACGGCCCGGTTGCCGAGTGTGCGCTGGAGCGCCAGCTTGTCTTCACGGCTTAAGGAAGCCGGATTCTGGCGGACACGCCGGATAATCTCTACCGGGTCCGGTTGTTTCGCGGCTGCCGGATGAATGAATACCTGTGGATTGCTGTATGGTTTATGGCCGCCGGATGCTTTCTCTTTGTCCTTACTCACGGTTGCTTGGGTCTGCAATGGAGTCCCCCCTCTGTAAAAAATCGATCCTATAGATAAAGTAAAATCCATAGCGCTTTTTACAGCCGGAGTCATAAATAAATCCATTTATTCAATTAATTATGTATATTTGTATGTCAAAAAGGCCGCCCGAAGGCAGCCTGTAACCCGTTCTGCGGATTAACGATTATTTGGGTCTGCCGCTTGACCCGAGGCTTTGCGCAGCTCATTCGCCAGACGGTGAAATTCTTTTCCAGACTCTGCATTACCCGCTGCCATATAAGCCGCTTGAAGAAAAGCAATGATCTTGCCCGCATCCTCTTTCTTCATCATATAGTCTTTCCCCTCTCCGTTTGCACTGCCTGGTGCAGGAACCGCAGCAGACTGCGTGCTCCACCAGCCGGCTTCTCCGCTGGACTGGTTGAGGTCCACATTCACCCCGTGAACCGGTTGACCTAGTCCCTTGGGGCCGTTGTCGTATTGATAAAGGTGGATACCTTCCGCTTTCCGGCCTTTACTCCAGGCATACGTCTGCCAAAAGCCGGTGCAGGCCTTAGCGGCCATTGCAGCTTCAATAACGGTCACGCTCCCGTAGACACCCGACTGGTAGTTCCGGGCGGCCTCTCCTGCTGCCGTAATATACCCGATCACCGTATCCATATGTTTCGCAGAGGCGTCGAAATCTACGGCGAAGTAGATCCGGCTCCCGGCAGGTTGTCCAACCGCAAGGGCCGTCTGTGCGGCAATCGCCCCGTCTGTCAGACCGGCTGCACGGCCTCCCAGCGCACGGCTGGCGGTCGTTTCATACACAGAGACAATTTGCAGCCCCGCAGCGCTGATCGCAACCGCCTCCGCCTGGGTTAATCTTTTCCAGCCGGAGGGCACGAGGTAACGGCATACGAATTCGTAACCATCCTCCTTGAATTTCTTAGCCAGTGTACGTGTTAGCGGTGCTGCGCAATCAAAGCCTTTGGCCATTCCCCCATCTCCTTCCTGTCTGCTACCCGATTAATATTTTCATCAAAAGTCCCGCTGCGGCAATACACATCCCCACGCTGCTAATGATCGTGCCCACCAGCCAGCGTTGATTCTCCCCTTGCCTGAGCTTCAATCTGGACAGCTCATCCCGCATCTCATCCATCCGCAAATGCGCCGATTTGCTGCTCTGCATGGCCTCAAGCGCAATATCCCTTGCACTGTTCATGATGTCGAGCTTGGTCTCTACCCGGGTCAACCGTTGAAGGATTTCATTCATGTCGTCTGGCATATCGTACCCCCGCTAATGGAGCTGGCTGATCTCCCGTTAATGAATAGCTCCAAGCTGCAGCCACTGATCCGGCAACAGCCTGGAAGCCGTGCATTGCTTACTTAGCCGCTTACGGTTCCATCCCAGCAATCAGATTGCCGGAGGAGTAGGCCGTAATTTTGCTGGTATCTGTAAAGCCTGTTGCCAGTCCATTGAAGGAATAATCATTGGTCTGATAATAATTAGAGAAATCCGATTTCCAGAATCTGCACTGAATTTCTACAGTTTCTCCAGGCTTCAGACTTCCGGCACCGTTGGTGAAGCCGATTTCCAGATAATAATCACTGCCGGTTTTGCTTGCTGTCTTCTGGAAGCTTCCCGTAACATAGGACTGAATCACCCTGGTATTCGAGCCTGATACTCTGGCATAATCCGTATAGAAGCTCTGGAATCTCTCTCCATCGACGGTGTAATAATATCTGAGCTTGATGCTGGAGAGCTGCAAGGTGGACTTACTAGTGTTCTCAAAGGATATTCTTGGGAAAATCGTATTCGTCACACTGCTTCTGCTCGCATTAAACGATTGAACCTTGAACGTCTGAGTGACGGTTACATTCTGCACCGCCGTCGATACATTACCGTTAACATCCGTGGCCGTCCAGGTGACCACTGTTTTCCCTAACGGGAAGCCGTCAGCCGGAGCATCATTCTTCAGCACTACCCCGAAGATATCGCTCGCTGTAGCTTGGCCCAGGTTCACAAGCGTCTTGGTTCCGGTTGCCGGAGCAGCAACATCTGCCGGAGCTTTCAGCACAGGCTTGGTGGTATCCACCACCGTAATCTTCTGCACGCCTGTGCTGACATTGCCGTTCGCATCCGTAGCGGTCCAAGTGACCTCAGTGGTTCCCAGCGCATAGCTCTCAGGGGCGTTGCTGGTTATTGTGACTTTGAAAATGTCCGTCCCTGTTGCTACGCCGATCTCCACCGGAGTTTTCAGCGCTGTTGCTTCCACCTTCTTGTCAGCCGGAAGCTTCAACACTGGCTTCGTGGTATCTACCACCGTAATCTTCTGCACGCCCGTGCTGACATTGCCGTTCGCATCCGTAGCGGTCCAAGTAACCTCAGTGGTTCCCAACTCATAGCTCTCAGGCGCATTGCTGGTTATTGTTACTTTGAAAATGTCCGTAGCCGTTGCCATGCCGATCTCCACCGGAGTTTTTAGCGCCGTTGCTTCCACCGTCTTGTTAGCCGGAAGCTTCAACACTGGCTTCGTGGTATCTACCACCGTAATCTTCTGCACGCCTGTGCTGACATTGCCGTTCGCATCCGTAGCGGTCCAAGTGACCTCAGTGGTTCCCAGCTCATAGCTCTCAGGCGCATTGCTGGTTATTATTACTTTGAAAATATCCATTGCCGCTGCCACGCCGATCTCCACCGGAGTTGTCAGCGCCGTTGCTTCCACCGTCTTGTCGGCCGGAAGCTTCAGCACCGGCTTGCTGGTATCCACCACCGTAATCTTCTGCACGCCTCTGCTGACATTGCCGTTCGCATCGGTTGCGGTCCAAGTGACCTCGGTGATTCCCAGCGCATAGCTCTCAGGGGCGTTGCTGGTTATTGTTACTTTAAAAATATCCGTAGCCGTTGCCACGCCGATCTCCACTGGAGTTTTCAGCGCTGTTGCTTCCACCTTCTTGTCAGCCGGAAGCTTCAACACTGGCTTCGTGGTATCTACCACCGTAATCTTCTGCACGCCCGTGCTGACATTGCCGTTCGCATCCGTAGCGGTCCAAGTGACCTCGGTGATTCCCAGCGCATAGCTCTCAGGCGCATTGCTGGTCACCGTGACTTTGAAAATATCTGTAGCCGTTGCTTCGCCGATCCCTACTGGCGTCTTTAGGGCTGATGCTTCTACCGTCTTGTTCGCTGGAAGCTTCAACACCGGCTTCGTGGTATCAACCACCGTAATCTTCTGCACGCCTGTGCTGACATTGCCGTTCGCATCCGTAGCGGTCCAAGTCACCTCAGTTGTTCCCAGCGCATAACTCTCAGGCGCATTGCTGGTCACCGTGACTTTGAAAATATCTGTAGCCGTTGCTTCGCCGATCTCTACTGGCGTCTTTAGGGCTGATGCTTCTAGAGTAATATCAGCCGGAAGCTTAAGAGCAGGCTTGACAGTATCGACAATAGTCACCTTCACGATGCCCACTGCGGAATTTCCGCTGCTATCTATAGCTGTCCATTTTACAATCGTAGTACCGATAGGGAAATTTGCGGTTAGGATCTCCTCTGAAGTAATCGCTCCATGCTCTCCCGGAGCATCTGTCGTTAGAGTGACCGGGAAGAAATCCAGCGCCGCTGGCACTTCCAGTTCTACCGGCGTTTCCAGAGCCGTTGCTTCCTTAGTAAGCTGCAGCGGTCCATCAAATTTCAGTAAGGGCTGTGTCGTATCCACTACGGTAATCCGCTGTACCCCGGTTACCTCGTTACCATTGATATCTTTGGCCTTCCAGGTAACTGTCGTTGTTCCCAGCGGATAAGCAGCCGGAGCATCCGATGTCACCGTCACCTTGAAGATATCCGTGGCCGCTGCCACACCGATCTCCACCGGAGTCTCTACGGCTGTCGCTTCTACCGTCAGACCTTCCGGTACAGTAAGTGTCGGCTTCGTCGTGTCCACGACCTTGATCTTTTGCACCTTCGTAGTCTCGTTGCCGTTCGCATCAGTTGCCGTCCACACTACTTCTGTTACGCCCAGCGGATATGCTTCAGGGGCATTATTCTTCACTGTCACCTTGAAGATATCCGTAGCAGACGCCTGCCCGATCTCCACCGTAGTCTCTACAGCCGTTGCTTCCACTGTCTGATCCTCCGGCACAATAAGTGTCGGCTTCGTTGTGTCCACAACCTTAATCTTTTGCACCTTCGTAGTCACGTTGCCGTTCCCATCGGTTGCTGTCCACATTACTTCCGTTATCCCAAGCGGATACGCTTCAGGGGCATTATTCTTCACTGTCACCTTGAAAATATCCTTGGCCACTGCCACACCTATCTCCACCGGAGTCTCTACAGCTGTCGCTTCTACCGTCAGATCCTCTGGCACAGTAAGTGTCGGCTTCGTCGTGTCCACTACCTTGATCTTTTGCACCTTCGTAGTCACGTTGCCGTTCGCATCGGTTGCCGTCCACATTACTTCCGTTATCCCAAGCGGATACGCTTCAGGGGCATTGTTCTTCACCGTCACCTTGAAAATATCCGTGGCCGCTGCCACGCCGATCTCCACTGGAGTCTCAACAGCCGTTGCTTCCACTGTCAGATCTTCCGGTACAGTAAGCACAGGCTTTGTGGTATCCAAGATAATAATCTTTTGCTTACGCGTGGATACGTTGCCGTTCACATCCTTCGCTGTCCAGGTGACTTCAGTCACGCCAAGCGGATAGGAAGCCGGAGCATTGCTGCTCACTGCGGCAATCCCGAAGATATCGGTGACCGCAGGCACCGGCAGCTTAATCTGCATCGTCTGTCCGGTAGCTTCTGCAATATAGTCAAGAATGTCAGCGATTACCGGGGCCGTTGTATCTTTTACCGTAATCGTCTGTGTTCCTGTGCTGAAGTTGCCGTTCGCATCGGTCGCCTTCCAGGTGACAATGGTCTTGCCGAGCGGGTAGCTGGCCGGAGCATTGCTGACCACTGTGACCGGGAACAGATCCGTAGCCGTAGCCTTGCCGATTTGAACCGGAGTATTCACAGCGGTAGCCTCCACACTGATATCCTGCGGAACCGTCAGGATGGGCAGCGTGGTATCTACTACGGTCACCTTTTGCTTGCCGGTGGTTACCAGACCGTTGGCATCCTTAGCCGTCCAGATTACCTCAGTAATGCCTACTGCATAATTCTCGGGAGCATTGCTGGTTACAGTGACCGGGAAAATATCCGTAGCTGTGGCCTCTCCAGTCATTACTGGAGTTCTAATCCCCGTAGCCTCAACCTTAACATCTGCCGGGATAGACAGCTTAGGCGCAGTCGTATCCACAACCGTCACCTTCTGCTTCGCGATTGCCACATTGCCGCTTGGATCACTGGCCATCCAGGTAACCAGTGTGGTGCCGACCGGGAAATCAACCGGAGCATCGTTAATGATCCCGGTCTCGAACAGATCGAAGACCACCGGCTCGCCCAGAGCGACCTTGGATCTGACCGCTGTGGCCTCTACCGTAAGATCCTCCGGCGCTGTAATGACCGGTTTGGTCGTATCTACGATCTTGACCTCTTGTGTTCCCTTAGTTGCATTGCCATGCTCGTCCGTTATCGTCCATGTTACTTTGGTGGTGCCAAGCGGAAATTCCGCCGGAGCATCATTCTTGACCGTCACGGCAAAAATTTCTGTAACCACCGGCTGGCCGATGTCTACCTTTGTTTTTGCTCCAGTGGCTTCTGCCGTTATACCGCCTGGCAGCGTAACCAGTGGCTTCGTCGTGTCTATGATCTTCACGGTCTGTGTTGTCTTGGTGGTATTGCCGTTCTCATCTGTAGCCGTCCAGGTAACGACTGTTGTCCCGAAGATGAAGCGTTCCGGGGCATTGTTGGTCACAGTAACACTGAAAATATCCTTGGCAGACGCTTCACCCAGCGCAACCGGGGTCTTAATGGCGGTTGCCTCGGCGGTGATGTCTTCAGGTACGGTTAACTGTGGAGGCGTTGTGTCTGTAACTGTAATCGTCTGCACTTTCTCAGTGACATTGCCATGCTCGTCTGTGGCAGTCCAGGTAACCTTGGTTACGCCCACCGGATAATCTGCCGGGGCATCCTTGGTTAATAGCACATCGAATAGATCGCTGGCTTCGGCTTGTCCAATATTCACCTTTGTCCGCTTCGCGGTTGCTTCAACGGTAATATCTGCCGGAATCGTCAGTTTCGGCTTGGTGGTATCCGTAATACGGATCACCTGATCTGCTGTAGAGATATTGCCATTCTCATCCTTGGCCGTCCAGCTCACCTTGGTTACGCCCACCGGGTAATCCTCAGGAGCATTATTCGTAATATTCACCTTGAAAATATCTGTGGCGGCGGCCTTCCCGGGATCTACCGCAGTTCTTCGGCCTACAGCTTCCTTCGTAATGTCGGCTGGAACCGTCAGTAACGGCTTTGTTCTGTCTACAATGGTGACCTTCTGTGTTGCTGTAGTTACATTGCTGTTGGCATCGGTTGCCGTCCAGGAGACGGTAGTCGGACCAATAGGGAATTCCTTCGGCGCGTCGTTCACCACAATGACCGGGAAGATATCCGTTGCCGACGCTCCGGTGACCACAAGCGGCGTCTGAACCGCTGTAGCTTCCACAACCATATCCCCCTGCACAGTTAGTACAGGCTTTGTGGTGTCTTTTACAGTAATTCTCTGCACCTGTGAGGAGGTGAGTCCTACCGGGTCCACCGCTGTCCATTTGACGGTAGTTGTCCCGATGAGATAGTCTGCAGGTGCATCATTCGTCAGGAGAACATCCGGGACCGAAATATCCTGAACGGAGGCTTGTCCAATATCGGCAGGGGTACGTACCGCTTTCGCTTCCATTGTAATATTCGCTGGAACAGTAATGACCGGGATCGTCTTGTCAATCTTCACTTCGGTCTTCTGTACAGCGGTCAGGTTACCTGCATGATCTTCAGCCCAGAACTCCAGAGGGATAATTCCCTCCACCGATACGTCAAAAGCAGCCGTGCTGCCTGCCAGAGTCTGTTCTTCGCCATCCGCTCCGAGTCTATAATGGATCTCCTTCACTCCGGAATGGACATCTGACGCGGTAATAGAGACCGTAACATCCGTGCTGTTCCAGCCCTTCTCATTCGCTTCCGGGCTTAGAATACTGGCGATCAGCGGACCGCTCTTGTCAATTTGCACCACTACCGTCCGGGGAGCTTCTGCATTCCCGGTTCTGTCCACCGCCCAGTAGCTGACAGTAGTCGCTCCTTCCTGTTCCAGCTCCAGCGCCGCGCTGGAGCCGGAAGTTCTGACCGCTGCATTCTCTCCCAGCTTGTAATACACAGCGTCCACACCGGAATATGGATCTTCAGCGGTAAAATGCAGTGCAACCTTCCCCCGGCTCCAGCTGCCGGATTCAGCGCCTGTTACAGTAACTTCTGTAACCGGGGCGCTTTTATCAATATGGATAGGACCGAAGGTTGCGATGGAATAATGGTTCTTATCCTCATCACTGGTAGCCGCACTGTCAACAGCCTTGCCTGTTGCCGTCTGGCCTGCTCCTTCAGCGGTGAATTTCTGATCCGGGGTCAGGGATTTGATCGCTGACAACGTATCCTCTGCCGTATAATGTACCGTCACGGAATGACTGGTCCAGGTCCCGGCAATGTAAGGAGTACCGTTATCCGTTACCGCCGTTGCCTTGATGGAAGGCGGCGTCGTATCGATCAGGTTAGAGCCTACGGCACCGACCTCTACCTTGAAGGTGACCGGCTGAAGACCGGGAACGGTAGCTTTGACCTCCATGGTCTTAATGACCCCGGTTCCCTTCGAATAGACCTGATAGCCTTCTCCTATATAACCTGTGTAATTGTTAGCCGCAGATGCATATCCGTTCGCATCCGACACAACTGTAATTCCAGTACTATTAAGCCCGCGCATGACCGCAGTAATTGTACTGTCCTCCGAGACGGTGAAAGTGACGGGAATACCCGGCAGCGGATTACCCGCCAGATCCTTGACAGCCACCACCTGCGGAAGCATGAAGCCGCGCCCCCCTGGAACCACCCCCGAGGCCTGCGACAACCGGATCTGCTGCAGCAGCGGCGACACCGGGCTCATCGACCCTTCGACATTACTTACAGCCATCAGGTTCATCTGATAGACTCCGTGGTTCAGAATCACTCCCAGGGTAGGGTCTATCTCATACACCGATTGATAGACGGAGCCATAGACCGAATTCTTAACCGTTGCCCCCTGATGAAGCTGTGGTATTGGCGGCTCATCCTCGTACACTGCCGCGGAGACAGTGTCCGCCTCAGGGCCCGGAAGAATGTTGTGGACTATTTTCCCCGACCCGAATACAGCGCCTGGCGCCAGCATCAGAATGAGAAGCGAGAGACACAGCCATCTGCTGATTATGCCTAACCGTCCTTGCTGCACAAGCTTGCATTTCCTTTTTGAATGTTTCATCATACATCCCCTAACTTTTTAGTAATGAGCATAGTGATCATGGTGAAGCCTGGACCTCCTTTACTAATCAAAGGGAAACCCGGACGGGTTTTTACAACTGTTTATTCCGGTTCACACAAACTTCGATTTTCGTCTCGAGCCATGCTTCGAGGTCGCCGATCACAAGACTCAGTTCCATCCGTGCGGTTTCTCCCAGGATCGCTATCGCCTTCTCTTTAGCCAGCAGAAAAGATTTCCTCATCGCCTCCGTGTCGAAACTGCCTTGTTGCTTGAGCGTCTCTACGAACGTCTGATTGACGGCAATTACGGCGGATTCAACAGCATCCCCCGCCCGCTGAAGCAGGCTGTTCACTGCCTCATTCTCGATTCTCTGCTCAAGCCCGGCAATTTCCCGCTTGATATAAGCAATTACAGACCTCGCCAGCAGCCCCAGCAGCGGAATAATCAGCACGGTCACCAGGGTGCTCATCATCTCAGGTGTTACATAGTCACTCATCGCCATCGCCTCCTAAATGGAAAATTCGACAATCTATTGTTCTGTATTCTCGTAATACTAGGTAATCCGGAAATAATTTTTACAACTTTCGCAAGAAAAATAGTATTCTTGTAAATTTTTGTTTTTGTCAGTTGTGGAATCTATGGAATATTTTACTTGTTATATGAGAGGATCAGCGATTGGTTAGGTCAGGCCTGGGGGAACAGGCTCCGCTGGACCCTGGAATGAAGGTACTACTGAACATGGGGAGGAAAATTCATGGTTACCTGTGATGACGAATTAGTTGAAACCTGCAGGAGATTGTTAAAACGCTCAGCATGGAGAATTCAGTACAAGACTCGCATTCAGCTGATACGGGAAAGTAATCCGCTCTACGATAATGAGTTCTACGACAACAGCTTTGAAAGTATGGTCGTTTCTGAGTTGTTCGTCGATGAGCTTCTGGATATGCTGCCTTGGGAAAAATGCAGATATATCATCAAAAAAACAGTCATAGAAGGAATGGCCGAACAAGAAGTAGCAGACGAGCTGCACATGACTCAACAGGGGGTTAGCAAATGGAAGCGCAAGGGACTGGAAGTCCTGAAGGAAAATCTTATCCATTCATCGAGACCGTAAAAAAGGCGCAAAGCGGAGATAAAGCGTCCATGGAGGATATCCTTAGCCTGTTCTCGGTGGACATCGATTATTTATCCCGGTTCATTATGCTGCCGCGGGAAGAAGCTATTCAGACTTTAAAGATTGAACTCATAAATATTGTTTATCAGGATTTGTAAATTCAGCAGGAGCACCGCTTGGACATACATATTTTTCAGAAACAGCTAATCCAACAGATTATTACGAAGCAGATCTTAGAAGGCATTCCGGGGATGACGCAGAACCCTTATGAATTCTATGAAGGTAATCCGGAAGACTCCGGCCTTCACTATCAGCGGCTGCAGCTCGTCCGCAGCGGACATTTCACAGCAGGTTGTTACATGAAGAACCCCCTATCCTTGATTAAGGACAGAGGGTTCTTCATCTACAGCTGGCTTACACCTTGAACAGAATAACAATCTCAGTAAGCAGAATCAGTCCAGCCGCCGAGACGCCCAGTGAATTAATAATAGTCAGCGCATCCGGGTAGTTCTCTTTACGGAATTGGGAGCAGAGTGACACCGTCCATAACACGCTGAAAAAAAGTCCGGTGCTCCCACAGCCCCTCTCGTTCAGAGCCCGCTTTCTACACCGAAAGAATCTGCCGAGCCCGGCAAAGGTTAGCACCATATAAATGATAAGCTCAGCGGATGAAATCACAATCACCTCACCTGCAGATAAGAGATGCATCAATGCATACTGAAGACTAAAACCGGTAAAGACAAGCATGTTAAAGGAAACCTTGTGGGTACTCAAGCCGTCTTCCTCCCTTTGCGTATAAATGAACACAAACATTAGATAACGCTTACATTATAATTGTAATCGTTTTCCTTTTCTGTGATTTATGACGCTTTCGGCCTATAGGAAGATATGCTTTGCGGGTCTTCCCGCCCCCAATATGCACGCAAAAGAACCGGGCTGCTTCGAGAATAGCCCGGTTTCTTCGCTGTATTACACCCATCCCTACTTCAGACTCATAAAGCATTCAGATAATCAATAACAGCCTGCGTGCGCTTATCACCATTCTTCTCTACAAGCAGCAGGAAATCATCCAGCTGGGTCAGCAGCTTGCTGCCCTCAATCTGCTCAGGCCCCGCCTCGGAAAGAGTATTCTCATACGCGATTGCCGCTTTTAGAAGAATGACCTGTGTCTTCTTGTCGAACAGCGGTGTGTTAGGACTTCCATTGAACACAAGTCTCTTCGAGACTTCAAAGGCTTGTTGCATGGCTACATTACGGTTAGAATTTTTGTACGTCTGCACAAAGGCTTCATATTGCACCGCCCGTTCCACAACCTCATACCAGTCCACCTGTAACGTTCTGTTGACTACAGCCGGTTGCTCCGACTCAGTGGCCATCAGGTCGATGTATACCTGCAGATCTTTGCTGAGGTACGGCTTGAACACCTTGAAACTCTTGTATTGAATGACCGGAACAAACCCGCCGTCCCTTCCCAGCTTGTAATCCATCGCCGCCAAGTCTTTCAGAACAATCCGTGACTCCGTCCGCTTCACCTTGGAGCGTGCCAACGCCATGGTCATGCCGGGGGTATCTATATTTTTGATATCCAATTGAATGACAGGCTCACTCATGCGTTTAGTAGCTGTAGGCAGGTAGGCCTTCAAAGCATTCTCCAGATGCAGAACCGCCAGATTAGCCTCCGACGGCGTCATCTGACTGATGCGGTTGACCAGGGTTCCTTGGGCCAGACTGAGTGAGGAAGGTTTCTTCACCCTCTGTTCAAATAAGCTGAAGGCTGGTGTAGGCTTCACAGCCGCTGCCGCTGCATTTTGCGGAACAGCGCCAAGGACGGTAATCCCGGCACTCGTCACCAGGAGCAGTGAGCCGAGAGCGGTTGCTATGCTTTTGGTAAATCTGGTTGGTCTCATATGCACACACCTTTCAGGGTTCATCGGAAGTTTTTATTATTTTACCATACATTAACAAAGCGTTCATAATCCTGAGCGCACTCTCTGCTGTGATGAACAGCAAGTTGTCGTCACCCTTTGGCGTAATGAGGTGCATTAATACCCTTCATTGGCAAGAATTATCACAGAGAATATCAATCCGATACAGGATAATGATTGCATGAAACCATTAAATCGGTATTTTACGGACAGGAGCGAACTGAATGAACTTATCTGAACCTTTTACAACCAACCGTCTCCACTTCCGCCTACTGAATCAGTCCGACATCACTGCGGTCTACAAACAATTCTCGGACCCGGACATGTGCAGATACTTCAGTGAGCCGCCCTGCGATTATAATGAAGCGATAGAGATCATTGAACATTACGCCCAGCCTGAAGGCAAAGGCCATCACCGCTATGGGATGTTTGACCGGGAGACCGGTTCCTTCATTGGCACCTGCGGCTATCATTATTGGGACGCAGAGCGGAAGCAGGTGGAGATCGGTTATGACATCTGGAAGGACTATTGGGGGCAAGGTTATATGTCAGAGGCCCTGCCCATTCTTCTCGATACGTGCTTCACACAGCTTGATGTGGATTGCATCTATATCCTGACTCATCCGCAGAACGCTGCTTCGATGGCAACGGTGCGAAAGTTTGGGTTTGAGCTGTGTGAGCCTTGCAGAGAAGTGGAGGAAGAGCCTCAGGTGTGTATGAAGCTGATGCGGAGTTAATTTTGCTTCACAATCATCAATCAGCATTGCATATTGCTCCCGCCGCCCTCAGCTTTTCCAGATAATCCGTCATTTGATAGGACATATACAGCCTCAGGACATGATCGATCTGGCGTAAATCAAGCTGAATCAATTCGTCGATCTGGCGTAAGCGGTACCGCAGGGTGTTGCGGTGGACGAATAGTTCATCGGCGGTCTTTTGCAGCTGCTGGTTGTTCTTCAAATAGGAATAGAGAGTATGGTACAGGTCCGCATGATGCTTCTCATCGAATTCACGGAGGACCGTTAGCGCCGGATGGCTGACATCCCGGGAATCATGCTGCGCATGCGGAGATAACAGGTCATACAGCTGCACATCTGCATACAAGATACGCGGCTCCGCAGGCCAGACGATCCGCCCGATCTCCAGCGCCTTGAGCGCTTGCAGATAATATTTGCGGCAGTCCGTGAGGTCGGTGAATTCCCGGCTGATCCCCAGGCGGATCTGATGGCTGACGAGAAATTCCCGCAAGCTTGGGTCATACTCTCTTGACCTGGACGATACAGTCTCACCTTCACTTACCCCCACCATATACTCATGGTAAAAGATCAGCCGCTCCTCCCTGAAATGCAGGTGCAGCTGATCTCTTAAATAACCAGTGTGTTTGCCGGAAGCTGAAGCATCATACCCCGCAAGATCCAGCACCAGAACGGACAATCTGCCCTTGGGCAGATGCATACCGCTCCGCAGGCTCTCCTGAATAAGTACCGGTCCGTTCTCCTCATTCTCCAGCAATCCATAGATCAGCTCTTCGTATTCCGCCTGGCTCGAATTCCGGTAAAAGCTGTTCTTCGCCAGCTCCGCTGCCACCAGCCCGGCCGTAAAACCCGCCAACTCACGATCCCTCGGCTCAATAGGGCGTGTGTCGCCCAGTACAATTACATTCCCGACAGGCTTGCTGCCGATCCTAATCTTGGCGACCAGCTTGGTCACCTGGCTTCCGCTACATTCCACTTCGTAAGCCTCCAGCGACTCTATGCTGTTCTGTACACTCTTCAGTTGGTGGACGGCAGCTATGAAATCATAGGAGCAATAGCCTTTGTGCAGATTATCGCTCCAGATGAGATCGGTAATCCCGCTACAATCCGAAGAAGCCAGAACCTTATAGCTTACATCGATGATAATGACCGGATTGCCCATCAGCTCCGCCGCAGCACAGACTATTACATCCAGTCCTTTGCCGGCGACACAGGCCTCAAGCATTCTGCCCTTGGCCTGCTCCCGTTCAGCCTCTTCCAGAAACAGCTCCCGGGTCCGATTATAGAGCTCGAATACATCTTCCTCTGCCCCGAATTCCATACGGTTCTGTCTGCTATACATCTGCTGATGTTCGCCTGACGCTGGCTCCACAGTATCATTAATCAGCATCAGGCTGGCCTGCTCCAACCCTTCTGCGTGATCCGGTAATCCGGACCGGTAGCCCACATAGATATATTCAGGTGTAAAATGCGTCAGGCTCTTCGTAATCAGCATCGTATCTGAATACGCTGTGGTTAATGCTTTGTTCCACTGGATATGTACGGCTTGCTCCGTAAAATGTCTGCTAATCTGTTCAAATGTAACACTCATCGCTCTCACCCCCTTGATTATTATAGTGCGCCGCGCACAAGATTCCCATTTATTTTTATATTTTCCATATATATAATCACTGGAATAGTCATGTTACATTATTCGTGACCCTATAACACAGGAGGAGATTCCGATGAGCAGCTTCGTAAAAGATGTGAATGAGATTACCAAAAGAATCAATACCCCTACGACCTTCTATAATGCCGAGACACTAACCGTCTATTGGGAGACTTCGCCCCAAGTGATCCGCAGAATCCTGCCCGCCCCGCTTACGCCGGGTCCAAGGCCGCTTGTGCACGCTTTTGTAGCCAACTATCCCCGCACCAGCTTCTGCGAGCCTTACCGGGAAGCTGCGGTCTTCGTTCTGGCATCGTACAATGGGCAACCGGGTACCTACTGCCTGTCCATGCCGATCAGCGATGATATTGCGATGGGCCTGGGGCGTGAGATTTATGGCTTCCCGAAGAAGATGGCCGACATCAGTCTCCAGAAGGAGGATCAGCATATAGCAGGCAGCGTCTCCCGGCGGGGCACTGAATTCTTCCACGTAGAGGCTGCGCTTAGCGGTAAAATGAATGCCGGAGACGGGCAGCGCATCATTACCGAGCATTATGGTGACGGACTGCCTGTCTTCAATATGAAGTATTCCAAGTCTCCGGATGGCCGCGGCTTCGATCTTGGACCTCTGCTGATCCGGCAGACAGCCTCTATGGATGTCAGCGTGCGCACAGCGGCAGAAGTAGAGATTCACCTGCATGACTCTCCGCATGATCCTTGGGCCGAGCTGGAAGTCGTTCGTATGCTGGGCGGCATCTACACAGTCAGCAATACCGTCCTTGAACGCGGTGAGGTCCTGACTGCTGTAGATCCTGTACAGTTCCTTCCTTACTCCAACTTACGCTGGGATTGGTGGAATTAGTGGAGGTGTGCCAGTGAGAAATCCATTTGATTTAAGCGGAAAAGTAGCGGTGGTGACAGGAGCAGCCGGGGGGATAGGCGCAGAATTGGCTCAAGCTCTGGCCGGGCAAGGCGCGGACGTTGCCCTGCTGGATGTAAGAGTGGACAAGCTGGAATCGGCGCGGCAACAGATTGAAACCCAGGGCCGCCGGGTGCTTCCGCTCCAATGTGACGTAACCCGCGGAATAGAGATTGAATCTGCGGTAGCAAGCATTCTGGAGCATTTCGGACGGCTAGATATCCTGGTGAATAATGCCGGTGTCGCCTCCGCAGGCTCTGTCGAGGAATTGGCGGAAGCGGAATGGGACCGGGTGATGGATACCAATGTGAAGAGTATTTATCTCATGTCCAAAGCTGTGATCCCGGCCATGAAGGAACGCAAGGCGGGCCGCATTATCAACCTTGCTTCCATCTGCGGTGTGAAGGGCAGCAAGCTGGCCGCCCTGCATGCCTATAATGCCTCCAAAGGCGCAGTCGTGAATCTGACACGCGGCATGGGCGCGACCCTCGCTCCTTACGGAATCACGGTGAATGCGATCGGACCGAGCCTGTTCCCCAGCGGGATGACACGCGCGCTCTATCAGGACCATTTCCTGGAGCAGTATAATACGCTATGCCCCATGGGACGTCCCGGCAACCCCGATGAATTGAACGGCGCTGTCCTCTATTTCGCCTCGGATGCTTCCAGCTACACGACAGGCCAGACGCTGTATGTGGACGGGGGCTGGACAGCCGTCTGATCCAACCGTACCACTGGTACGCTATCCCCTGCGTATCCGCCGCATTATCGCCGGAATTGAATAAGGAGTTGTCTTCAAAGCCATGAAATGGCTGTAAGACAACTCCAGCTTTTGCAAGAAGAGATCCACCTTTATCCAAGGGCCGCTTCAGAACAATTCCAGCAGCCCGTCCAGCCGGTCGATCACATAATCATAACTGCTCACTTCGCCGAATCCATAACTCGCGTATACAAAAGGAATCCCTGCGAACCCTGCCGCCTTCCTATCCCCTTCGATATCGCCCACATAGACAGGACTCATCAGATGATTGCGGTCCATGACCAGCCTGATGTTCTCTCCCTTAGATAGTCCGGTTCTCCCCGGATTCTCGTAGTCTGTGAAATACTTCTGCAACCCATGATACTCATAAAAAGCCTCGATGTACCCCGCCTGGCAGTTGCTTACGATGAACAGCTTATATTTAGCCGATAATGCCTGAAGCACCTCTTCCACCCGAGCATACAAACTTCCGCCTTGCTGTGACAGAACGAGACACTCCATATCACAACATTCATCCATAATCTTCTGCCGGGTATCCTCATCTGCATCAGGAAACAGCTTCCGGCCAACCTCCGGCACCGGCAGACCCATAATCCCTTGTAAATTGTCTATGGTTACCTCTTTGGCTGCTCCCTTATAGCTGCTAATCACTTGATTCCATCCACTCACTACGGTCTCCGTCGGGTCCCATAACGTACCGTCCAGATCAAAAATAATACTATCCATTTCGCATTCCCCTCACATTTTACTCAGACTTAATAAAGCTCAGAATACTATCAATTGTACTCCGATCAAGTCCCGATAACCAAGCAATCATATCATGCTCTTCTCTTGTAACGCCTGGCTATACAGTATATGGATACGAAATGGACAAAGCTAGTAACACTGGTAACTAAGCACAACGTGAAACAACGCCCCCTTTACAAAGTAGGGGCGTTGTTTTCTTGTCTAGTCCTCAAGGTTCGCAATTCCAGCATTCAAACTATATATAATATAAAAATGATTCCATTGCTGCGTAGTGACTATTTCTTCCCTACCGTCTTTCTTAAAAAAATAACCCGATCCCTCCTGTTGAGTATACCTCCACCCTTCTCGTTCCATGCGTGACTTTAACAGTTCCTGTGGATCACCCTCTTCTTTCGTAAGGTAGCGCTCTCGGCCAGGCATATCGCTATCTATCCGAATAACAGATTTACCGGTTGATTCTAAACGATACATGTGTTTCACATTATTATATCCAACGTTATTGACGTATAATGCTCCTAACACGACTAAAAGGACAATAGCCCCAATAAAGCTAAATAAAATGATCTTCCATTTCTTCTTCATCCGTTCCCCTTCCCCCTTGCGCCCGGCCCGAACCTCAAATATCTTACTAATGCCTACGGTCTTGCCCTCGTATCAGGTACGTGATCTCTTACCCTTCAGATCATAGTTGTTGTTCCTCAGGTCCCGCCCAGATCAAATGTACCATATTCAGCGAATAGCTCTCTGTTCTGCGGATCTGCATCCCCGACTCGCGGACCAGTCCGAGAATATCCCGGGTCTGGTGGCACCCGTATATACGATAGAACAGCGGATTCAGCGCCCGTTGCAGCGAAGTGACCATTAGGTTAGAACCGAGTCCATGCTCCAAGAGGAGGATGGTGCCATCCGGCTTACACCAGCGGTTCAGCTTCACCAGGAGGTTCAGCGGATTCTTATAACTGCATAAGGATAGCGTGGAGACAATCGTATCGAACGAATGCGCGGAAAAGCTCATGTCTTCGATATCTGCACATATACAATCGGCTTCCAGGCGGTACTGTCCGGCGGCCCGTCTGGCCTTCTCGACCATGGCTCCGCTGAAGTCCGCAGCCGTGATCTTGACGCCTTGAGGATAGAACGGGAAGTTCGCCCCGGCTCCGACGGCAAGCTCCAGCACCTCACCCTTCGCAGAACCGATTAGCTTCTGGCGCCAGCGCCGCTGCTTCGGATCTTCTCTTTTACGGTCATAGTCCGTGGCCTGCCTGTCAAAAATCCGTATCAGCTTCTCTGTATCCATCCCCGCTATTCACTCCCCTTCTTAATACAGCCGCTTCTCGTAGCTCTCTTCTATACCTCGCCGCACCACTTCTTCCGTGAACTCCGCTGCATTCACATGAGCGGCGATGATGGCCGGAGCAGACGGGAGCAAGGCTTCAGCAGGCCAGGTGCCGGAGTCCCAGACCTGCGATCTTTTGAAGGCCTTGGCACAATGCATATAACATTCCTCCACCTTCACCCCGATCCCCAGCGCAGGCCGCTTGCCTCTGGCTCGCATTCGATCCAGGATAGGCTCATCCTTAATGATATAGGCTTGCCCGTTAACCCGCAGGGTCTCTTCAAGCCCCGGGATAATAAAAATCAGACCGATATGCGGATTAGCCAGGATATTCAGCAAAGAGTCCAATCTGCGGTTCCCCGGACGTTCAGGAATGACCAAATGCCCTTCATCCAGCACCAGCACCGAACCGGGCGCATCCCCGCGCGGAGAGACATCGCATGAGCCGTGTTCATCTGCCGTAGACAGGAATAATAGAGGGGACATCGCTATATAATCTCGGCAGTGATGATCCAGCTGATGGATCGATTTGCGCTTCACCACTTCACTCGGATAGCCCAGAAGCTCTCTAAGCTCATTTTCCGACGTCAGCATTTCATGAAAAGGTTTGTTCATCCCGCATCCCCGTTTCTGATTATTATGTTGACTGTACTCCGCCTAACGCCAGACCTGCATCCGTTCATCCAGAGTGGAAGTATGCAGCTCCAGTTGAATCCCATCCGGGTCCAGGAAATTCACCGACCAGCCGGTTCCCCGCTGAACAGGTCCTCTGACGAACTCTATATGATGTTTGTTTAAAATAGCTACGGCTTCCTCGAAATCATCCTCTGCGATATAAAAAGCTACGTGGTCCATCCCGGCGAATCCGCTCGGCTGCTGCCCGGCTTCCGTCCGTTCCACCAGACATACCCAGGCGCTGCCCCACTCCAAATAAGCATCTATTCGGCCATGATGTCTAACGTTCATCCCCAGAATACCATGATAAAACTCCAGAGATGTCTTAAGATCGCGTACCTGGAGTGTGATGTGACTGAATCCGGTGACTTTCATTTGATCAGCTCCTCCTGTCGTGTATTACCTTGGTTACTTAGATCCACCTAACAAATTTCTTATGTACCACTTCGATCTGGTGCCGCTCCGCCCATTCCGTTAGCACCTTTATCCCTTGATCTTCCTGCTCGGGGAAGCGAAAACAGTATTTATAAGTAACCAGCAGATAGGCTCTGGGCTTAACTGCGATCACGGGCATGAAGTAGCCTTTGATGTAAATCCGCTTAATAGTAGAGGCTTCAATCTCTATATCCTTGATCTGCAGAGCTTCCGGCCTTATTTCTATGTTGAACCCCCGGTTAAAGGTCAGTAGACGATAGATCATAACTCCTATATGGACGATTAAGATCCCTATGACGAGATAGACCAAGATATGCTTCAGCAGAGTAGGTGTGTCGAACCGAAGGATCAAGCGAATCCAAATTAACATCGCGACAACCAAGCCTATGGTCGCCAGCAATTCAGCAGGACGCTTACCTTTGAACACGATCACCTTTTCCATCCCTTACCCCCTCCTCATTTATCCTGAAGAACAACTAGCTTCTTCTATCATACAGGGAAATGCTGGAATGAGGAAGGGAGGGGCACGGGGCAGCAGGAATAAGAAAAGGGAGCATCCGCCCACTGGACACTCCCGTAATTTCTATTTTTGCAAAGCATTGATCTCTTGCTCCGTTAATCCCGTGGCTTTTACAATCGTTTGCTATATCGATATCCATATCAAGCATATTTTTAGCCACTTTTTTAATTCCAGCCAACTCTGCACTGCCCAGCATAGAGGCTTCATCGTGTAAATACTTCTGTCTGGCTTCATACAACCGTCTGGCCTCTGAATCCTGACTTAGATATTGCAGAGTGTCCATCGCTTTTTCCAAACCCGGCTCATTCATCTTCAGCACCTCCCATTGTGATGTATCAGAACCCCTCCCGCAGATGAAACACATTATGATACTGATCGTTTTTCAAAAACAAATAGTTCAATATATTTATTGTCACGCATTCCTTCAACTCCATATACTTCTCGCCCTCATTGAGTTGACTTGCATAACGCTTACTCCAATAAAATAGTGTTCTACAACACATCCTTGTTATTCTCGCTGCCAAATATCCTTTTGAAAACAAAATCTACCCTCGGGTCCAGTAAATCCATCGGCATCAGCTCCATTCATGACTATTATATCATTTCCCAAGAGTTCTGAACCTTGCAAATAGTAATTGTGGAGCCTAGGTGCAATGGCACCTGCCAAAGATGCGAAATTATAAATTTAATCATTAAAATTTTTGACTATCCTGTAGCTACAAGATATTATGGATGGCATAAGGGCTGACATAGATCAGGAGGACGAACCATGGATGTGTTTGCAGAGTATCTGGCGAAGATCGATAATCCGGTCCATCAGGCAACAGTGGAGGAAGTACTCGCCTGGGTGTTGCAGGAGTTCCCGCAGCTCGAACCGAGAATTGGCTGGAATCAGCCGATGTTCACCGATCACGGAACATACATTATCGGCTTCAGTGTAGCCAAAGGGCATATGGCTGTCGCCCCGGAAAAAGCAGGCATGGATTATTTCGAAGAGCTCCTGAAGCAAGGCGGAGTAGATCACACCAAGCTGCTGATCCGCATGAAATGGACGAATCCGGTGGATTACGGCCTGCTAAGACAGTTAATCGAGTACAACATTGCCGACAAGGCGGATTGCACAAGCTTTTGGCGGGTATAGCTGCGTCTAGTCATCCGCTCCCGGATACAGAAAAGGACATGCGCGGGTAGCATGTCCTTCTTTTTTGTCACCAAATCACGCCACTGACAATCTTGCGGTGATCTGACACATACGCTCTGAATTTATGCTCCTGTGCAGCATCCTCGAACGATTGCTTCGCAACGAACCAATACTCCTGTGGCCCATTGAACAGCAGATAGTAGCTCTGGTTCTCCCATACCCGGGTGAAGGAGCCCCATGTCATGACGGACGCGTCCTTCTCCGGACTGAAATTGATCCCCTCTGCATCGAAAAGATATTCAAATTCCTTATTGTACCTTGTATCTGCCGACAATATCTTCGGTAAAAGCAAGGTTCGCATCACGATTGACATTCCCATGGTCAGAACCAGCGTAATCGATATGCCGAGCAGAATGACCGACTGGTTCTGAGTATAGAGAATCATGCACACCGCTATAAATACCGCTTGAACTCCAATGGACAGTATAGACTTCCACGAGTGGAAATATAAGGCCCGCGCCACCTTGGAAATATGCCGTCCATAATGAAAGCTGATTGTCTCCATCCTGCCACCCTCTATCTCTTCACTTCATCACTTATAGTAGTATAGCATCCAACGCGTAGAAAATCCTGCCCCGTTCACACTTCACGTGTCTGTTCAGGATGATACAGAATTCGCTGGTAATCCCAATCCTTCGTATCCATATCGCCCAGGTACATCCGTTCATGCTCCGGCACAAGCTCATATTTGATTCGAAGCTGCTCCCGGTAGTAATCACCCGGATTCTCCAGATAAGCGTAATAGGCAGCCCGGCACGCTTCGTGCGCCGTTTGCTCGCCATTTAACTGCTTGTGGAGGTTGTGCAGCTCTTTGAGCTTCTCTTCCGCATCAGCAGAGTATAGGGATTCGCCTAATGTAACCTCGCCCAAATGCAGAATCTGCACCTTAACAGGTGTATCCATTGTCGTGAAGAAGGTCTTATCTGCAAAAAGCGCGTCCAGTTCCTCCAACGTATATTCTGCTTCAGCAGGCAGGTTATAGACCGCTACCTTTCCGTCCTTGTATATCACAACATCGACCAGGTATACTGCGCCGCTATTCTTCATGAACAGATGGACGCTTTTGCCCTCCGTCGTCTGGTAGAACATTTCGCTGTTGACATAGAATTCCGTAGAGGAAGGTGAAAGCGCAATCCGGCGCGCTTCACTCTGCTCCTGCTCCCGGTCCGAAATCTCATAGATATTCGTATGGTCCGGATTCAGCAGACTCACTGTTTCCTGAATATGCTGGTAATAGCTTGCAGCGTTGTAAGTCCACTTCGCCGACTCTACCGTATACGCACCCAGTCCATGAATGGACAGCTGCTTCCCGGAGGGGACTGCCGGCGTTAACCAGCCTGAATTTATTTTGCCGGATAAGCCCTTAAGATCTGTAAGCTCCCAGCAGTTGACCATGCCGTCTTCGTACACATCTACATTAATATAGAAGTAACTTCCTCCGTTATGGATGATTCCGGGAATGGAAGTCCCTTCCACCGTTTTGGTTCTTCTAATCGCTCTCATGTGTAATCCCCCTTAGCTAGGACTTGGCAAGTGGTTCGACGACTGGCTCCGGTCCAAGTTTCACGCACAACGTGGCAATCAGGGCAATCAGGAACCCGGTGGTACATGCGATCAGGAAGCCGCCGAACCCGTCCCCCAGATAAGCAGGCAGCGTAGCCAGCCCCGGAAAAGCAAACGAGATCGCAGAGGAACCAAACGCTCCAACCATTCCCCCGCCGATAGAGCCAGCAATGCAGACGATGACCATCGGCTTACGCAAAGGCAGATTCACTCCGAACATGGCAGGCTCGGTGACCCCGAACAAGGCCGATATCGATGCAGACAGGCTTAGGGTACGGAACTGCTTGTCTTTGGCTTTGATGAATACTGCCAGCGCGGCTCCCGCCTGGGCAAAGGCAGCAGGACCCATCAGCGCGAGGATAGTATCAGAACCGCCTGTGCTGATGTTGTTGATCGCCAGCGGCACCAGACTCCAGTGCAGTCCGAAGATCACCATCGGCTGAATGATCGCCCCAAGCACCATACCGGCGCCGACTGAACTGAGATTATACACTGTACGGTATCCGTCTGCCAGGGCATCCCCGGCCAGCGCCCCCATCGGTCCGAATACCAGCAGCGTCACCGACGATACCACGACCACTGAGATCAGCGGGGTGAAGAAGCCGCGGATGACTTCCGGCAATATTTTGACACAGAATCGCTCGACATAGACCAGCAGGCCTACCGCCAGGATGATGGGAATAGCGCTTGCAGGATAATTCACCGGCTTGATGCTCATGCCCATAAACTCAATGATTTCGTTGTTCGCAAATAGTGTAGTCAGACTGGGATATAGCATAACCCCGCCTATAACGACCGCCGTAAAAGGATTGGCCCCGAATTTACGGGCTGCCGTAAACGCCAGAAGCAGCGGAAGGTAATGGAACAGGCTGTCCGCCATCGCATTCAGCACCGTATAGGTGCCTTCGGTCTTGCTGATGAGCTCCAGTGCAACCGCACCTGCGAGCAGCCCCTTCATGATTCCTGCCGCACTCAATATATTAACTATGGGAAGAAAAATACCAGAAATGCCGTCAATAATGATATTGACCAGACTGCGTTTGGATGGCTTCACGACTGTCTCCTCATTCACTACGTTCATAGGATCCCCCTGCGTTCTTACTCCACTCTTATGTAAATGACCCGTAAGAGTCACTTTTCGCAAAGTTCTCCTCCTACGGGTCAAGCTCTACACCGGCGTTATTGCCGGTTTTCTAGAAGACTTTGGTCGTCCATGATTCGCAGTTCCAGGTATCGGTCACGATATCGCGGTAAAATTCAGGCTCGTGGGAGATCAGCAGGATACTGCCTTTATACGCTTTGAGCGCACGCTGCAGCTCTTCCTTCGCATCTACGTCAAGATGGTTGGTAGGCTCATCGAGTACCAGCAGATTGCTCTCGCGGTTAATCAGCTTGCAGAGACGTACCTTGGCCTTCTCTCCGCCGCTGAGGACAGCAATTTTACTCTCAATATGCTTGGTGGTCAGGCCGCATTTCGCCAGCGCTGCCCGAATCTCGAATTGGGAGTAGGACGGGAATTCGTTCCAGATCTCCTCAATACAGGTGTTGTAATTCGATTCCTTCATTTCCTGCTCGAAATACCCGATCTCAAGCAGATCGCCAAGTCTGGCTGTACCCGAAATCGGCTGAATCTGGCCGAGGATACTGCGCAGCAGCGTGGTTTTACCGATACCGTTCGCACCGACGAGGGCAATCTTCTGACCCCGTTCCATACTGAGATCCAGCGGACGCGACAAGGGGGAATCATACCCGATGACCAGATCTTTGGTCTCAACAACCATTTTGCCGGAGGTCCGCCCCTGCTTGAAGTTGAACTGCGGCTTCGGCTTCTCCTTGGCAATCTCGATGACTTCCATCTTATCCAGCTTCTTCTGCCGGGACATCGCCATATTGCGGGTTGCTACACTGGCCTTGTTGCGGGCCACGAAGTCCTTCAGTTCGGAAATCTCCTGCTGCTGGCGCTTGAACGCGGATTCCAGCTGCGACTTCTTCGCTTCGTACACCTGCTGGAAATACTCATAATCGCCGACGTAACGCGACAGCGACTGGTTCTCCATATGGTAGATCAGGTTGATCACACTATTCAGGAACGGAATGTCATGCGAGATCAGAATGAAGGCATTCTCATAATCGAGCAAATAACGCTTCAGCCAGTTAATATGCTGTTCATCCAGATAGTTCGTAGGCTCATCCAGCAGCAGAATATCCGGCTTCTCCAGCAGCAGCTTTGCCAGCAAGACCTTGGTCCGCTGACCGCCGCTGAGATCGTTAACATCCTTGTCCAGACCGATGTCGGTCAGACCTAGCCCGCGGGCGGTTTCATCGATTTTGGCATCGATCATATAGAAATCCTGGCTGGTCAGCATGTCCTGAATCGTTCCGACATCCTCCAGCAGCTGCTCCAGCTCCTCAGGGGTCACATCCCCCATCTTGCCGTACATGTCGTTCATCTCTTGTTCCATATCGAACAGATATTGGAAGGCCCCGCGCAGCACATCCCGGATAGATTGCCCTTGCTGAAGCACTGCATGCTGATCCAGATAACCGGCGCGCATCCGCTTCGCCCACTCCACCTTGCCTTCGTCCGGCTGCAGCTTACCGGTAATGATGTTCATGAAGGTCGATTTCCCCTCACCATTGGCGCCGATCAGGCCGATATGCTCGCCCTTCAGCAGACGGAAGGAGACATCCGTGAAGATGGCCCGGTCGCCGAAGCCGTGACTAAGCTTTTCTACATTTAATATGCTCATGAAGTTACACCTTTTCCTTTATTCTATATTCTCGTCATATTATAAAGGCTAACGCGCCACAACTCCAGAAGGTTTCTGAAAAAAGTGCCTTCATTTACTCTTTCTCCTCATGTCCAGGTCATTTGGCGGAAAATCGTGTACCTCCGGTCCCTTTATATGCTTATACTCTACAAGCTCAACTTGCGAAGGTGAGATTCTATAAGTGAACAAATCCTCTCCCACACTGATATGCGGTCCCACTGTAGGGAAGGCTCTCAGTGTAATCTGAAAGTCAAAGCCACGGAAGCCGTTCAGCCGATCATTCATATAGGGCAGCAATTGCAGCACAAGCATGTCTTGCAGCTGTAGCTCCCTGGAGTCAGTTTGCGGATTCTGTAACTGTGATGGCGGTTCTGCTGCGGTACATGGAGCCGTTGCAAGCCCGTTGATAATAAGCGCGATAATTAGCAGCGTAGTCATAACTTGAAGTTTTCTTTTCACCAGATTCTCCCCTTGGTCAATAGGTATAGTATTAATTTGCCTAAAGGGGGAGGAAGTATGTGATAGCATATATTATATTGATTAGAGGGTATGCAAATAATCTAGTTGATATCAAAAAAGTGGCAATGAATAACGGGAGAGTAACCCAAGTTAGGGGAGGTAAGGATGGTAGAAATAAAGGGAATAGGAATAAGCTCAGTTAAATACGCACTCCTGAATTTCATTCTGGTTATAACAAACATATTATTATATGCTTCAGGACCAGATGGCGGAGGAACCGGGGACCGGGAGGAAGGGCTGATGTTCTATCAGATGTACTTGATCTACCTGCTTGCGGGATTTGTCATCTATGGAGTATGGTCCGTTACAGCAGGTAGAAATGAGAAAAAGACAAGAGGTCTAACTGCTATTCCTGTGTTAATATCCTCCGTTTGTATCACCAGTGTATTAATTTATGCTAACAGAATGTACAAGAATCTGTATGATGGTGCTCTCTTAAATGATGCAGGGTCGAAGGTCTTGGCCCTCTACGCCGACTTTTCCCTGTACCTGGTATACTTTTGCTGTTAGTGTTAACCGTGGACACCCGTTAAGAGAATAGAGATAATAAGTTTAACGAGGAGGTGTCCCCATGAGTGGAACACGGAGAAGCTACAATGAAGAATACAAAAGACAGACCGTCAAGTACATCCAGGAGCAGACGAAAACGGTGGCGGAACTGGCCCTGGAACTGGATGTCCCCGCCAAAACGTTGCATAAATGGCTAGGACAGTACCGGCAGTTTGAGAATGAGCCCATCGTTACTCCAGACAAATACAGAGAGCTGGAACGTCAACTGAAGGAGCCGGAGCAACAACTCGCAGAGCTGACAGAGGAGATGGCAATCCTAAAAAAAGCCGTGCACATCTTCAGCAATCCAAAGAACTGAGATTTCAGTTTATTGAAGATCATCGCTCCGAGTTCCGCGTGGAGAAGATGTGCAATGTCTTTCAGGTGTCCCGGAGCGGGTACTACAAATGGAGAACAGCAAAGCCCAGCCCTCAAGCCAGCCGCAAAGCCTTGTTGCTGAAGCGGATTGCCTATCATTTTCATGACTCTAAGGGTCGCTATGGCAGCCCCAAAATCAAGGTTCTCCTAGAGCGTGAAGGGCACCAGGTCAGTGAACGCACTGTAGGCAAGTATATGAAAGAACGGGGTCTGCGCTCTTGTGTCGCAAAGAGATTTCGCGTATGCACCACCGACTCCAACCATCCGTTACCCATTGCCCCCAACCTGTTAAACCAGCAATTTCACACGGAAAAGCCGAACCAGACGTGGGTGGCGGATATCACCTACATTCCCTGCCGGGAAGGACGAATGTACTTGGCGAGTGTGCTGGACCTGTGTACCCGGGAGATTGTCGGCTGGCGGCTTAGCGACCGGATGACCACTGACCTCGTACAAGGCGCTCTGGACGCTGCCTACAAGGCCAAACGCCCCGGGAAGGGCTTAATTCACCATTCGGATCGAGGCTCCCAGTACGCCTCTGAAGACTACCGGGAACGCCTAAAGACGTACCAGATGACCGCAAGCATGAGCCGCAAAGGGAACTGTTATGATAACGCCTGTATCGAATCTTTTCACAGCCTCTTAAAAAAAGAGTTGGTGTACTGGAATCGATTTAAAACGAAGCAACAGGCGTATGATGCCATTTTCCAGTACATTGAATTTTTCTACAACCGCAAACGAATCCATGGGGCGCTCGGTTACGTTTCTCCGGTTCAGTTTGCAGCCACATTTAAGCGAAAAACGATGTAGTTGCTGTCTACTTTCTTGACAGGAGTCCATTTCTTCTGCTGTTCGCTGTTTGCATCAGTATGCTTGGAATTGTTAAGCGGAACAAATTCTCTATATTGGGGCTGTTGCTGAATCTATCGCTGCTAATACTCTTAAACCTAATACAATTTGTATAAAACAATACTCTCCATTCTCGTGGAAATCATGGCATGCTACGATGAAGCTGTGCTGATCTAGAGTCATGGAGGTGTACAAAGTGTATATTGAACAAGGAAACTTGGTTATCCGGGATGCAACTGTGGCCGATGCAGAGCTGTTATGCAGCTGGTGGAACGATGGAGCAGTCATGGCGCATGCCGGATTTCCTAAGGGCTTAGGAATCACTGAACAAGAGGTGTTAACCCAATTGCAGACCGGGACAGACTCTGAACGGAAAGGACGTCTGATTCTGGAAATCGATGGTACTCCTGCTGGAGAAATGAGCTACAGTGCGGTTTCTGAACATGTGGCGGAGATTGGTATCAAAATCTGTGATTTCAACCAACAAAACAAAGCGGCAGGCACACGATGCTTAGGAATGCTGATCCGTTATTTGTTTGAAGCACAGGGGTTTCACAAGATCATACTGGATACGAATCTTAAGAACACCAGAGCACAGCATGTGTATGAGAAAGTCGGCTTCCGGAAAATAGCAGTGCCAAAGAATGCCTGGACAGTTCAGCATGGTGAATTACAGACTTTTATTGACTATGAGCTATCCCTTGCAGAATGGATTCAAGGTTCCTTACCGTGATTGGTCACATTGTATTCGGTTTTTCGCATACAAAAAAACGCCAACCGATGCATCCCTGCATTCGTTGACGTCTTAGTGAACCAGATTTACGTCCGCCGCATATACGCACGCACGGTAATTGGAGCGAAGACCGCCACAATCACAGCGGCTCCGATCAGGGAGTAGACCAGATCACTGCCTACCGTTCCATGGTTGACCAGTTCACGGACAGCAGTGACCAGATGCGAGATCGGATTGTTATTCACGAACCACTGAAGCCATTTCGGCATCGTATCAACCGGCACGAAGGCATTCGAGAGGAAGGTTAGCGGGAATAACACGATCATTGAAATCCCCTGTACACTGGAAGCCGTGCGGGCGATCACACCGAAAAAGGCAAAGATCCAGCTGATGGCCCAGGAGCATCCGATGACCAGAACCGCTGCCAGGGCTACCCCTCCGATGCCGCCTTCCGGCCGCAAGCCCATGATGTAACCCATTACGAAGGTGAGTACTGTAGCAATCGTGTAGCGTATCGTATCTGCTAACAATGCTCCTGCGAGAGGGGCAATCCGGGCAATCGGCAGCGATTTGAAGCGGTCGAACACCCCTTTCTCCATATCCTCCCGCAGCTGAACACCGGTGACGACAGAGGTCGTGATTACGGTCTGCACCAAGATTCCCGGAATGATTACCGGCAGATAACTTGCCACATCACCGGCAATCGCCCCGCCGAAAATATAAGTGAACATCAAGGTGAAAATAATCGGCTGAAACGTGACGTCAAACAATTGCTCCGGTGTACGCCGGATCTTGAGCAGTCCTCTGTAGGCCATCGTAAAGGAATTACGTACCACTTGGCCGAAGCTGGTATGGTTTTTTAATTTACGGTCTACACCCGGCTTAATTAAAGTACTCATGCTAATACCCCTCCTTCTTCTGTGTACTATCCGGGACAAGCCCCGCATCTTCCTTGACGCCATGACCGGTTAGGGTCAGGAATACTTCATCCAGCGTTGGCTTCTGCACACTCATCTCAAGCAGCGGTATGCTTGCTTCACGAAGTGCGATCAGCAGATCGGTTACCCGGTCCACGTTCCCCATCGGTGCGATAATTTTGGCTGCTTCTGCCGACAGGTTAGAGCGTACCTGAAGCACCTGCTCCACAATCTGCCGCGCCTTCAGTAACTGCTGCGGATGGACCACCTTCAGGTGAAGCGAGGAGTTGCCAACCGAGCTTTTGAGTTCATCAACTGTTCCCTCTGCGACCACCTTACCGGTATCAATCACGGCAATCCGGTCCGCCAGTTGATCCGCTTCTTCAAGATATTGGGTCGTCAGCAGGACCGTTGATCCCGTATTCACCAGCTTGCGGATCGTCTCCCACATCTGATTGCGCGTCCGGGGATCAAGCCCCGTTGTCGGCTCATCCAGGAAAATGAGCGGAGGCTGCGCAATTAGACTGGCCGCCAGATCCAGCCGCCGGCGCATCCCGCCGGAGAAATTCTTCAAAGGGCGCTTCGCTGCTTCCGTCAAGCCGAATTCCTCCAGCAGGTCAGAGGCCTTGCTGCGAGACTCCGCACGCCCCAGGCCATGCAGCCTGGAGAAGATGATCAGATTCTCAGTCGCGCTAAGCGACTCATCCACTGACGCATATTGACCCGTCACTCCGATTAACTGACGCACGATCTGCGGTTCTTTTGCCACATCATGTCCGAAGATACGCGCCGAACCTGCGTCAGGCCGAAGTAGGGTCGCCAGCATGCGAATTACGGTTGTCTTCCCGGCACCATTGGGACCCAGCACCCCATAGATCATTCCTGTGCCTACTTTGAGATCTACACCATCCACGGCCCGGTTGCTCCCGTAGATTTTGACCAATCCTTGCGCCTCAATGGCATAGCTGCCGCCCTGCCCTGCTGATTGTGTCTGCTTCATGCTTTATTCCTCCTTGATTGCTGAATCTATAAGGATAGTAACCGACATATTTAAACTGAATTTAAACCTCCTTCTACTCTGTCCGGTTGCTGTTTCCCTATCCCATTAAACCAAAAATCCGATCCCTTGGGATCGGACTTGCGGAGTACGCTTGCAGTCGTACCTCAATATGCAGTTCTCCTTAATCATAGCCGCCTTCAGCTTCGGGCAATGCCTGGTACTCTTCTTTACCGGCTGCGATCTCCGCGATGTAGGTCCGCAGCTCCAGCAACTGCTTTGCATCTTCCGTAAGTTCACAATTCTCGCCAGACCAGGACCAATTACGTGTGAACCCGTTCACCGTGATCCTCCAGCTGTCTTCCTGGTAAGGGACCACCGCACAGCTTTGCTTAAGGGGCACAAGCTCCAGCTTCCCCATAATACGGATGCCTCTCATCCTATCATAGATGCTGCGCATTTCATCTTCGGTCAACGTAATATCCGCTGTGGCCGTTCCGTTCACGATCAGATCTTTTACCACGGTATCCTGATACGTATTGATCTCATTCTTGGTGACCTCCCCATACCCGTACCGGACGAGAAAATCGAAATCAGCAGGCATGTCTTCAGGCATCTCTCCCAATACCTCCGGCTGCTCCGGAACGGGTTGCGCATCCTTATTCGTGCTACAGCCAGCTATGAGCAGTACGGCCAGCAGCAAGTAATATATGTGCCTCAGGTTGGTAACCTCCACAATGTGTATTTTCAAAAGGCTATGTTAAATTCTAGCCGCAACGAAATAATGATCCTAATCCGACAGTGCCCGCATGATGTTGGATTTCGCCTCTGCCGCAATCGCTTCATTCCCGTCATCGACCGCTTGCATTAAGATCAGCATGGGGATGTATACCGCGATCAGCCGCGCCAGCAGCTTCGTTTCTTCGTCCGCTCCTCCGTACGTTTCGAAAAACACGCCGCGGGCGTAAGGTGGTAAAAAGCTATAAGCAACGCTCAAATCGCAAGCCGGATGGCCTACGCTCAGATCGCCCCAATCAATGATGCCGGAAACGATCCCGTTCTCATTCACAAGCATATTTTTGAAATGAAGATCGCCATGTAGCAGTGCATTCACCGCCTCGACACGGTCCTTTTGCAGCTTGCTCATATACGCTTTGATCACACCGGACTCCTCCGGCGACAAATGTTCAGCCACCTTCGATAGAAAGCCCTCCATTTTCACTTTGCGCGATGCTATGTCCGTCAAGCTTCGATGATCTTGCTGAACTCCGCACTTCAGCGCCTCCTGCACCGGAAACTCATGCAATCTCCGCAAGAATTTCGCCAGCGTCTCTGCCGATAAAGCCCGGCGTTCTTCCGTCAAACCAATTGGGAAATCTCCTGGCACGTGGGCATAGCCAAGAAATGGTGCCGGGTATTCGTCACTTGCTTCGCCATAAAACAACGGTTTCGGATAGGGGATGGTCAAATATGCCGCAAGCTTCGGCAGCAGCTTCCCTTCCATACGAATCGCGCCAACTGCAAACGTTCTTCTTGGAAACCGGAACACGTACTCGTCACCGATAAGAAAAACCGTATTGTCCCAGCCCCAGCCCAATCGCTTCACTCGCTTCGATGACAGTTGAGGGAACTGTCTGCTGATCAGCGTCCGCGCCTGCTCTTCGTTAACCTCCCACTCCGCATCCCATACATTCGTTCCTCCCATGAGTTGTCTGCCTCCTCGTTCCTTACGTACTATAGTTGTAGGTGGCTAAATATTTCGCAATGACCTCCTTACTCTCATGCCACCACAGAATAGGGACTTCGCCTACCTTCACCAGACCTAACTTAGCGGCCAGATGATTGGAGCCAGTATTGCCGGTATCACAATCCCAATATGTTGTTAGCTGCCGCTGACGGCCAAGCGTTATGAATTCTTGACACAGTCTGAACGCCAACCCTTGATTGCGGTAATCCTTGTGTGTGATGATATCCGGTTCAATATAGCCGCCACCCACATAAAAAGTGTTGCACGCGCTTACAAATCCGCTCTCATTCAAATAACAATAACCAAAGGCCCTGTCCAGGTAGGTCTCAGCCGAAGTCCACAGTAATCGGTAACTATCGTCCATCTCCTGAATGTAGCGTCCAAACAACTGCTCATCAATTCTAGTTAAAATAAATTCTCCAGAGTCTTCCTGGATGTCAGCAGGAGCGTTAGCATTGCTGTCCATCTTATAATGTGTTCTACTGAGCTCCACTGTGTTGTCTTTCAACGGTTCTTTCAGCAGCGCAAGCCATTGACTGGAGGAGAAGTACAAATCATAGAAATTCGCGTGATTGGCCGGATTGGCTAAAAAATCAAGCAAGCTTCGATTGAACTGCTCATCATCTTCCTGCCCGAACAGATAATATTTCCCTCCTCGGCTTGTGACAAGCCCAGCCGTCGGCTGATCTAGCTTATTCACAAATATTCTGCCTGGCTGATTAAGATCTATCACCCCATGAACAAATACAAAGATGAACTCTCCTTCTCTATGCGGTAGAAGATGCTCGATCCTACTATACTCACTAGCCTGTAATTCAATCAATCTAATCCTTCCTCTCAGCTAATTACCTGTTATGTATAGCATGAAACATATAAATTCTATATTTCAAAAAAGCCGGGGCCACAGTCACCTGTGTCCGCCAGCCTAGTATATCATGCTCACCGCCAATTCTTCACCTCTACCCAATCGGCGTCCGGTCCGCTCCGTTCAAACGCTGTACCCACAACTCCTTTAAAAGGCTCCAGCAAGCTCGGGTCCCGGTCAATCAGATCATACACATTCATGATGGCCGTATTCTTCGGGTCGCTCAGATAAGCGTTATCTTCTTCTCCGGTGAACAGCCGCCAGCCGCTGTCTTCTTCACGGGTAGCGGCCTCCCGGTACATCCAGCGTACACCGCTGCCTGACGTCAGGCATTGCCTGGTGACCATAGCCGCCTTCTCTCCGGCTTCGACCCATGCAGGGTCTCCTTTTCGAAGGATGGTCTGCGCGATATGTCTGGGTTCGAATTCGACCGGATCTCCGAGCTGCAGCGACTGGATCACCCCGGGTGTATTGGTCAAAACGCCTGTGTACCGCCCGGTAACCGGATCTCTCCCGGTGATCTCCACCCACATCCGCTCCGCACGCGGCTGCCCTTCAGCCGGATGGGCCAGCATGAAGTGCAGCCGCACCATTCTCCCCGTGCCCTGCGCTTCCCGCTCCTGTCTTGCAGGAATAAAAAACGACTCAGGATGTAGCCTGCTCGTCTCTTCCACATCTTCCAAAGTCCACTCCATGAAGTATGCCTCCTAGTTAGTTATACTAGACTACCATTACCCGATTGTAGGAGGCACTATTCATTCTGATTGGAGACCGTGCTGCTCTGGATGGATACCTGCACCGTTAAGGGCGCTTTGCTTCCCGCACCGGAATCCATATTTCACTTTTAAAAGTTGGCGAACTGGTATCCTTGCTTTCATTCCACAGAAGCTCCGGCCCTTCGACCTGCTCGTAATTGGAAGAGGGGAACCATTCGGAGTAGATCCGGCCCCAGATATTCTGAAGTGTGTCCGGGAACGGCCCCACTGCTTCGAATACAGCCCACGTGGACGCAGGAACCTCAAGCTGGGCATAGGATAGCGGAGCTTCCAGCGTGGTGGCAACACCAATATAATGATCCAGCTCCCCGCGTTCATCCATCCGTCCTTCCGGGAAATTCACGGATGCGCCGATCATCCCGGCCGGAATGATATTCGACAGCCCCTTCAGCTCCCCTATCATCTCCATACTCAGACTCTGCCACATGGCAGCGATCTCCGGGTTCACCCCGCTGAACTGGATGGCTACCCTTTTCTTAAGTCCAACGATCCGAAAGGCCTCTTTCTCCTCAATGCGGTAATTCATTTCATTGCCTCCTCTAATGGTTAACTGAAAGGTCATTCGAGGAAAGGCCTTCAGGGGTGTCCCTGCCGTTCTTGCTTCTGAAGGCGTTACGCCATGAAGCTGCTGAAAGGCTTTTGTGAATGCATCCGGCGAAGTGTATCCGTACTCCAAGGCAACATCAATAATCCGGTGCTGGCTTCCCTGCAGCTTGAAGGCAGCCAGCGTAAGACGTCTGCGGCGGATATATTCCGAGAGCGGGATACCGGCCAGGAAGGAGAACATCCGTGTAAAATGATACTCCGAGCATAACGCGTAGCCCGCAGCCACTTTTACATCGATCTCGTCGTCCAGATGCTCTTCAATGTAGAAGAGTGCAGCATTCATATCTTCCAGCAGGTTCATCGTGTCCCTCCCTTTCCTCCCCATCAGAGTAACAGCTACGCAGGGAATGCATCCGACAGTTCCTGCACCATATTAACGGGTACATTCTTATTCAAGACAACCCGTAAATTCAGAGGCATAATGAAGCATAGAATATATACGAATAAGCTAGATAGGAAATCCCCATTACACGGTTAAAAAGGGAGGTTGCCATGAAGCTTGTCCCCAACTGCATCACACTCAGCCGGATCGGGCTTGCCCTTCTGCTGCTATATATGGTGCCGCTGGGCACGGGCTTCACTGTAGTCTATCTTCTGTGCGGAATTACCGATATGCTGGATGGTCCTATTGCCCGAATGACCGGTACGGTTAGCAGCCTCGGTGCCAAGCTCGATTCTGTGGCCGACATGACGCTGGTAGGCACCGCACTCTATACCTTGTATCCGTTCCTTGGTCTGACCCTCGGCCTCCTCCTGTGGATCATGCTGATTGCCGTCGTCCGGGGAGCCTCCATCCTGACCGCACTGCGCAAATTCAGCACCTACGGCAGCATTCATACCTACGGGAACAAGCTTGCCGGATTACTGCTATTCCTTACACCGTTGCTGCTTCCCTATGTGAATCAGGCGATCTGGACAATAGTTGTATGCTTAGTAGCCACTCTATCTGCAATTGAGGAACTTATCCTGCTTCTGATCTCAAGTGAGCTGCAGCTGGACCGCAAGGGGCTGTATGTGCGGCGTTGATCAGCATTCTGCGAAATGATGAAGCAACTCCTTGACCTGCCGCCTTGTATTTACGATCAGCACCTGCTGGTGAGCTCCAGTCTGCTTGAGCCTCCCCAGGGTGATAGCACGGCTTCGTGCCTTATAGTTCCAGACCCATTTCACAAAAGCCCAATCCAGCTTCTCCGGGCAGCCTTCGTTCATATCGGGCCGGGTCTGGTTATGGTACATGACACGACGCTTCACAATCCGGTACATACATAATATCCGGGGTAAATCCAGAAAAATAATGACATCCGCACGCTTGAGTCTGCTATCCATGGTCCTTGAATAATTACCATCTATAATCCATTGCTCCTGATTTGTATATTGGCGCACCAGTTCATCCCACTCTTCATCCGGCTTAGGGACCCAGCCAGGGTTCCAGAAATGGGCATCCAGATGTATAACCGGCAGATGAAGAAGAGCACCAAGCTGACGGGCCAGGGTAGACTTGCCTGAGCCTCCTGATCCGAGAATTAAGATCCGGTTCATAAGCTTCTCCTTGTGCATTTTGACATAGTGGTGATCCATCACTCCAGCCCCAAATATACCCTGATTCCATCTACAACAGCGGAGGCCACGCTCTCCTGGAACCCGGAGGTCCACATCTTCGCCTCGTCGCCGGGATTCGTTAAATAGCCCAGCTCCAGCAGCACCGACGGCATTACCGTATCGCGCAGGACGAAGAAATTCCCTTTTTTCACGCCGCGGTCTTTGAGGCCGGTAGCTTGAATGACATGCTTATGTATAGTCTCGGCCCAAGCCAAGGATTCTTCATGATAATAAAAGGTTTCCGTACCCGATGCCGACGCATCCTCATAGGTGTTGCCATGAATGGAGATGAACAGGTCTGCGGGCAGGTTGTTGGCGAACTGGGGCCGGAACAGCTCTTGTGAGGAGATAAAAGCATCCCCGGTCCGGGTAAGCAGGATCTCAAGCTGCGGGTCCTGCTCGACCGTGGCTACGATTTTCTCTGACAGACTCAGATTGAAGTCCTTCTCCAAGCGTCCGCTTACAGAGACTGCCCCGGGATCTTCCCCGCCGTGGCCCGGATCTACCACAACCTTATAGACCCTGCCCAGGTAGGGCTGGCTGCTGCTTTGCGGTTGACCCGTACTTCGGGGTACACGAATGGCCGAATCCTCAGCCGGGGCCGCACTTAGACCTGCATCGGCAATCTTCCCGCCTGAACCCTTCCCGGCGCCATCGCTACATGCCGCCAGCAGCAATAGGCTGAGCCATACGGCGGCTATCAGGTACATTTTCCTCATTCGGGCAACTCCTTCCCGCCCGCTTCAGAAGTGCTCTCCCGGCTGGTCTTATCCGGTGAATTCAGCAGCACCAGACCCCCGATAATGATCAGCAGACTGATGCCGGTGAGCAGATTGAACGGATCATTCCAGAGCAGGATGCCGATCAGTGCCGTCAGCGCTGTCCCCACGCCAGACCAGATGGCATAAGCCAGGCTCAGAGGTATGGTACGAAGACTGATCGATAAGCAGTAAAAAGCCAGGCCCATTCCAAGCACTACTCCGATCGACGGCAGCACACTGCTGAATCCATCGGAGAGCTTGAGCATCGTCGTACCGAAGATTTCCGACATAATAGCGATGCTTAGCGCGAAGTAACCTCTCATCTCTACACCCCCGTTGACAGCTTCAGCAGAACCACACCGCCAATGATGAGAATTAAGCCTGCTATTTTTCGCACATTCAGGCGTTCCTTATAGACCAGTACACCAACCAATGCAGTTAATGCCGTTCCCACGCCAGACCAGATGGCATAAGCTGTCCCGAGAGGGATCTCCTTCAATGCCAGTGACAGATTGAAGAACGCCAGGCCCATACCAGCGACTACCGCAATGGAGGGGAGTAACTTTTTGAACCCGTTCGATGCCTTAAGCATAGAGCTGCCGAAGACCTCACTCACAATGGCTAACGATAATAACACATAAGCATTCAATGGATTGCCTCCTAATTCATGACCCTGACAAAAGTCCCCGGATATAACCGCTTAACTCCCTTGCAGTCTGCTCGTGCGCCGGCAGGCCCGGATGGGTCCGTGCTCCCATCGTTTCATTCGTCACATTCGGCAGCTGGAACACTGACACGTTTTTGTCGCCCGTAGACCTCATGTATCCATCCACCGCACGGTAGATTGCCGGCATCAGGGAGAGGCCCAGCATTCCATACACCCAGAGAAGATGCGCCCCGGGGTTATAGCTTCTCAGCTTCGCCAGGAACCTCGTGACTGCGGTCTCGAAGGCGGCCAGATCCTCCTCATGATAGCTTCCGTCTTCATTCAGCCGCTGCTTATAGATACGCCCGGTGTCCTCATCCAGCCACTCGGGGGAGTTGAACGCGCCGTCATCATTGGTGCCCAGGTTGACTACAACCACATCCGGCTGCCAGGCCGTAAAATCATTCATCGCATGCGCCCCAAGCGCTTCATTACGGGGACCGGTCAGCAGACCGCAGACCTTCTCATAGATGTCAGGGATATTGCCCTTGGGGTTATTATCCCAGCTGGAGAGCACGCCCCATCCGCTCTGTGAGATCACCCGGAATTCAGCCTGCACGGCCTCGGCTGTTATCGCTGTATAGTTATGCACGCCGCTGAACCAGGCGGGAATCCAGTCCTCTTCCATCTTGGCACCGATGACGCCCTCACCTGATGTGATACTGTCACCGATGAACTCCAGCCGGTATGGCTTCGCTTCAACAGGCAGGAAGCTGCCGTCTGTGCGGACCGCATGGAACTGGAGATAAGCGCCGGGATCGCCGCTCATCGCCTGGACCTCTTTTACAATCCGGATATTCTTCACCTGCTCAGGGTTCATTCCTCTGAATACGCAGACCCAGTGCCTTCCGGCATTCACCATTTGTCTGCTGACGGGAACGGAGTTGATCAGCACACTGATCCAGGACTCGTGATAATCGTAACCGGACTCCACTTCAAGCCATAGCTCGGAGGCCTGGAGGTTCACCTCTATCGCACTGCCCGTCCAGAATAACGTCAGGGGGTTAAGCGCTCCAGTCGTTCTGCCATGAATCTTCAGATGCTCTACCTCTGCCAAGGGCTGTACATGTAACTGCAAATGGGAATGGCTGCTCATTCTAATCCCTCCTGTCTGGTGGCAATCGAGAAGCTGCGGACCTTCATCCACTTCCCGCCCACCCATTCGTCAACGGTGCCCTTACGCGTTCTAACACAGAACTTATGCGAGGTACCGCGGTCAAAGCCCGTTGCTTCATATATCAGGCCCTCGCCCTGCTGTCCCTTGAAATACACCTGCTTCAGGCCGAGTCTGTTCAATAGTTCCTGCTTCACACTGTCTGTATATTGGCGCGAGAATTCTTTTGTCATAATTGTTCCTCCTGCTTCGTTTATCAACGGCTCAACTTCCCGGATGCTTCTTAGAGAATAACGTATATGCGGCGAATTTTCACCTTTATTTTTCACCAAACCGCCCTTAAATCCGGTTGATTTTGAACTCGGCCCTGTAATAGAATTAATGGATTATATAGAAAAGGATGCGCATACGCAATGCCTTACAAGGAATCACGTTCGCTTCGAAAAAGGTCGATTCTGTTCTTCTCGCTGATCATGCTGGTGAAGAGTTATTTCGCCTGGTATTACTTATTCGAGGACGGTCCAACCTGGACCACCTGGCTTAAGGAAATCCCCTTCGTACTGCTGCTGTTCTGCCTCATCGAATGGTTCGCCACCAAGCATAAGGTCGCCATCTATCTGATCGTCAATCTGCTCATTACCGTCCTGTTCTTCTCTCTCATCGTCTATCATAATCATTTTGGTATGATTGCTACATCACAAGTCTTCGGTCAGGTCAAGCAGGTAGGCGCCGTCAAAAAAAGTATATTCGCCGTCGTGCATCCGCAATATATGCTTATCTTCGTAGACATCATTATCATCAGCCTGATCATGCTCAGACGCAAGAAAGCGCTGGCCTGGAAGCATTCCATGTCCCGTCCCAGCAACCGCAAGGCAGTGGCTATCCTGTTCTGCCTCTCGCTTACGCTGTGCATGATGAATATTTTCCCCAATAAAGCCAGTATGAATGAGAATGTCAAGGCAGAGCAAATGGGCATTCTCAATTATGAAGCCTACGCATTGCTGCGTGAACCCGCAGAGGAGCCTATGGACCCTGCGCAGATCTCCCAGGCCGGCATCGACATGACGAAGGGCATTCAGCAGAAGGCTGATCCGCTCCTGTTTGGGGCTGCCAAGGGCAAGAATCTGATCATCCTGCAAATGGAGTCTCTGCAGTCCTTCCTGATCAATCTGTCGGTGGACGGAACCGAAATCACGCCTAACCTGAATAAGCTGGCTGGCGAGAGCTACTATTTCCCCAGGTTCTTTCAGCAGGTAGGCCAGGGCAATACCTCGGATGCCGAATTCACCGTCAACACTTCCTATTATGTACCGCCGGACGGTCCGGCCACAGATAAGTATGCTCCGAAGGATCTGCCCAGTCTGCCGAAGCTGCTGGAGGCCCAGGGCTACGATACCGCGACTTTTCATACCAATAATGTGGAGTTCTGGAACCGCGGGGAGCTATACAAGGCACTGGGCTTCAATCAATATTACGACAAAACCTACTTCGGCGAAGAGGATGCAGTCTTCTATGGCGCCTCGGATGAAGTCCTGTACAGGAAGACCTCTGAAGAGCTTGCGCGGATGGATCAGCGTGAACAGCCCTTCTATGCCCATGTGATCTCGATGTCGTCGCATAATCCGTTCTCGATCCCGGAGAGCAAATACAAGATGACCTTGCCGGAACGCTACGAGGGAACGCTGGTCGGTGACTATATCCGGGCTGAGAACTATGCGGATTATGCGCTGGGCCAATTTCTTGATGAGCTTAAGAGCAGCGGTGTGTGGGATAACAGCGTGGTGGTCCTCTACGGCGATCACCGCGGGCTTCCGATTTTCTCGCTCAAGGAAGGGGATAAAGTCCTGCTGCAGGAAATCCTGGAGCATGAGTATAATGAGCGTGATCTGATTAATATTCCGCTCATCATCTCAGCAACCAGCGTTACCACACCGGCACTGAAGGAGCAGTTAGGCGGCCAGGTGGATATTCTGCCGACCGTTGCCAATCTGCTCGGGGTTCCGCTGGACTATCATATCCACTTCGGACAGGATCTGCTTAATCAGACAGCGTATAACCTGCTGCCGCAGCGTTATTATCTGCCTACAGGATCATTCGTTAATAATGAAGAACTGTTCCTGTCAGGCAGCGGGTTCGAGGACGGCCAGCATTACACCCTGTCCGGTAACGGAACAGATCTGCTTCAATCGACGGAGGATGAATTCACCCGGGCGCTGAAGCTGCTCCGTATGTCCGACAGCTATGTTAATCAGCTGCGTGACCGCCCGGTGGAAAAAACAGATGTGAGCGAGTAAATGTGCAAAGCCCGGTTCGGATTCCTTTTCCTGAACCGGACTTATTTATACTTGAGGTGCGGTTAGGGCTGCACCAATCCCGCCTTCTGATCATACACAGATAGAAAAGAAGGGCGGGATGCGGGATGACTAACCGGAGAGATGTAGAAGAGTGGGCAATTTTTCTGGCGGCTGTCTGCGGACAGACCTATACCCAATTTGCCAATGCGGAGGGTGTGTTTGTGGTACCGGCGGACTTCTCGGCTGTTCACAGCTTTCAAGCGAAATCCATGGGGAATGTCTGGGAGCTGTTCGGATTCATTCTGGAATCACCGCAGGAGATCGTTATTGCCTGGCGCGGAAGCATCTCCACCAATGATTGGCTCTCGAACATGAATGCCGCGCAAAAGAAATTCAAATACATTCAGGAGCCCTGCATGACCCACCGAGGGTTCACCGACATCTATGCATCCGCTCGGGATGCCATTCTCTCCGTACTTGGCACTCTGTCCCCGGAGAAGACGCTGTATGTAACAGGCCATAGCCTTGGCGGGGCACTGGCCACTCTGTGTGCGCTGGATGTTGCTGCCAACTCCGCCTTCACCGCCCCGCGGCTGTATACCTACGGGTCTCCGCGTGTCGGGGACCCGGATTTTGCCAAGGCCTTCAGCCGGTATGTGCGCAGCAGCTACCGCTATGCCAATCTTTTTGACGTCACAACGTATGTTCCGCCAACCGTCTACAAGCTGCCCAAGCAGAAGACCAAATACTATTACACCCATGTCCAGACCCTTAAATCCCTATCCTTCCAGAATGGCAGCCCCGAGCTGAACCATGTCATCCGTAGTTATTTCGCTGTACTGAGGGAGACCCGGCCGGAATTCACCGCAGCCTTGTGCGCCGCGAACCCCGGGTTCTGTCCGGTCCCGGAGCTGGTCACCTAGTTCGCCAGGATCTGATTAAGACTCTCCTCCAGCCGCTTAAGTCCTGCTTCGGGCTGTATCCGGTTGCGCACGATATGCTGCAGCTCCTCAGACATTGCAGTGAACAGAGCCGCATATTTATCCGTCTGCGGGGCGAACTTGACCTGATCTCTGGCTTGAATAAACCGCTCCCGGTAAGGCAGGTCCCGGTACATCCGGCTCTGTTCAACTGTAAGATTCGCCGGAACATGACCCGCCTCGCCCCAGATCATCCCGCCCACCTCCGAGAAATATTTCATGAAGTCCATGGCACCCGCCTGCTTCTCCCCGGTAGTGTAGGCAGGAATCACCAGGGTGTGGGAGCTTCCCCAATGGGCTGAGCTGCCGAAGATCGGCGGAAGAGGTATAATCCCGATATCCAGCGCCTTATTGTCCAGATGATGGCCCGCCTCCCATACCCCGCCGAACCACAGGCCTGCCTGTCCGTTATCAAAGGAATCCCAGGGTGTATTATCGCTCAAATCGCTTAATCCCTCGTCAAACAGCCGCTGATAAAAGGTCAGAACCTCCAGTGACTGCTCATTATTAATTGCCGTCCGCTTCATATCCCGGCTGAGCAGCTCTCCACCCGCCTGATAATACAGATCGAGAAAAGACTCCTGAAAATACGGGGTGTTCACCGCCATAGGCTGTACATCCGGTACCCGCGCAGCAATCTGCCGCAGCAGGCGGGTGAATCCCTCTGGCGTATTCTCCTCCAGCTGCGGCGTTCCGGCGGGAGACAATACGCCAGCCTTCGCCAGGATCTTTTTGTTGTAGTAGAGCATATGGAAATGTGTATCCAGAGGCACCGCATAATATTGCCCGGCATAGCTGACGCTCTGAAGGTTCTGTTCCCCGATCTGATTGAACTGGAATCCGCCATGCTCTGCCAGAGCATTGAGCGGTATGATTTGCTGCGCTTTGATGAACGGTGACAGACGGTCGGCATGGATGACTGCCACATCCGGTCCCTTACCGAAGGACAGCGCGGTGCGGAGTCTCGCATAATATTCGTTCGATTCCAATCTGAGCTGCTTGACGAACACTGCACTCTGCGAGGCATTATAGTCATGAATGATCCGCTCTACGAACTCGCCCTCACCCCCTCCGAACGGATTCCAGAAGGAGATCGTCACAGGCGTGCTGCGCTCCGGCGGCTCCGTATTCCTGGAAGAGAAATCCGCACAGCCCGTGAGCAGCAGCAGACACAGCAGCAGAACAGGCAGGATCAGCTTCATCTTCCTCCTCCTCCTTGAAGCTTAAAATCAATCTAACAGGCGAATGATGCAAGAATTTCCGCGTCCGTGCAGCTTGCAGGGTACCCCCTTGATTATCCTACCCTGTCCAAGCTACCTAATTATTGTAAGCGTTATCAATAAGTTCCGTCGAACGATTCCCTTACCCCTCCTTCCGGACCAGCGCACGATACTCGGAGGGAGATACGCCTGTGATTTTCTTAAATACCTTGGAGAAATACTTAGGGTCTTGAATGCCGACCAGACTGCCTATGTCGCCAGCCTTCAATTCGCCGGTCAGCAAGGTCTTCGCCTTCTCAATGCGGATGCGGGTCAGATACTCCAGGAAGCTCTCCCCAACTTCTTTTCGGAACAGATTGGCGAAATAGTTCTTGCTCAGATGGACCAGCCCGCTGATCGACTGCAGGGTAATCTCCTGGTGGTAATACTGCTGGATGTACTGAGTCGCCTTAATAATACTGTTACGGTCGCTATTATACATCTCTTTCATATGTGCAACAAGCGCCTGGAAGGCCTGCCGGAACCATCCCCGGCTCTCTTCCAGCGTCTCCAGCTTCGACAGTTCGTCGAAGTACTGCTTCTTCAGCTCAAGCACCTGCTCCGCATCCTTCGAGACATCCGGCCACAGAGTGGTCAGGATCATCAGCAGCTCCAGCGAGATAATCTGTACCAGCTCCGCATCCCTGCGCATGGCAAGCTGATCGAACAACCGCTCCAGATATTCCTCCAGCTCTCCCGACTGAAAAGCATAGACCATCGACTGAATCTGATGGCTGCTAATCTGAAGCGATGGCGTTAGTGTAGTCCCTGACTGTATCAATTGAAGCTGCGCTGCGTTAGACTGCGCCCCCTGCGCCAGCAGCTCATCGCTCCCGTGAACCAGCACACGGCCCGTTCCCATGAACAGCTTCATTCTTGCAGCGCCCGCAGCCTGGACATACGCATTTTTCAAATCCGCCCATTCCCTGACTTCTCCGCTAATGCCAATCGTTACAGTCCAGCAGTATTGGCGGGATAGCTGGAGAATCAGCTGTTCACTGGAGCTGCGCAAGCGGTCCCTAACCGCAGCCTTATCGGGCTGCACCATTACCTCTGAGGTTACAATTACATGCAGTACACCTTGTCTGTCACGAACCAGTTCATAGCCGAGAGCAGGATCATTTAGCCCAATCTCTTCGAGCAGGCTGCGGATTACCGCGGCTCCCTGCCCATACTCCGGCTCTGCTCTGCCCCCCGGCAGAATTTGCAGCACATAGAGCGGCCGCTTATCCGCAAGCCCTGCCAGCGTAAGTGTATCGCGTTCGATCCTGCCTTGAACCGCCCCGCGTTCCAACAGCCCGATCAGGAAGTTCTCCTTATGCACCGGCACAATATGAGCAGGCGCGGACTTTTCCTCCCAGGGCTTCTGCGCCCCTTCGAGGCTCTCCTTCAACTTAAGCAGTACCTGCTCGAAATCACGCGGCATCATATCCGACTTGATCATATAATCGGATACATTATGCTTAATCGCTTGCTTGGCATACTGGAAATCCTCCAGATTGCTGAGGATGATAATCTTCAGCTCCGCTGAGCGCTTCCGCACCTCGGCAATCAGTTCAATGCCGTCCATTACGGGCATCTTGATATCGGTAATCAGGATGTCGGGCAGTCCGGCTGCCATCAGCTCCAGCGCTTCCCGGCCGTTCGCGGCTTCCCCGGTCACCTCCAGTCCAATAGCCTCCCATTCGATCATCGACCGGATGCCATATCTCACGATAAATTCATCTTCTACGATAATGACCCGGTACATATCATCGGTTCCCCCTTATATCATTTGTCATGAGCGGCAGCTTGACCCGTATCGTCGTACCTGTGCCCGGCTCACTGTGAATTTCTATCCCGTACATTTTACCGCAAATCAGCTTCACCCGTTCATCCACATTCGCCAGCCCGATGCCCCCCGGCTTCTCCTCCTCCCGCGCTTGCCCGTCCAGCAGACTGCGCACCAGCGCAGGGTCCATTCCTTTGCCGTTATCCGTCACCTCGAACTCCACCTGATTGCCCGGCACCTTGCTGCAGGTGATGCGGATGATACCACCCGACTCCATCTCTCCAAAAGCATGGATGATCGCATTCTCCACAATCGGCTGGAGGATCAGCTTCGGTGTATGCAAGCGGCGTACCTCTTCATCCAGCTCAATCACAGTCTCAATATTGAAGTTGAACCGGAACTTCTGTATGCCGAGATAACATTGCACATGCTCAATCTCTTCCTCCACCGTCACCGTCTCTTCCCCCCGGCCCAGACTGATCCTGAGCAGACGCGACAACAAGCTGACCATCTCTGCCGCGTTGTTGGCCTTCTGAATGAGCGCCGTCCATTTAATAATATCCAGTGTGTTGTATAAAAAATGCGGGTTAATCTGCGCCTGCAACGCCTTCAGCTCCGCCATCCGTTTCTGCTCCTGCTCCACATATACCGCTTTCAGCAGTCCGTCGATCTGTACCACCATCGCGTTGAAATTGTCACCAAGGATATCGATCTCATCATGTCTGCTTTTCGCTTTATAGCGGACGCTGAGCTCGCCGGACATGACTTGGCGCATCAGCCGGATCATTTTCAGAATCGGGTTCGTAATCGAGTTCGCCAGCACCAGCGCCGCAATGACTGAGAAGATGATGCAGAGCAGCCCGACGAAAATAAAAATCTGCAGAAGACGGTTCGAATCCTGATACAGCGCGGCCTTGGAGATTACATTCACAACCACCCAGTCATTCGTATGCAGCTTCTTGGCATTCACGATTAGACTGTCTCCCTTGTAAGCGAGCGGGAACCTCGTTTCCTCCTGTCCGGTACGCACGAGCTGCTCATACCCTGCCTGTCCCAGCACCTCGCTCACGCTCCGGCCGATCAGCCCGCTGTCCGGGTACGAGACGAGCCTGCCTCCGCCGTCCATCACGAAGCTTTGCAGATCACGGTTGTTGCTGGACGCCTTCGAGACCAGCTCCTTAATCACATCCTCACGGATATCCAGCACCGCTACAATCTTCAGGGGACTGTCATCCGATATTTTATAGAGCTGCTTGGCGACTGAGAAGACATGGGTGCTCTGCGAATTGAGGCTGTCCACATAAGTTCCGTAGCGGGTCGGATACCAGCGGAAATTGCTGCCGCCCTTAAGGGTCGCAAGGAACGGCCCCACCTCGGCGGGCGTTCGCGTGCTCCAGCGGTAGATCCCTTTGATATAATGCTTATCCGAGACGAAGGAGATGGACTGCACATCCTGATTAATCGCCACAATCGTGGACAGCTTCGTCGTCAGAGACAGACTATCCACATCATAGCTGGCCGGACCGGTCCCATCAAGGGCCCGCAGCATCCCCACAATCTCATGATTGTTCAGCACCTGCATCAGCATATCCTTGTAGATGCCCAGGCGCGTATCGAGATTATCGGCGGTCTGATCCAGCAGATGCTCCGAATACTCGGTGGCCTTGTCGTTAATGGTTGATTTCGAGATGGAAAAAGAAATAATCCCCATGACCACCAGCGGTGTCAAGGAGAAGAGAACAAGCAGCAGCATCCACTTATAGCGCATGCTGCTCTTCATTTGTATGATCCAGGATATCAAGCGGAGCCGCAAGGACCTGGCAGAACTCTCAGGAGATGTACGCATGCTCTATATCCTTTCCCGTTATATGATCTGGTTCAGGCTAACCCTTGACCCCTGACATGGCTACGCCCTGGACAATCTGACGCTGGAGCAGGATAAAGACAACAATCGTCGGAATCGCCGCAATGGCGCTGGCTGTCATAATGAGATTGAGCGACATATTATTATTCGACAAAAAGGTGGGCAGCCCTGCCGACAGAATCATATTCTCCTCCGAGGTAATCGCCAGATAAGGCCACAGGAAGTTGTTCCACGAGAGGATGAAAAAGAAGATTCCCACCGACACCATCGCGGAGCGGGTCAGCGGCAGGCAGATACTCCACCAGAGCCGGAAGCTGCGGCTGCCGTCGATTTGAGCGGCTTCAATATAATCCTTAGGCACACCGTCCATGAACTGCTTCAGCAGCAGAATACCGATCGGGTTGGTCAATCCCGGCAGGATAATCGCCCAGATATTATCTATTAGCTCCAGATGCAGCGCGGTCTCATAGAGCGGAATCAGAATGGCTTCTGTCGGAATCAGCAGGCCCGAGACAATCAGCACATAGAAGATGCCCCGTGTGCGGAATGGCAGCTTGGAGAACGAGAAGGCCGCCAGCGAGCTAAGCAGAATGGAGATCAGGGTAGTAAGCACGCCGATCACCAGACTGTTCCAGGTCCAGAGCAGAATCTGCGAATCTCTAATGACTTTTACATAATTACCGGTATTCAGATCCGACCAATCCACCCAATCGGCCAGCGTATAGACGTTCACGCCATCGGGCTTCAGGGAGGTGAGAAACATCCAGATCAGCGGAAAAACAAACAGCAGGGCAAGCACCATAGCCACAGCATTTAAACCAAGCTTCTTCATGAATCTTCTCCTCTCCTATCCGTCCTTGCGGTCTGTAATTTTGAATTGAATCACGGCGATCAGCAGCATGATGAAGCAGAACACCATGGACTGCGCTGCAGCCATGCCGAACATATCCTTTTTGAACCCCGTGACATAGATGTAGCGGATCATCGTATTCGTGGAATCGCCCGGCCCGCCGCCGGTCATAATCTGTACCTGCCCGAACAGCTTGAGACAGTTGATAATCTGATAAAAGATCTGGATCTTCATCACGCTCGACAGCCCCGGCAGGGTAATGCTCCAGAATCGCTGCCAGGCATTCGCGCCGTCGATCTTCGCCGCTTCATAATGATCGGTCGGGATCTCCTGCAGCCCGGCCAGGAACAGAACCATGACGAACCCGACGCTCCACCAGTCGGTTGCAATCGTAATTGCCCACCACACAAACCGGTGATCTGTAAGCCAGTTAATGTCTGCGTTAATGCCAAGCATATGTAAGGCTGCATTCACCGGTCCGTTCTTCGCATCCAGCAGCCGCAGCCAGATGAAGCTGACTACAGAGACCGACAGGACATACGGCAGGAAGAACACCGAGCGGATCAGGGTCCGCAGCCAGATTCGCTGATTAATAATAAGGGCCAGCAGCAGCCCCAGAATGATCACCGTAGGCGCGCATAGCAGCACGAAATAGAACGAGTTCCACAGGTACGCATAGAAATCTGAATTCGTCAGAATTTTCGCATAGTTCGTTAGAGCCACATACTTCTGCATCCCTTGAATGCCCCACACATGCAGGCTCATCCAGGCTCCGCGGATCACCGGCCACAGATAGAACACCGTGAACGGAATCAGGAACGGGATCAGATAAAGAATAGCCTTCAGTTCAGTCAGCAGGTGTATAGGTTCTGCTCTGCGAAGAGCCGCAGCCGGCCTTTTCTCACTCAAGCTCCGCTCCATTGTTGTCTCTCTCCTTCAAATGAAATGAATCATGAGCCGGATTGGGGCTGACCTGCCTCCTGGCAGTAGTTCATCCCAATCCGGCCAGATAAGGCTAGTTCTCCAGCACCTCATTAATCTGCTTCTCCAGCTTAGCCAAGCCGTCCTCCGGCGTCTCGCTGCCGAAGATAATGTTCTGTAGCCCTTCAGAAACCGTAGTGATAATCGTCGTATATTTATCGGTCGGCGGCGCGAACTTCACCGTCTTCTGCGCCTCGATGAATTCGCTGCGGTAAGGCAGGCTCTTGTAGGCCTCGCTCTCCGTGATCTTGCTGTTCGCCGGCACATGGCCCGCCTGTCCCCAGATCTCCCCGCCCACTTCAGAGAAATACTTCATGAACTTGGCTGCGGCCTCTTGCTTCTCAGGAGTGACATATGACGGAATGACCAGCGTATGGGAGCTGCCCCAATGTGTCTGGCTGCCGAAGATCGGAGGCAATGGCATAGCGCCGATGTTCAGCGATTCATCCCCCAGCAGCAGACCTGCTTCCCAGACCCCGCCGAACCAGAAGGCGGCTTTCCCGTTATGGAAGGTATCCCATGGCGTCTTGTCATTGAGGTCGGCATATTTTTTATTGAAGACATCCTTATAGAAGTTCAGCACATCCAGTGCCTGCGGGTTGTTGATGCTCGCCTTGGTCATCTCCGGGTTCAGCAGCTCGCCGCCGGCTTCATAATACAGATTGAGGAACGGCTCCTGGAAATACGGCGTGTTCACCGCCATCGCCTGGACATCCGGCACCTTGGCTTGAATCTCAGAAAGCGTCTTCTCGAAGCCTGCCGGGGTCATATCGTCCAGCTTGGGCGTGCCGTCTTCATTCAGCAGGTTAGCCTGTTTCAGAATATCCTTATTGTAGTAGAACATATGGAAGTGGGTATCCAGCGGAACTGCATAGGGCTTGCCGTCATAAGATACGCTTTTGATATTCGAGTCCCAAATCTGCTTCAGGTCGAACCCTACCTTGGAGGCCAGTTCATCGACCGGCACAATCTGCTGAGCCTTCACGAACGGTGAGATGCGCTCCACGTGAGCTACTGCCACATCCGGGCCTTTGGAGGAAGACAGCGCTGTACCTAACTTCGCGTAATACTCATTGGATTCCAGCCGGAGCGGCTTAACGGTCACCTCTTGCTGTGAGTCGTTGAAGCCCTTGATAATCTGGTCCACGAACTCCCCTTCCCCGCCGCCGAACATATTCCAGAAGGAGATTTCCACCGGACTGTTCTCTGTGCTCCCCGTTGCCGCCGGTTCATTCGATGCCTTGGCCGCTCCGTTCTCTGTATTTCCGGAGGAGCATCCCTGCAGGACCAGAGCCAGCGCCAGCCCAGCCGTAACCACACTTGTTAAGCTTTTGTTCATCCTCATCTGTACAACCCTCTTCTCCGTAAAGTTTGTGCAAGGAAAGCCTTCACCGCTTGATGTAAGGGCTTTCTTATCTCTAACTCTACAGCGAACACCGCTGTGCTTGAACCGACAAACCGCCGCTCCTTGGTGAACAAACGACAGATGTTAACCGGGCTAAATTCGCAGGCAGGTAGACGATCTTACGGAGGGTAGAGAATCGACAGATAGAGAACAGGCTGCGCACGCAAAAAGGGACCTCTTGAGAGGCCCCCGTGAAATTCCAGTCAATCCACTGTAAAATTGTCAAAGCTGACGCTGTTGCCGAAGCCGCCGCGTACCCCGACCGTGCCTGAAGTGTATACAGCTTCATTGCGGTCAATCTTAGGCACGGTCATATCTCCGACATATACCTTGATGTTACCGTTATTGACCACAACCTTCATGTGATACCAGGTGTTCACGGCAATAGGGGTATTTACACTCTGGAGAGAGGTCCAGTTATTATTGAACCGTCCAAGCCAGACCTCACCGGCAGAGTCAATACCTGCTGCGTAACCCTTTTGCAGATCAGCCCCGGTTCCCGGACCGGTTACATTGAAGAGAAGACTGCCCTGGCCCGCATTATTCAACCGGATGTCGCCCTCCAGTGTGTAGTTCATTCTGGAAGGATACGGGGTGAGCAGCGATTTGTCGGCATTCACTGAATTCAGGTTATAGGCGCCCCCGCTCACCGCCCACGATCCGCCATAACGGGCCCAGCCGTTGTCATTCGCCGAGAAATCATTGCTGTACGCGCCGCTGAGCGTCCCGAACCGAACCTGAACATTATGCCCGCCGACGCTCCGGTCGACCGAATCCACGAAGGCGATCTCATTCCCGCCCGTCTGATACATCGCCGTCCACCATGAATTTCCAAAGGCCGGAATATCATTGTCCACCCAGGTGTTCCCGTAATCGTTGCTTAGGGACAGCACATTGGAGTTGGAGCTGAGCAGCAGACGCCCATCCGCCAGAGACAGGATATAAGGCCCGCCCTGCTGGTTAGTGGAGACCTGGGTGCCGATGCCGCTGGACCAGGTTTTGCCGTCAGCACTTTTTTTGGTGAAAATTCTGCAGTTCTGCGTCCCGCACACCTCAAAAGTCACAATATACTGCCCGTTTGCCATCTTGGTCCAGACCGGCATCCCCGGACGCGCGCCTGAATTGGACGGGTCCCAGGCTACATAAATCTCATTCCCCCAGCTGGCTCCCCCGTTGGTGGAGATCTTCTGGGAGATGATCTGGCTGTACGACGGATTCTCCGTCACATGCTTCTCGCTTGCATACATCACGGCGACCGAGCCGTCATTCAGGAGCTGCATATGCGGCTCGTACACGCCTTTGTCGGGATTCCCAAGCGCGCCGGGAGCGCCATTGTTCTCGTCGATGGTGCTGAGGAAGCTCCAGTTCGCGCCTCCGTTCACGCTTTTATACACTCTGAGCTTGTACGATTCCTGCCAGCGGACAGACCGCATCGCCAGCAAAATATCACCGTTCGTGAGCTGCACGAACTGCCCGTTGTCCAGGTCACGGCCATCCTCCCAAAGCGTGGACATCAGCGACCAGGTGCGGCAATTGTCTGTGCTGCGGAAGACCTGGAGCCGGGTACCGCCCCAAGACACCTTGGTATAGCCGTTGTTGTCGTAGATGGCGGTGACCGCCAGCCAGTCCCCGTTCGCCAGCTTGATCATCCGCGCATATTCGGCGCCGAAGGTTCCGGGCCTGATTCCGCGGGCATCGGGACCCGCATCGGTGAACGTGTTAATGTCAGTGATGGTGGACGAAGTCCCCCACACCACGGGACCATTTGCGGCCATGGCCGGAACAGCGGCAACAATCAGCAGCAGACACAGGGAAGCGGACAGCGAGATGAACAATTTTTTGAACACGTAAGCCCTCCTCTTAATCGTCATTGGTGAAGCCTGTTGAACGCACCCGAATGGATGTAAGTGCTTTCACCAAAGATTCTAAAGGGCATTTCATTGTCATTGAACCGATAATTCACCGCTATTTAGGCTACAATGTTACGATTATTCGCTCGGCTACCGGTTGATCTTACGAATCTCTTCCAGTGGAATCTTCGGTGTCCGGTCCGCCGCCAATAGTCCATTCACTTCCTGCTGTACATCCGTAACTTGGGTATAGCAATAACCGCAGATGTACGGGGTATCCTTAATCGCCTGAGTGATGTTGCGGAAACGTTCAATGAACGCCTCGGTACTGCCCACCTGCTCCCCATAGCCCCATCCCTCGCCAGTGTTGAAGGCAATGCCCCCGAATTCACTGACCATGACAGGCTGACCCCGGTATTCGTAGCCCTTAGCCATCGCGTATTTCCAGTTATTGAATGATGAGCTGCCGCCAAGCACACTATCGGCGTCTGCATAACGCTCCAGCAACGCAGCGCCGCTCTCTTCATAGTCATGCAGGGTAATAATATCGCTGATGGTATGCTCCCAGCCGTCGTTGACGATTACCGGACGATCCGGGTCCATCGCTTTGGTCAGGTGATAGATGCCCTCAGTGAACTGCTGCTGGCGCTTATTCGTATAGACCTGCGGGATACCCCAGGATTCATTAAAAGGCACCCAGGTAATCACCGAGGGATGATTATATTGCTGCCGGACAATCTCTGTCCACTCCTTCGTGAACTGCTCCACTGCCTCATCATTGAACTCATAGGTGGCCGCCATCTCCGACCAGACCAGCAGCCCCTTCACATCACACCAGTACAGGAAGCGAGCATCCTCAATCTTCATATGCTTGCGGACCCCGTTGTAGCCCATTGCGAGAATTGCGTCAATGTCAGCAATCAGCGCCTCCTCCGAAGGCGGGGTCAGATGGCTGTCCGGCCAATAGCCCTGATCCAGAATCAGCTTCTGATACACTGGCGTGTTATTGAGCAGCACCTTGCCCTGTTCGATGGAGATTTTGCGGAGTCCGAAGTAGGAGTAGACCCTGTCTATTACCTGCTCCGCCTGGTACAGAATGAACTCCACCTCGTACAGTACCGGTGCGGCAGGCGACCAGGACTGGAGCTTCCACGGCCCGTTTGCTTCATGCGTCAGCTCTACATCCAGCTGTAGCGAGGCCCGGTCTGCCTGCAGCGAGACCTGCTTGAAGGTCTTCTCCCCGGTGCTGATCCGCGTCTCCAGCCGGAGATCAGGGCTCGCCCCATGGGTATTGTATTCGAAACGGACCGAGCGGTTATCGAGATCCGGGGTGATTTTGACAGACCTCAGGTACGAAGGGGATACATACTCCAGCCACACACTCTGCCATATTCCCGTGGTCTGCACATAGAAGCACTCGAAATTCTCATCCACCCAGCGCTGCTTGCCCCGTGGTTGTGTACAGCTCTGGCTATCCTCAGCCTTGACGGTCAGACGGTTCACTGCTCCGGCTCCCGTGTTGAGATAATCGGTAATATCCAGTGTAAAAGCCGCGTACCCGCCTTGGTGTCCCCCGGCATAGCTGCCGTTCACCCACACCTTCGCGATGTAATCCACCGCCTGGAAATTCAGCAGCACCCGCTTGTTGCCCAAGCAATCAGGTAGTTGTACCTCCCGCTCATACCATACATACGGATGGAACGTGGTCTCGCCGATTCCACTCGCCACCGTCTCATACGTGAACGGAACCTGAATCTTCAGATCGCCGTGCAGCTCCTCATGCCATCTCTCCCGCTCCCCAGCGTTGTCATTGTCATACCGGAAATCCCATTCCCCGTTCAGGCTCTGCCAGTCGTCACGGACGAACTGCGGCCGCGGATAATCCTTGATATAGTGCCGGGTTGTCATGGTTATACGCACACTCCTTATAAACAATAATTTTGTTTTAATACAATAAATATGTACTAATTATTGCAGAATCTGCTGAAATGTCAATGGTGACGCAAAAAAGAACCTTCGCCGTAAGCGGCAGGTTCTTCTCCGCAAATAAAATACTTAGTTCAGTTTAATAATCGTCTAAGGCTCAATGCTATAAAAAATCTTCATCACCAGATCCTGCTCATAATCGCCGAACTTTTTGCCGAACAGGTTCATGCCGCCCTTGTATCTGGCATCCTCCTTGACCCCCAGCCGCAGATCCACGTGGTTCTGGCCGGTGAGCTTTAATTGCTCCAGATTAACAGCAGATAGCTCCTGATGGTCAATGGTGCTTCGTGTATTGTCTACGCTCCAGATCTTGAGTGCGCCGAACTGGGTTCCCGTATCGATCCACCACGAGGGATTCAGCTTCCCGCGTCTGCCACCGAAGTCACCGGGCGAGGTCCAAGTCCCTACCTCTACCTGGTTAATCCACAGTGTGATATCCGAAGGCCAGTCATTCTCGTAATTCGGTGCTTCCGAGCAGATCTCCATGGAGAACTGAATCCGGTGAAGCTCCGCCCCTTGCGGGATCTCCAGCGGATAGCGGTATTCCAGATAACCTTTGCGCAGCCAGAGCAGTTGGGCTTGTACCCTGTCCGGATGAAAAAATCCCGCCGGTGAATCCTCCGTAATAATCGGACCGTTCTCACTGACCATCCCGCAGGTAGGTGCCACTTCACAGGCTGTGAAATTGCCGATCGGCATAGATATCTCATAGCAATATTCACCTTGATCGGCTTGCAGGCGGCGCTGCGGAGCATTGATCGTGATCTTGATATCATCATAAATCCGGCTGCATACCTTCATCGCCCCGCGTGAAGCGGGCAGCAGCTCCGTCTCAATCAACCCTGCCTGCTCCAGCACCTTCACATTGGAAGCTGCCGTGGATACCGGAATCTCCAGCGCCTCCGCCAGCTCCGCCACATTCATTCTCCGGCTGTTAAGCAGCGCCAGCATTCGGAGTCTTAGCTCCGTAGAGAGCGCATGTGTCACCTTCACCAGCTCATCCGCATGTTCCATGGACAACTCCAGCATTTCGTTCACCTCAGTCCAACTTAGTTATCCAGCATCACAACCTGATCACAGAGCCGCACCTCTCCCGGAGTAACGACAGAAGCATAGACGCCGAACTGCTGCTTCAGCTCTTTGTAGACTTGCTTCAACAGGGAACTGTCCCGTTCGAGGGTATCCGGGTTCGTGGTAATCATCACGCAGCGCTCACAATAGCTATCCACTTGCAGCACCGTACTGCCAATCGACAGACGGCGGCCGAGCCACTCTTCCTCCCCGAGCGAGTCCTCACTCACTTCCACGAGGAAGTTACCCCGGAAGCGGCGCTGATCGACCGGCTTGCCCCATAGGGCTTCCAGCTTCTTCAGGCTTTTATCAGTCACCAGCAGAATACTAGCCCCATCTACCGATAACAGCTCCGGGTGCTTCTCCTCCGGGTGTGGTGCCTTGAACGCAGACATCGTAATTTCGGTGGAAGTCAGACTTTGAATTTCATCCAGCAGCTCCTGATCCCAGCCGAACACCCGGCCATCCGCAGCCGTCACACGGATATCTTCCCCCACATATTCCGCCTTATAGGACATCATCTTGGGAATCTTCCGGGCAGTGATATACTGGGACCAGTCTTTTTTGGTCATATCATAAAAGGAACAATACCGGTCCCCCTCCACTCCGTAAGATACAACCTTACAGGCCTCCAGCGCCTCCCCCGCAAAGGATTTCACCGGATAACGGTTAATCGACCTAATCTCCCCAACTGTAACTGACACGCCCCCACCTCTTCTGTCTATAATCTGATAGCTCTGCTACTTTTACTGTAACGGCTTTAACTTCTGAATCTCTTCTACGGAAAGCCCTGTTGCCGGGCGATAACATTTGGTCTGCTCCGTTTCGGTCTTATTATACCATTATCGCTGCCTGTTTTGCGTAAGGCAAGAGCTGAACCCTTATGAACTTGCAACAATATAATTACATACACGCAAAAAGAAAAGGACAGCCCCAAGGCTATCCTCAACATTACATATAATTACAGGGATTCCCGGATTACCCGCTTGTAATACAGGACGGACAGGAGGCCGAAGATTGAATACAGCACGGTGTACAGCCCCATCACTACGAACATCGGGGTCAACATCTCGGTCCCGAAGAAGAACCAACCGGATTTTACCGCAAAATAACTGTGACACAGGCCGACAATCAGCGGAATACCGAAATTGAACAGCTGCTTGAACCGGATGCCGCTCAGGAGATCCCCTTGGGTGAAGCCCAGCTTGCGCAGGATCGTATATCCTTCCCGCTCCTCCTCGCTCTCATCCATCTGCTTGAAGTAGAGAATACAGCCAGAGGTAATCAGGAACGTCAGGCCCAGGAAGCCGACAATGAACATAATGAGGCCCATATTGGTCCGCTGGTTGAACTCAAATTCATATTGCGAGAAGCTTTGCAGCTCCGGCTTTTGCTGCTTATAAATTTCGTACGCCTGCTTAGCCTGTGAGGATGAGCTAAGATTTATACCGTAATAGATTCCTGCACCACTCACTCTTTTCTGCTCATCCGGGTCTTTATGCTGGAGCAATTCCTGGAAGACAGAATCATCCACCACGAACACCCCCAGAATCCCTCCGCCAAAATAGTACGGCAGCACCGCCTCCTCTGATAAACCCACAAGTTGCTGCTTAATAACACCATTCTTGGTAGAGAAGTCGAGTTCCCCCTTATCCTTCAGCTTAAGCATGGTTTGTTTCGTAGTCGTGTACCCTATAATCCGTACCTCGCCCCGCTGCAAATCAATGTTTTCCAGACTGCTCTCACTGATCACGGTAGCCAATAGACTGGTGTCATTGTTGGGGAAATTTTTAGTATCCATGACCTCCTTAAGATCCACCTCTACCTGCACCGTTGGAATCTCCAGAGTGGTATAACCTATGCCGGCCTGATCCAGCCCCTCCCGGACTCCTGCCTCATCGGCCTTCTGAAGGAAGCCGTAATCATGCGGCGAGCTCTCGCGCGCGGAGGACTCCACCGAATAATAAGAGATATAGCTCAGAGAGAGCAAACCGATCGCCAGCGCGGATACCGTGGTGATGACCGTCAGCAGCAGGGCATTCGATTTCATCCGGAACATAATGGAAGAGAGCGATAATACCTCCCGAATGGACAGGTAACCCTTTTTGCTGCGGCGGATGAGATTGAAGAGGAAGCTGACTGAGCCTTTGTAGAACAGATAGGTTCCGATAATCACCAGGGCGAGGATGGCGATCATCGCAAACATCAATCCGTTCATGCCCGTGAATTTGCCGCTGAACAGCTCCCCGGAGATATAATATCCTCCGATGATACTTCCGATTCCGAGCACGCCCATCACAACCTCCCACAGAGACATTCTCTGAATACGCGTCTGGGAAGTGGCCGTAGCCTTGAACAGCGACAGAATGCTCTGGGCCCGGATGAAGGTGTAATTCATGATCATAATCAGCATATACACGGCGGCAAAAACCAGCACTGTCCGCTGCAGGGCCTCGGGGGAGAAGCGCAGCGCAGCGACCTGATCGACCTCCAGGATTTTGAACAGAATCATCAGGATCAGCCGTGACATCACGAACCCTGCACCGATCCCCGCGAACATCGATCCGAAATATAGAATCAGATTCTCGGCGCTCAGCAGCACGAAGATTCTGCTCTTGGTCAGCCCGATCAGCTGGAACAACCCGATCTCCTTGCTGCGGCGCTTGATGAAGATGGTGTTCGCATAGAGCAGGAAGATGGCCACAATCGCAACCAGCAGGACAGAGGATGCGCCGATGGCAGCCCCGCCTTTGATCGAACCGCTGACCTCCTGCATGGCCGGGTCGAACTGCAGCGTCACGAAGGAGAAGTACAGGGCCACACTGAAAATAAGCGCGAACACGTAGAGATAATAGTTCTTGATGTTCTTTTTGAGGTTCCGGAGGATAATGTAATTCAGACTCATTGCGTGACACCACCAAGTACGCCCTGGGTGCTGATAATATCATTAAAGAAGGATTGCCGCGACTCCTCCCCCTTGTTCAGCTGGGTATAGATTTGCCCGTCCCGGATGAAGACCACGCGGCTGCAGTAGCTTGCGGCAACAGCATCATGCGTAACCATGACAATGGTAGCTTCACGCTTGCTGTTCATGGCGGCCAGCTTGTTCAGCAGATCGGAGGCAGATTTGGAATCCAAGGCTCCTGTAGGCTCATCGGCAAAAATAATGCTCGGATCATGCACGAACGCCCGCGCCGCAGACGTACGCTGCTTCTGCCCGCCGGAGATCTCCGCCGGATATTTGTCCTTCAGCTCATAGATTCCCAGCTCGCCTGCTACCTGGTCGAATTTCTGATGCGCCTCCTTCTTGGACATGCCTGTAATCGACAGCGGCAGCATGATATTCTCCTTGACCGTCAAGGTATCGAGCAGATTATAATCCTGAAAAATGAACCCGAGATGATGCTTGCGGAACTCGGCGAGCTGCTTCTCCTTCATCCCGGTGAATTCCTTGCCCTCAATTTCTATCGTGCCCTTGCTTACCCGGTCAATCGAGGAGAGAACGTTCAGCAGCGTCGTTTTGCCGGACCCGGACGGACCCATGATTCCTACGAACTCGCCCTTGTCGACCTGAAGATCAATGCCCCTCAGAACTTCCTGTTTATTGAATTTGTTGCCATAGGTTTTATAGATTTTGTTAGCCTGCATGATAAGCATCTGTTCCCCACTCCTTTTCTATAGCTCTATCATAAGCTCGTGGAGGATCATTTTCCTGCGCTTCGCCGAACAAATGGAACAGGCATGTGACACTATTGTCACATACCTGTTAGGCGCTGAAAGTCATTTTCCCTTGGAAAAGTCAGCGTAAATACACTCCCCTGCCCAAGCACGGAAGCAGCGTGAAGTCTGATCTGCAGCGGTTCCGCAACCTGCCGGGTCAGGTACAGCCCCATGCCGGTAGCTGCCCCCTCCTGGCGGAAGCGCGATGAGGTGAAGCCCTTATCGTAGATGCGCGGCAGATCCCTGGGGTCCATCCCCTGGCCGCTGTCCTCAATGACAAGCACAACATGGCCGCCCTCTTCACGGCTCCGAATGACGATATCGGAGGCTTCGCTGTATTTCACAGCATTGGTCAGGAGCTGCCGAAGCATGAAGGCCAGCCATTTGCCGTCTGTAAGTACCGTTTCAGCTTCAAGCTCCACATCGAAGCCGATGCGTTTGGAGATACACCAGGATTTCAGTGCCCGGATCTCCTTATTAAGAATAGGAGCAAGACCGACCTTCTCAATGAACAGATCATTGCGGATGAAGGGAATCCGCTTCTGATGCAGCTGCTGGTCAAGCAGATGGTGGATGCGCAGCCATTCGTACATCATCTGTCTTTGCAGGGTCTCATCCGGCAGGCGTTCTATCATGAGCTGCATGGCTGTCAGCGGGGTCTTGACCTCATGTATCCAGGCCAGCAGTTCGTCCTTCTCCGATTCCAGCAGCCCGACATTCACGGAGGATTCGCGCTTGTAACGGTCCGTCTGGGCGCTGACCGCCTCATGGACCAGCCGCTCCATCGGACTACCCGGATCGAGGACCGCCTGCAGCTCATAGATCTGATCCCAGGAGGCAAGGCTCCTGTAGAACCGGGTCTCCCGGGAATACCGCAGGTAGACGAAGGCCAGACAGAGCATCGTATTCAACAGCACAATGTACAGGACCGGCAGCAGCGGGATTGCAGAATCAATATAGGCCACGAATATAATAATCAGCTGGAGGACGGCCAGCAGGAGCAGCCAGCTCCGCTTCTCGGTGATGTATTTCCTTATCATTCTTCCGCCTCTTCAGTCGCCATATACCCTTGCCCCACCTTAGTCTCTATGTAGGCATCCAGACCGAGCGGCTCCAGCTTCTTGCGCAGCCGGTTCACGTTCACAGTCAGCGTATTATCGCTGACAAAATGCTCGTTGTCCCACAGGCTGGTGATAATCTCCTCACGCTCCACAATGCTGTTTTTGCGCTCCAGCAGGATTTTGAGAATCAGCATCTCATTCTTCGTGAGCAGCGCCGCTCCCCCGCTCCCCGTAACCGTATTCTTCACGAACTCAATCGCCGCTCCGCGCCAGGTCTTCAGCTCCGTGCCTTCCTTGCTGTAATTATAGACCCGGCGGAGGATGGCCTGAATCTTGGCAATCAGCACCTCGAAGTGGAACGGCTTCTGAATGAAATCATCGGCCCCAAGCTGCATCGACATCACCATATCGCTCGGATGGTCCCGGGAGGAGAGGAAAATAATCGGCACCTTGGAGTGGCTGCGCAGAATCCGGCACCAGTGGAACCCGTCGAACTGCGGCAGCTGGATATCAATCACCACCAGGTCGGGCTTCACCTCCGAGAACTCCTGCAGTACCTTACCGAAATTTGTAATCCCGTAAACCTCATAGGACCATTGGGCAAGCCTCTCCTTAATCTCCCCGAACAGAGTGATATCATCTTCGATTAGCATTATTTTGAACACAAAGGACTCTCCTTCAGCAGTATTGCTATTCATTAATCCAATTGGATAATTATACTTCACATTGATGAATTGACAAAGGCTTGGGCAAGCTCTAGCCTTCACTCATACGGTCTGCCGCTCAATCAGGTTCAAATGAATCTCTTCATGGGCCTGGCTTCCGTCCACCGCCTGCAGCAAAGCCCTCCGTCCGATCTCCACCAGCGGGATCTCGAAGGTCGTGATATGCATCATTCTGGCGATCGGCTGATTGTCGAACCCTACAATGGCAAGCTGACCCGGCACCTCAAGCCCATTCTCCCGGCAAAAGGACAGAATTCCCGCCGCCACCTGATCACTGGTAACCAGCAGTGCAGTGGGAGGGTCGTCCATCTTCAGAATCCGCTGCATAATCCATTCCCCGTCTTCCAGCTGCACACAATCATAGAACATATAGTCATGGTTATAGGCTTCATTCCGGTTCATATAGAAGTCCCGGTAGGCCGCCTCCCTTAAATTGCTGTTAGGACTGGACTGTCTGGCCAGGCAATAGCCGATCTTATAATGACCTTTGCCCCGCAAATAGGTAAGCGCACGGGTAAAGCTCTGATAATGATCCATAAATATGGAGGACACCTGATGTCCCCTGCCGTCCTCCAGGACAATTATAGGTCCATACTGCACATACTCGTCAACAATCTCCCAGCTGCAGGTCCGCGAACAGATAATCAGCGCATCAATTTGCTTCAGCTTCAGCATCATCAGTGCATCCAGCTCCCGCTCTGCTTCATAGTTGGACTGAATCAGCACCAGCTTATAATTATCCTTGATAGCCTCATCCGCTATTCCTTCCACGACCATCCCGAAATACGGCCGCGTGATATAGGGAACGACCACCCCTATCAGATTCGTCCTGCCCCTGCTTAGATGTACTGCATTAATATTACGTTCATAATCAGCCGTCTCCATGGCCTGCAGAACGGCTTCCCTCTTAGCCTTGCTTACATAAGGATGGCCGTTAAGAACACGGGACACCGTTGTGACCGAGACTCCGGCCAGCTTCGCAATATCTTTGATATTCGCCATAATTCCACCTTCCCATGCTTGCTGCATACCTCCTGTACTCCTGTTAATCTTACCTCAAACCGCCGGAATGCGTTACATTCAGACCACAAATAAAGCGTTTGACATGGAAGGCGTTTCAGTGGTTCTGAAATAGGGCGGAATCAGGGCTAACTATTGTAAAAGAGGTGAATAGACGATGTACAACGAGGATGACGGGGCTGATCCAAAGAATCACTACCAGGACTTATGGGATACGTATGAGGCTCTGGCCGGATTCATGGGTGCACAGCTGATCGAATACCCTTTTCCGCAGACTATAGGGTCTCAGGTTTCGCTTGAGCTGCTGACCAAATTCCATACGTCATTGCTGGCAGAAAGCCTGCTGCTGAATTCAGGTTTCTGCCACGAGGCTTATTGCATACTGCGCCTGATGCTTGAATATACGATTACCTTGAAATTCATTCTGCTCCTGCCTGAAGTAAGGGCTGTGCTCTATTTGGATGACACCGCTGCAGCTTCCCGGCTGTTTGTTTTCGACATTCCGCTAATGGCAGTCGAGACCCGTATGCAGGAGTGGCTGCCTGTCATTGAAAATCCTCTTTCCGGCTGCTCCAGACCGTATGAAGCCGTTGATTTGCTGGCGAAATCCTGTGAGCTGACAGCACTTATGCTGGAAACCGGCCGGAATACATAAGAGCCGGGCAGGCAGATCAAGAGTTCATCCTGAATACTGCCTGGCCCGGCTCCATGTGGAAGCGGTACCTTGTGCTTAGTTCAAACCTGCTGTAATTTCTTCACTTGTCCGGATACGGCCTATTCTCGGGAAGATCGTCCGGCAGACATAATCATGCTCTTCCCGGGTACTTGCGGTCATTGCGTCCTCTGCGAATACTTGCTGATAGCCATGCTGATAGGCTTCTCTGGCTGTAGTATCCACGCCAATGTTGGTGGAGATGCCGCAGAGCACGATGCTCTGAATGCCACGGCGGCGCAGTTGCAGGTCAAGATCCGTGCCGTAAAAAGCTCCCCATTGCCGTTTCGTAATCGTGTACGTATGCTTGAATTCTGCAATGGCCGGTACAATGTGATCCCAGCCTTCCGGATAGTTCACATGTGGCGTCCCGGAATCAGTCACAGGTCTGACCATATCCTTCCCATCCAGGCTCGATACCTTGACCAGCACCACAAATGCCCCTTTCTGTGTAAAAGCATCCACTAGCTTTACCGCATTCTCTATGACCTGAGCAGCCGTATGAGGGGCGGCCTGAAGACCGCCTCCTGCGATGCCGTTCTGCAGGTCAATCACGACTAGTGCCGTTTTGGCTGTTTCAAGGGTTAATGCCGCGGTTTCCTGTAAGTCTTCCATCTTCTTCACTCCTGTTATTCTATAATTTTACTCCCCTGCTGGCAGTCTGATTGCATTCAGCTTCCGGTAGACTTTGAAATACACCCAGATCGCGTTAATCAGCAGCAAACCGCCAGTAACTATAAATACAACCCGTATGCCGAATGCCGCAGCCACTTGTCCGCCGAGTACAGAACCGCCGAAGACACCCAGATAGCCTGCCGACATATGGAGGCCGAACACTCTGCCGGTCAGTTCCGCCGGGGTGATCTTTTTGACCAGGATCGATACCGAGGGAACCAGCCCCCCTGCCGCCAAGCCCAGCAAAAAACGCAGACCCATCAGCTCCCAGGGACTCCGGACATAGGCTTGCGGGATAAAAATCAGTCCGGCTGCGATCAGGGCGAACAGGATCACCTTATAGGCCCCGATCCGGTCCGAGAGCCGGCCGAGCCTTGGTGCAGCTATTATATTGGCCAGCCCGGAAGCCGAGAAGGTAAGTCCGGCGATCAGCGCCACATGACTGGCAGTCCGGGACAGCTCGGTTACATAGACCGTCATGATCGGCTCTATTGAGTAGAGGGCTACCGTCAAGACGAAGAACGTTACGAACAAGGTAAGCGTCAGGCTTTTCTGCGGAACACTGGCCCATACTTCCTTCATACGTTGCGACTTTGAATGCTCACGGGTGAAGGATTCTTTCACGAAGGCTAGTGTCAGGGCAAAGACCATCAGCATTAGGGCGCCGGTCACAAAAAAAGTGTTCTGCACACCCAGATTCTCAGCGGTAAAGCCGCCGATGGTCGGACCCAGCAGGGAACCGGCAATATTCGCCGTGGACAAGGTGCCCAGTGCATACCCCGCTTGCTCCTTATCGGTCTGTGTGGCAATAAGTGTCGTGCAGGCGGTGCCGTAACCTGTGATTGCCCCCTGCAGCAGACGCAGTACGATTAGGACATACACATGATGCGCCAATCCCATGCAGCCGATGATCACCGCCATTCCGAGACTCGCCCGCAGCAGCATCGGCTTACGCCCCACCTTGTCGGCAGCCAGTCCCCAGATAGGTGAGAAGATAGCGGATAAGATATAGGTGATGCCAAAAGCAAACCCGGACAGCCGCGCAACGGAGCCCGCATCCCCTACTCCCAGCTGCTGGATATATAAGGGCAGTACCGGAGCAATCTGGCTCATTCCCACGCCCGTCACGAACATGCCGAACCAGCATACGATCAGATTTCTTCTCCATACCGGCATAACCATAAGCCTTCCTTCTGTTATGAATCCACTATTGTGTGTGCGCACCTCACAATAACATCCTCATTTTAACAGCCGAAATTCCCTCATACCATGCATTATCTTAAACTCCATGGACATTTTTGCTGTTGAATTCGGAAGGGCTGATGCCTTCCATCCGTTTGAAGATCCGGCTGAAGTAGAATTCATCGGTGTACCCAAGCTCCCCGGCGATCTCTTTCACTTTTTTGCCGCTGCCTTCGAGGATCAGCTCCTTGGCCTTGTCCATTTTGATTCTGCTGAAGAACTCTATAGGGGAGTAGCCGGTAATTTCCTTGAACGCTCTGGACAAATATGCAGGCGACAGCTGTACCAGCCCGGCCAGCTCCGGCAAGGTGACTGTGGAGCAGACATGCTCCTGCATGTAACCGATGATCTTCTCTACCTTCAGGGAGGTGGAGTAATTCTGGTTATGCCGCTTGTTGTTCTGGTAAATGGCAATCAGGAGCTGCTGCAGTGCTGTCTTCGCGGCAAATTCATAACCCGGCAGCTTGGCATTCCAGACCTCAACCAGTTTGCTGAAGATCTCTTCAATCTGATAATAATCCTTCAGATCCTGTGCAGTATGCAGCGGGAGCGGCTCCGGCTGTTCTCCCAGAGTCCACTGCCCCTCCATCAGAAGTACCTGCGCATAACTGAAATGTACAGCCAGGAAGCAGAGCGGTTCCTCCAGCTCGAACTCTATCGAATGAAATACACCCGGGCGGATGTAGAACAGCATCCCTGCCCTGAACTGAAGCTTCTTATGATCCACCGTCACACTGCCCCGTCCCCCCGTGACGAGGATCAGTTCATGATGCTCAAGAGTCCGGGAGATTCTGTTCGAATAGATCCGGGTATCCTTGAATCTTCTGAAATTGCAGTAATGGATATGAAAAAAAAGCTGGTTGATGTTCACGTTGTGAAACCTCCCCTAACCCAAGTAACGTATTAGATACTAACGGCTAAACATTTGAAACTTACTAAGGAGCTGGTTATCATCGGAACTTTTGCAGGAATCTTCTTCTTGCTATTTGGAATTGCAATCAACTTATTTGCCTTATATGTGCGCAGACACCCTACCTTCACCTGGCAGATGAGTGAGGGCTGGAAAACGAAAGGAGATAGTGAACCCAGTGACGCCTACATCAGCTCCATGCGCTTCAGAGGGGCAGTGGCCTTATGGATGGGGTCATTCGTCATGGTGATGGGGATATTGACAATATGGAGTGCTCTCGGCTAATGGAATAGCGAGCTGCAATAATGTACTATAGCCATTCCCGGTCCCGGTGTATATTCATGGAACTACTTACACCGGAGGTCATCATGAATATCCTTTCTTTTATCATCTATTGTGTTGTGGTTACCTTCACACCCGGCCCGACCAATATTGTAATCCTCTCCTCTGTGCAGCACTATGGGGCCAGAAAAACAATGGGATACGTCGGCGGAGCCACACTCGCGTTCGGACTGCTTCTTGCCGCATCCGCGCTGCTGAACCGCCTGCTGGCGGGCATTCTCCCGCAGCTTCTCGGCGTCATGCAGATCATCGGCAGCCTGTATATGCTCTACCTTGCTTATCAGGTGTACAGGATGGGCCGTTCTGAAGCCGTGGGCCGACCGGCCTCCGGCTTCCTCTCCGGGCTGCTGATGCAATTCGCCAACCCGAAGGTGCTGCTGTTCACGCTGACTGTGATCCCAAGTTATGTTATGCCCTATTATAGCTCACCCGCAGCAGCCTTCCTTTTCGTCATAGTTATTACTGTGATCGGTTTCCTGGCCTTTACCGCCTGGGTTGTATTCGGCTCCATATTCAAGAGCTTTCTGCAGCGGCATCAGCGGGTGATGAATAGTATGATGGCTCTGTTTCTAGTATACTCTGCTGTAATGGTATCCGGTATTATATAGAGCGGCGGTGATTCAAGTGGAGCAATTCAATTATAAAAAGTCAGCAGAGATCCTCGCCTTATCGGCCAGCATGACGGATTTCACCTACAAAAAGCATTGCCACGAAGAATACGCCGTCGGCGTTACCCTGCGCGGCATTCAGCAATATACACTGGACGGCAGCTTCCAGGCTTCCCACAGGAATGGGGTTATGCTGTTCAACCCGGAGCAGATTCATGACGGCAGCTCTTATGACCGGACAGGCATTGACTACGTCATGCTGTATATCAAGCCTGACCTGATGGCAGAGCTTCTGGGCCAACAGGAACTGCGCTTCACCACTCCGATCGTCTATGACAGGGAGCTGGCACATTGCATCTGTAACCTCAGTCACGCTGTCCAGAGCGGGGCCGACGAGTCACTTAGCAGCGAGCTGCTTATCCGGCTGGTCAACCGCTTGTCCCATACGGAAATACAGACGCCGCGGCGGATTAACAATGCTTTTGTCAACAAAGCCAAAGAAATGATGTACTGCAGCCTGGACCAGGTACTGAAGCTCGACGACCTCGCACGGGAGTTCAACCTATCCAAATACCAGTTCATCCGCGAGTTCAAAGCCCATACCGGAACCTCACCCTATCAATTCTTCCTGAACTGCAAGGTCGAACACGCCAAGCAATTCATCGAGAAGAACAGGGACATCTATTCCGCTGTAGCAGACTACGGCTTCACAGACCTGACCCATCTGAACCGTCATTTCAAAAGTGTCTTCGGCATCACGGCTTATGAATATATGTTGCAGTTGGGCTAACAGGCACGGTCATTTGATGCATTTCGTTATCTGTGATAGAAATACAAACAAGGAAGGGCCGCCCTCGTCATTCTCATGACTTGGACAGCCCTTCCTTTGTAAGCCTACTACTGTATACCTACTGCTTGATAATCATCTCGCCGTCTTCCGGCCGGCTTGTATAGCTGTGATCCCGAGAAGCTTCCTCAATCTGATGGAACGCCCAGTGGATCATCGGCACGTCGGACCATACTGGCACGGTCTCACCGTACAGCGGTCCTCTTTCCAGAATCCGGTTGAACACAGTAACTCCCTCGGCACGGGTCAAAGCCTTGTCCGGCTGGAAGCTGCCATTCAGCATCCCTTCCATATAACCGGCCTCTTTCGTTTGGCCGATTGCCTTCTCCGCCCAATGACCAAGAGCGTCGTTATAGCTGTGTTCTCCTGTACCTGAGAGTGCTTTCCAGCGCGCAATGATGACTGCCATTTCCGCTCTGGTAATGCTCTGCTCCGGTCTGAAGCTTCCGTCTGTCATGCCCTTCATCAGTCCGGCACCTGTGACCTGACGGATAGCTTCTGCTGCCCAGTGGCTGCCTGAGACATCCGAATATTGGGCTGCGTTTGCACCTTGCAGCGCCAGCACCCGGTATAGAATCATGGCTACCTGCGCTCTGGTCAGCGCGTTCTCCGGCTTAAACGTTCCGTCCGGCATACCGACCATATAAGCGCTATGGCTTCCGGCAGCTCCGTTGTCCAGATTAAGAATAGTGAAGGTGCTGAACTTCCCGATGGTGAAGGACAATCCCAGCTTGTTGTCACCATATGCTACAATTGCGGGCTTCACCAATTCCCGTTCTCCGTCGCTGTGCTCAATGAACACGGCCAGCTTCGACAGATAAGCTGCTTTTGCGCTTGCCTCTGCCGGTACATGACTGCTGTCGAGCGGCAGGGTGATTGTTACCGGGCGGCTTGTCATATTGGTTTCAATCGTTATTGGACGATCTACCACATAGACGTTGCCATTGTTCAGTGCCTTGCGGACAATCTGCTCCGTTCTGGCGCGTTCCTCTACCAGCTTGCGCTCGCTTTCCTGTTTGACAGGAATGAGGTGGAAATACAGATTCGGGTTCAGGCCGCTAAGCGAAGCATTCGGAATAGTAATCATTCCGTTGTCCGTATAGATTTCCAGGTTTAGACCTGCGTCTTGTACGGCCTTCACTGCCGCATCCGGCAGCTCCACCCGGACATCTTTTACAATGTCCTGTTTGTCCGGTATGAGAATACGCACGCTTGGCGAATGGGCTGCCAAGGTCTTTTCAACCGCTTCAAGTGCTTTGGCAGTTGTAAATGTCACTTTATCGCTTTTGCTGCCATCGTTATTCGTTGTTCTTTCAATCTCTGTTTTTGCAACAATTCCATAGCCAATGGCCTCAACATCTACTGTTATTCTCTCTATTACCGGTAGGGCCGGTGCAGGTGTATTAGAAGGGACATAAGGCGTCTGCGAAGGCTCACTAGGTACAAAAGGCGCGGATTGCCGTCTCACGGTAACCGTGTACGTTTTTTCGCTGCCGTCCTTTTCCAGAACTACGATGGTTACGGTATTATCGCCTACATTCAGTGTCACCGCAGCACTTGCTTGCCCGGTCCCGGCAGCCTGGCCGTTAACCGTAATGGCTGCGCCCGGATGAGCAGCTGCCAATGTCAGTTGAAGCTCGGAGACATTGTACTCCACGTTAAGACTGTATTCGTACACGCTCGCCGTCACATTGGGGTGAATTTCACCAGCCGATGGCGTAATGCTTGCCAGACCGCTCTTTGGAACCAATGCCCGATAAGCCGCCTGCAATGCTTCCAGTGCAGCGTCCACCTCCGCCTGCGTGGCAGTGGCGCTTGCCAGTACTGCTTGCGCGTCGGTCAGCTTGGACTCGTAGCTCGCCCAGCTTGCTGGCGTGTAGGTCTCCTTGTCCAGAATAGCGGACAAGTCCACTTCCGCTTGCAGCTTGCTCTTGTCCACCACTGGTACCACAGGCACTTCCACCAGCGCTTCACGCGCTACCGTCAGTTCTGCCAGTGCCGTGTCCACTTCGACTTGCGTAGCCGTCGCACTACCCAGCACCGCTTGCGCGGTGCTCAGCTTGGACGCATAACTCGTCCAGCTTCCAGACGTGTAGTCTTCCTCTTCCAGCGTGGAAGACTGATCCACTTCCGCTTGCAGCTTGCTCTTATCCACCACTGGTTTCAGCACCAGCGCTTCACGCGCTACCGTCAGTTCTGCCAGTGCTGCGTCCACTTCGGCCTGCGTGGCCGTGGCGTTACCCAGCACTGCTTGCGCCGTGGTCAGCTTGGACGCATAATCCGTCCAGCTTCCAGGTGTGTAGTCTTCCTCATACAATGTGGAAGACAAATCCACTTCCGCTTGCAGCTTGCTCTTGTCCACAACTGGCTTCAGCACCAGCGCTTCACGTGCTGCCGTCAGCTCCGCCAGTGCTGCGTCCACCTCGGCTTGCGTGGCCGTGGCGTTACCCAGCACCGCTTCCGCGGTAGTCAGCTTGGACGCATAATCCGTCCAGCTTCCCGTTGTGTAGTCTTCCTCGTCCAACGTGGAAGACAGGTCCACTTCCGCTTGCAGCTTGCTCTTGTCCACGACTGGCTTCAGCACCAGCGCTTCACGCGCTGTCGTCAGTTCTGCCAGCGCCGTGTCCACTTCGGCTTGCGTAGCCGTCGCACTTGCCAGCACCGCTTGCGCAGTGGTCAGCTTGGACTCATAACTCGTCCAGCTTCCCGTTGTGTAGTCTTCCTCAGCCAATGTGGAAGACAAATCCACTTCCGCTTGCAGCTTGCTCTTGTCTGGCTTCAGCACCAGCGCTTCACGCACTGCTGTCAGCTCTGCCAGCGCCGTGTCCACTTCTGCCTGCGTAGCCGTCGAGCTTCCCAGCACCACTTGCGCAGTGGTCAGCTTGGACTCATAACTCGTCCAGCTTCCATTTGTGTAGTCTTCCTCATCTAGCGTGGAAGACAAATCCACTTCCGCTTGCAGCTTGCTCTTGTCCACGACTGGCTTCAGCACCAGCGCTTCACGCGCTGCGGTTAGCTCCGCCAGAGCCGCGTCCACTTCTGTCTGCGTAGCCGTCGCGCTTGACAGCACTGCTTGCGCAGTGGTCAGCTTGGACGCATAATCCGTCCAGCTTCCAGTTGTGTAGTCTTCCTCATCCAGCGTGGAAGACAAATCCACTTCCGCTTGCAGCTTGCTCTTGTCTGGTTTCAGCACCAGCGCTTCCCGCGCTGCCGTCAGCTCCGCCAGTGCCGTGTCCACTTCCGCTTGCGTAGCAGTCGCACTGCCCAGCACCGCTTGCGCAGTGGTCAGCTTGGACGCATAGCTCGTCCAGCTTCCAGTTGTGTAGTCTTCCTCATCCAGCGTGGAAGACAAATCCACTTCCGCTTGCAGCTTGCTCTTGTCTGGTTTCAGCACCAGCGCTTCACGCGCTGTCGTCAGCTCCGCCAGTGCTGCGTCCACTTCGGCCTGCGTGGCAGTCGCGCTCGCCAGCACCGCTTGTGCGGTGGTCAGCTTGGACTCGTAACTCGTCCAGCTTCCAGTCGTGTAGTCTTCCTCGTTCAGCCCGGAAGACAAGTCCACTTCCGCTTGCAGCTTGCTCTTGTCTACTACAGAAATCGTTTTGGAGGCCATGTTGGTTTTTCCGTTTTTGGCCGAAGTCACTTCTACCGTGTATTTGCCATACGGCAGTGCCTCTTCCGGCTCAAAGCTCCAGGTACCATCGGCTTTTACAGTTACTGTCGGGGTTCCGATGGGTTTTCCGTCTTCATCTTTGATGATGGCCGTTACCGTAGCTCCGGGATCTGTCGTCCCCTGGAACTCCGGCGTGGTATCAGTTACCACCTCACCGCCAGGAGCTGTAATAACAAGTGTCGGCGCCGGAACGTTAACCGTGATTCCCTTGGATGCAACCGCAGACTTGCCCCCCTTGGTGGCTGTCGCCTCAATAGTGTACTCCCCATCTTGTAAGTTGGCGCCCGGGGTGAATGACCACTTCCCATCCGCTTCAACAACGGCATTTCCGCCTGCGCCAGTCACGATCTGTCCGTCCTTATCCTTGATTACAATTGCTACGGCAGAACCCTCTTCAGCCTCTCCTGTAATCTCAGGTTTAGGTACATTGACCGGACTCCCCACAGGCTGGGTGATCCTAAGTGAATCAATGAATTGATCCCTTGGACTCACCGTAAACGGCTTAGCAGGGGCTCCGTAAGTGCTCTTGAGCGAACCCGTGCCATCATAGGCTACGTTCACCGTTTTCCCTTTAACATCCGTTCCCTCAGGCAACGTCAAAATCAGCTTCTTAGGATCGGCAGGGTCCACTCTGTAGGAGATGCTCCCGATAGGTACGGCTGTGTCTGCGATCTGAACACTGAAGCCACTCAAATTACCCGTTGCCATCTCCTGGTCGAAAGTGAGTACGATCTCATGTCCACCCGCCGCAACTTGTTCGAGCAAGCCCTCTTGTAGTTCAGGAGCCTCCGCTGCAAAAGTGAAGAATTGTCCATCCTTCAACGTTACTTTCACAGCATAGTGAGGTACGTTGCCGAGTGTGATCGGACTTAATTCGTATTCAGTAGCTTGTGCGAAGTCGGTGTCCGTATCGCTCACCAGCAGCTTGACCGTTTCCGGGGCAGCCGTTGCCGGAATGGCAATCTCCACCTCTCCCACACTTCCGTTATTCTGAACCTTCCAGATCCGTTCGGCCTGATACCAATCCGTCGAGCCAAGCTGTCCGGTGAACTTAACCGGTTTGCCGTTATCCCCCCAGATCAGATATTGTCCGTTTGCAAGTACAGCTGTATTTCCACTGTTTGCTTCAGCAAGCCCAGCCAGACCAATCGCCACTTGTGTATCTTTATTAATGCTTCGGCTTTGCTTCTGGTCCAACTCTTCCAGATTGTCTTTGCCGAGCCCCGCCACATTGTGATGATACGCCGCATTGGCTGTTTTGTTCCACAAGAGAGCACCATCTGTACCGATATAATCATGGTTTAAGGTGATGCCGTATTTTACAGCAAGATATGTCTCAATCTTCGCTGCATCAGTGCTTGTAATGGTATCATATAGAATAATTTCCGCTACTTCCGCATTAAGCCCGGACCAGTTATACTGAGCGGACGCATTTGTAGCTCCAATAGACGGGGTGAAGGAGAAGGCTGGAAAAACACTCCTTGTAACAGTTGTATTTTTCCCGTCAATACTGGCGGTATGGCCCGGTGCTCCTATTTGATAATTTACAAGCTGGTGCCTGTCCCGAATCGTCGAAGCGACATAAGAGTATACATTTGCTTCACCCGGACCTGTACTTACACTATTACCGTAGCCGCCCATCACAATTACACCGTTAGAGGGCTTCTGGTCTGAGCTGCCAACGAGAGCCCCTGCACTTCCATCCTCCGGCCATTTATACACCGTATACCCTGACCGGAATGTAATCGCTTTGTCACCCAGTAGCTTCGCCGACGAATTATAATGATATGCGCTTAAAGGATTCGCAAATTTCACACTCGGATTGAAGTTCACTCCGCTTTCATTGTACTGCGGAACTTTTGCCCCATTCGGAAGATCGAGCGTGAACGCTACAGGGTTCGGAGAACGATCCTCCCAGCCTGTTAATCCTCCATTTGCAGCCGACGCGCCATCATCCGCCTTCAGCCATAATACCGGCTCCTGAACACTGCCTCCCGGAGCTCCGCTGGCAGCTTGTACCTTCGACGGTGCAACTGCTGCAGAGAAACCGCTGGCCACCAGTGTCAGCGACAGCAAGGCTTTCGCCGGCCTGCTCCACCAGCCTTTTCGTTTTGCATGAGATTCCATTTTTAACTTTCCGCCCCTTCTATAGTCCTTGTCTACAACTCGAGGAGCTAAAAGGCAGACGGTTCCTTTTGGTAAATCACCATCTCGAGTTCCAAACAGAACTCTTTGTAATAGAAATACAAGTCTGGCCATTCGAAATCTGCAAATTTCTGAATCCATATGCAAGCTATGCTATCTTCCGTCAACAACAGTGCTGTCCTCTTCACTACCAACACTCTAAGATCGCTCTCTGAGTCCCTCCTTTGGCTTGCCATATAAGAACTGCTGACAGTCTGTCAGACTGCTCAAGGGGAGAAAGCTGACGTTCAATCCCTGCATTCAACAGGCGCCAGTTCCCGGACCTAAGCTATCCTGGCACACAGAGTTGTGCCTCCAATCATGTTAATAAGCTCATGTGAACAAAATCTGAACATTTTCGACAAAACATTGGTTTTCTATGCCAAAATTTCATAGAATCCTATGAAATATGCGTTAAAACACCGGAAAATGATTATAAATATATTTTTGTCAGTTATTTTTATCACATCTGCCGGCAAAGCTTTTTTACAGACAAAAACTCCGGCAGTCCGCATAAATGCAGAGCCGGAGTCTTCGTCATTCTTCCATATTATCAATATCAGAGCTAACCACTCTGCGCCAATCCTACACTTGAATGGTTCACCTGCTTGAACCCATTGTCCCGCTCCCCCGGACATCTGTAATAACCTTGGTTGCAATAATCTTCCCGGCCTGATCCAGTCCTTCAATCTCGAACGGAACGCCCGCAGTTGCCGGCTGAAAAGCAAACCAGATCGTCCGGCCGGATGCCGCCGTAATCAGCTTCGCTTCGGATTTGTCCGTCCCGGCTTCCTTCTGCTTAACAATAATTTTCTCAATGGCCGGGTCCAGTACTTCTCCGAATACCATGGGAAACGGTGTGGAGACCTGCTCTATTTCAGGTACCCTCATATAATTCATAGCCGCAAGGGAAGGCTCTTCGCCGAGTCCATACCCTGCTCCCCAGACCCACTTCCATCCGAGCCAAGTTTTGCGGACATACTCTACCTGAAGATCGCCGCCTTCCTGCTGGCCTGACCGGGTAAGGAACACAAGCGCTCCCCTGCCGACAGTCTCCTCATGCACCACCGTCATGAAGTCAGACTCTCGGAACAACCGTACGGCTTCCTCCGGGCTGCCGCCAAGCGGAATCAGGAGGGTCTGCTCCAGTCCTAAAGCTTGCGACATCCGCCGGTCAGACCAGCCGCCTGGTTTTTCATACATATATAATAAGATATAGAGTACCGCTACTGAAGCAAGAATCACTCCGGCCGCAATCCCCCATCTACGGGTAGTTTTCATCTCTCCATACATCCCCAATCCCAAGTGTTTACGCTTACAATGGATTCCATCTAACTATAGAATATTTCCGGTCAGATTACAAAAGTACCCCTGCAGCAAGCTGTAAACATTTATTTCATGCAAAAAGCCAGCAGACAAGGCTCCAAGTGGGCCTTCATCTGCTGGCTTATGTCATTCACATCTATGCTATGAATTATATTATTTAACTTCAGTAGCTCCGGTTACTTTACCTTCAAGCACAGCCGTTGCCTTCACATCTTCGCTGGAGAAGTACAGGTTGCCGTCAATTGTAGCATCCTTGTACACGTTGAAGCCGTTAGCTTCTACATATACATCACCTTTGATTGTACCGCCTTGAACGCGGAAGTTCTCGCTCTGTACAGTTACTTTTGGTGCTGTAAGGGTGTAAGTAGCTGTAACTTTGTGGTCTGCATCCTGCGCGTACAGGGCTAGCTTACGGTAGATCGGCTTAGCTGTATCGTTCTTGTCGTGAAATTCACCTGCTACCACTACATCCTTGTCCACAGTCAGATCGTTCAGCACTGCAACAATCCAAGTTCCCTTGTCGCTTACTGCACTAATGAAAGAATCTGCCTGGTTCACGATCGAAGCGGAGGTTTTTGCATCTACCTGTTCTGTTGCTGGTGCAGTTGTCGCTGCTGCCCCTTTGTCTGCATTGTTTTTATCCGATCCACAACCCGACAACAAAGCTACCGATACCCCTGCTACTGCTAATACTTTAAATAATTTCATTTTAATTCCCCCTGTTTCTTTAAGTTAACTTTATTATATATTAAAATTTTATGAATACAACGTGATAATTTTCACGAATTTGTGTCTTTTTTCACAAACATTCATATTTACTCTCTCAACGTATCCTCCCACTCCTCTCTAAGCAGCCCGATCCGGATAGAATCATAGAATATTCCGTTATAATAGCGGCATTTTCTCAGCCTGGCCTCCATCGTCATGCCCAGCTTCATTCCTGCTTTCATCATGCGCTCATTGCCGGACCAGGTGGTGTAGCCGACACGGACTAGCGGAAGGCTAGTAAATAAATGACCGATCCACATACTCTTCCCAAGAGATACGCTTATGTTCATAATAAGGCGCATCCCATTTCTTCCATTCCGGCGCTTCCTCTTTATACACAAGTTCCCACAGCCTGGGCAGATCGCCTTCAGCTATTGGCCGAATCAGCAATTCATGATCCTGAACCATTGATACCCTCCGTCCAGCTAATATTTCACATACTGATATTATATTAACTGAAGTGCTGAAGCGGTTGCCGGTATTGAACAATTTTAATTAAGGAATACAGAATGTACAGGCTACTGTAAACTTTTCACGGAGCTTAGCGTTGTATAGGGGAAGGGGGCAAGACATGGCCAAAGAAACCATTGATCACTTTCTGCAGCAAGCGGGAACTTTGCTATACCGGTACTTGAGGAAACGCGGACTTGCCCGCGAGGACGCTGAAGATATCGTTCAGGACACTTGTTACAAATATCTGGTCTATCAGGACGGGATCGGCTCCAAGCAGGTTATGGGCTGGATGTTCCGTGTCGCGACGAATCAGTTCTATGACCTTAAGCGAAAAGACAAACGCCATCCTACGGTTGATGCTGACGATATTCAGCTTCTTTCCTTGACCCATCTGCCGGAGATCCAGCTGCTGAGGAGGGAAACCGCACAGACGATCCGCGACACACTGGCTCTGCTCTCTGAGCAGCATCAGGAGCTGCTAATCCTCAAATATGAGTTGAATCTGACCTACAAGGAGCTCTCCTCCCTCTACGGTATGAATGAGAATACGCTCAAGACACATGTCACACGCGCCAAAAACAAATTCATCAAACATTATAAGGAGGGCATTTAAATGGAACAGAATCAGGAGCAGGACCCGTTTATTCTCGGAGGGAAAAAGACTCAGCAGCTCATCAGAAAAGCCAGACTCCGTTCCACCCTGAAAACCATTGGAATCATTGTAGTTGTGACCCCGGTTATACTTGCCGTTATCTGGTATGGCCTCTACCACTTGAGACTGAACCAGGGAGACAAGGTACAATCTGAAATTCTCTGGAAAAACGAGATCAGCGCCCCTAATGTTCATCTCAGCAACCAGTCGTTGAAATTGGATAGCTTTGGAGGCGAAACCTACAACCAGACTTACAAATGGCTAGGAAATAAACCTTATATTTGGGAGACCATCGAGGAATCCTATAATTTATGGGGCCGCTCCACCGGAAGATACGGCGCATCTGGAGCAATTTCGCCGCCGGAAAAGCTGCGCCCTTCCTCCTCTTATCCCCGTTACAACTCTGCTACTGGTGACCGGGAAATGGTCTTTTATCATCCTGAGATCCAGTATGATTCGTATGAGGACAGCATCCGTCTGCTGAAGCAGCTCGGAGACGATACTTTGGTGGAGCTCGCCTTGTCTTTTGACCATGCCTATACGCTGGATGAGACGCAGAAGCTTCTGCCTGCCGGGGTACAGCCTGTCTGGTTCTGGGCGGATGCCTATACTCCCTCTTATAAAAAATACCTGAAAGAAACGCGCCAGACCATCGCAGCCGATTCGATGATCATCTACGGATTCCATGGAGAGCAGTTTGCTCCCTACGGCGGTGTAGACTCCTTCATTAACAGTGTCGAACAGCTGCGGAAGCAGGGCAAGAACTTCACCTGGGAAGCAGATCAAGTCCATGAGAGCCTGGCCGGTGATAATGATATTCTGGAACCAGGCGATATCACAATCATTGGTGTAGTTGTAACCGGAACCGCCAGACAGCTGGAAGCTCTGCAGAATCAGGCTTATATTAAAGGCTCCACCTTCGGTGTCGTCTCTAATGCAATAGTGCTTCCTAACTAAGCTGCGGCTAATAGAGATCTCTAGTCAAGGCGAAGCATGAATTGGACATCCTTGCATTAGATTGAGATAATACAGGGAAATCCATCAAAGGTGGTGTATGCAGATGCCGGCAACCTGGACATTTCATGCAAACAGAATCAGAGTATCCCCCTACTGTTAACTAATCATTTACAGGGGGAATGAATTTCTATTCTTCCGATGAGCATACGTTTGAATATAAACAGCTGGCTAATCCGCAGGACCATCCGGCTATTCTAAGGTATTTCGTAGACTGGGAATGGTATTTCCTCGGTCAAGGCAACGACAGGAATCAGTGGCTGGTCTCTGCGGCGGAGGAAAGCATCGAATTCATCCTGCTGGAGCTGCTGCAGATGGGTAACAGCAAGCCGATAATAGTCGATACGGATATAGCCCCGGAGTTCCTGAAGAGTATAGCCGATACTAGGCAGATCGTGTACTTATATGATGAAGCTGGAGTTGTTCATTCGGGCGTTTGGCAAGGCGTAACGGACTGAGGCGCACGTAATCCGAGTAAAAGTCACCCCTTGGGCAAAGGAACGGACCCCATGGAGCTTATTCTTGGAATTTCTACTCTTAAACCTCTCGTAGAGAGACGATAAGGTCCACTCGGTCCGTTAAACCGCAAAACGTGGTGTTTTCCGGGGAATAGGGTCTCTCAGGTCCATTAGGAGCAATCTCGGCCGGGCGGTATAGTTCCGTGGTTCGGAATCTCCGGGATTCAACCCTATTCACAGAATTAAATCTGATACTCTACAAGAACCGCACGGCCACCGCCCACGCGGTGGCCGTGTATATTACCGAAAGGATAATTCCTCTATGAACTTGTCCACACTATCGGCCTCGCTTGCGCCGCTGAAGCTGCGAAGCTGTCTGATTCAGCAGCAAGGCAAGCTGATCTTCGAGCATTACCGGGATCAGCAGACGGCCTCCGAGCTGGCGAAGATCAATTCCTGTACTAAAAGCATACTCTCCGCGCTAATCTGCATCGCCATGGACCAAGGTCGGCTTCCCGGCCCTGCGGCGCCGCTCCGCGATTTCTTCCCGCAGATCCGGCGCGATGCAGATCCGCGCAAGCAGGACATTACGCTCGAACAGTTGCTAACGATGTCCGCTGGCTTCCGCTGGAACGAGTTCGGCGGTGCCAACTCCTTCCCGAAGATGACCCGCACCCCACACTGGGTGAATTATGTGCTGGAGCAACCGCTGGCGGATGAGCCGGGCACCCGGATGGAATACAATTCAGGAATCTCGCAATTGCTGTCTTCCATTCTGGTACAAGCCACAGGACAGAGTACAGCCAGCTATGCCGAACAAGTTCTCTTCGGGCCGCTCGGCATCCGGGACTATGACTGGGAATCGGACCCCCAGGGTATCCATACCGGCGGCTTCGGGCTGAAGCTGCGGCCAGTGGACCTGCTGGATTTCGGACAGCTCTATTTGCAGCAGGGAGTATGGAAGGATTCGCAGATCATCTCCGGCAGATGGACTGCACGTTCGGTACAGCCAGTCATGCACACGGAGCCTCCCCGCCACGGAGGGTATGGCTGGCATTGGTGGACAGATGCCCTGTCCTGCAGCTCAGCAGCCGGAGAATCCAGTTTGGTAGACTACTATTACGCCCGCGGGTATGCCGGACAATTCATATATGTAGTGCCGGAGCTTCAGCTTGTCACTGTGCTGACCCAGGATAACAAGCGCGGGAAGAATAATCCTCCGGCAGATGTGTTCCGTGACTATATCGTACCTTTACTGGGATCTATTTAAGCTTGTGCCTGATTGATGTGGGACTCCCGGGCAAGTCCCGGGGGGCCATTATGTACATACGCACAAATCCCCGCTGCCTGATTGCTTAAGGCCCGGGGATTCATGTGTAGATTACGCTATTCAATTCAATCATTTCCTCCAAGTAACAAAAGCCATATCCCTGACATGGTGATTGTTCTCAATTTCATGTTTCCTTCATGCTTCCGTGTTGCCCGTTCGCTCCATTTCGGAGTGTTGCTCCATGTCATGCATATGGGGTGGATTCCCGCGTACACGATTTCACGAAAAACGTTTTCACGGACGTTTTCCCTACTGTGATGAATCGCAGTTGTACGCTTCGCTAACCTTTTTCATTGGAATCACGCTCTTTCTTCCGCAAGAACCTTCTCTTGCTTCAATAATTAGCTTCGTTCTTCTTCCAAATTTAAAGATTTGCTCCTTGGGTTCCCGCATACCCACGATCTGCCAGAAGATGTTATCATCCACCTTCTTCATCAGCAGCCGATTCCGGCATGCTTCGCTAACGCTAGTACATCGGGGCTCTCTCCTTTCCTTCATTCATTGCTAAATTTAGGAATGAGACCATCACCTGCGGTACCACTTGTAATGCTTGGGGCTCTTGTTGCTGTGGTTCCTGTGGTGATGTCTACATTATACCTGAGATATACTTAAATTTAAACTTTCAAAAACCTGCATATCCCCGCAGAATCTGCGATATTTCAGGAGGATTGCAAATAAAGTGCCTATCTCTAAAAATTGCTTCGTTTACGGATTATTTACTCCCGTTAGCTGCTTAATTTATTGTATGCGCTATCATTTCGCCGGAAAAATATCGGCCAGACTGAAGATTTCTACCCCAGACTGGCCGGTGTGTCTATAGGTTGAGACTATTATTTCTGTGCTTACGGATTAATACCATGAGCAGATAAATTCCATAGACGAGATACAGAATATTAAGAATAGAGACGATTAGTACCTCACGCTCCAGATTCTCAATGCTGACCATGGCCAGTGCATCGTAAATAAAGTGGAACGCGATCAGCGGAACAATATTTCGGCCTGTCTCTATCAGCAAAGCGAGCACACAGCCCAGCAGCAGCGCATTGATAACCTGGAGAAGCGTATGTATAAGATCATTTCCGCCAAAGGCGTTAGCCATATGCAGAACCCCAAAGAAGATGGACGAGAATACAATATAGAAGAACGGTCCTTTGAATCTCAGATAATTCCAGATCACTCCTCTAAAAATAGCCTCCTCGGTGTAGCCCACCAGCAGCGTCATAACGATGATGCTGATCACTTCAGGCGCCCCAAGCTCTACGTTGATTCCATTCATCAGCGGTTGGGCAACCGCAATAAGGAGGAGCGGGATGTAGAACAGCACCGCTCTGGACGGCTTGCTCTCCAGCTTGCGGAAGCCAAAGCTGACGAGCGAGGAATCCTTTCTTTTCATATAGAGGGTTACAATAATACCCATAACCAGGAAGGCGCAGGCTTGGGCATTCCGTATCCCCATGTCGCCGAACTCCATAATCGTGGCTACAGCGGAAGCAACGGATACAACCAGGGTCAGGACCACTCCCCATACCAGCGAGTAAACGAGCGGGCGTCCTTGTGCAGCAGTGTTTTTCATTTCAGATCTCCTTTATAGTAGGCTAACGTATTGCCGCTTCAGGACAATAATGGATTAATTGTATGTTATGATGCCAAATTATACGATATCTATATAATCTTCCAGTGGGCAATGTGGTCTGTACATGCTATAATCTCTGAATCCCGCAATGAGAATGGAACAACAACATGAACAGTCCTATCAAAATTTTCAAAGTGACCGTGCAGCTGGAAAAGGATACCTATGGCCTTGAGGTTAATCATTGGCGTCTGCTGGTGGAAACGAACCGCTATTACGAGATCAAGCCGGAGAGCGGACCGGTAAAACGGATCTACAAAGAAAAACTGAATACGGTAGTGGATGACACCAAATCCTATACAGACGGCTATCTGGCTTGTTCAGCGTTCTGTAACGAGGACCGTATAGATGATATGCATACCGAAATGCTGCATACGCTTCAGGTTAAGATCAAGGCGTATATGGCTGAGCTTCATTTGAACCAGCAGGCCATTGAGCTGCAGTTCAAGAGCCCAAGGTCTTTGAGAAACTGGAAGTAGACCTCTCTCTCTCACCTTCGACTAAAACCCAAAAAACCGGAAGGGCCGCAGACTGCTGCGACTTTTCCGGTTTTTTGGCCTAGCCTGCGGCAACGAGATGTAATCAATGGCTAACAAGATAGGAGGCATCCAAAATAAGGGCGACCCGGCCATTGCCCAGGATCGTTGCCCCGGACAGATGGTTCATCGTCCCCAGATACGCGCCCAAGGACTTGATGACTACCTCCTGATTGCCGATGATCTCATCGACTGCAAAGGCAGCGATCCGGTCAACAGACCTTACAATCACGAGCGGTATTGTCTTGGAGCGGCGCTCTGTGCGCGGATAATGCAGTTTGTCTCTGAGCCAGGAGAGCGGAACAATCCGCCCGTGGTTGATGATCGCCTGCTCCCCTTGAACGACCTGAATCTCTTCGGGGGAGATCCGCACAATCTCGGCCACATTATACATCGGGAGGATCAGCACACGCCCGGATACATTAACCAGCAGCCCCTTGATAATAGCGAGTGTAAGCGGCAGGCGGATCGTGAACAGAGTGCCTGCCCCCGGCTCGGTCTGGATATCTATGATTCCGTTGAGACGTCCGATCTGACTGCGGACGATGTCCATTCCCACACCCCGCCCTGACACTTCGCTGACTTCGGAGGCCGTGGAGAAGCCCGGCTCGAAGATCAGGCTGACGGCTTCCTGCGCGGTTAAGTACCCTGCCTGCTCTTCTGTGATGATGCCTTTACTGAGCGCAGAGGCTGTAATTCGGGCGGCATCGATGCCCTGTCCATCATCCTCCAGACGAATTACCACCTGATTCTCCTCATGAAAAGAAGTAAGCGTAATCCTGCCCTTCGGAGCTTTGCCCTGCTGCACCCGTACCTCCGGGCTCTCAATGCCGTGATCGGCGCTGTTGCGGATCAGATGGATTAGCGGATCACTCAGCTCTTCTATGATCATCCGGTCCAGCTCGGTCTCGCCTCCCTGAATCTGCAGTTCAATATCCTTGCCCAGCTTCTGGGCCAAATCCCTGACCAGCCGCGGAAAACGGTTAAACAGCTGATCCATCGGCAGCATCCGGGTCTTCATGACCCCTTCCTGAAGCTCTTTGATAATCCCGCCCATATGATCTGATATGGAGCCGATATCAGGCAGAACCTTTGCAGGATCATTCCGTTGTCCCGCAGTGCTCAGATCGGCCAGAGAGGTCTGCTCGATCAGCAGCTCTCCCACCAGGTTCATTAAATGGTCCAGCCGCTCTACACTCACCCGGACCGTTGACTGTACCTCATGGGACTTGCCCTTGCCCGGAGTAGAGGACGAAGATTCTGTCAGCACCGGTACTGACGTGGTCTGGATGTCAGTACCGGCAGCAGGTTCGGGCACGAACGGTGTAATGACAATACTCTCGACATCTGTCTCCCCTGCCAGCTGCTCGGACACCTGCCGGATCTCGCGTGGAGACGCTGCCACTACAGCAAACTGGCTGTAGCGTACATCTTCATCGGCTCCAGGCGCTGGCGACGGTGCTAATGCAGTAGCGATCACTGGCCCGCAGACCTCTTCTATACGCTGCAAAAGGATATAATGCCGGGCCGCCTTCATCTGGCAGTCCTCTCTCAGGGTAACTACAAGGGCCAGCAGCGAATAGCCCGCTGCCACGGCCTCTTCCGCCTGTAGCCGCTCCGCTGCATCTAAGACCGGAAGCCGGACCGGCTGCGCTTCGGCCGGCTTATTAATCAATGCCTTGATCTCCGCAACCACTGCGCTGCAATCTGTGAATTCCCCGCCGCTGACATATTGGCTGCGCAGCAGCTTCATGGCGTCCAGCGCCCGGAAAAGCGTGTCGATCAGAATGCCGGTAATCTCCGGCTTCTTCTCCCTCACCCATTCCAGCGCATATTCCACCTCATGCGTGAGATCGCTCATCTCGCGGAAGCCCATCGTCGATGCCGAGCCTTTGATCGTATGGGCTGCCCGGAATATCGTCTGAATCAGCTCCGCGGTGGGAGCATGCTCCAGAGCGAGCAGCGACTGGTCGATCCGCTCCAACTGCTCATTCAGCTCTTCTATAAATATATCGCGGTAGGCAGACAGTTCCATCATCATTGCTTGTTCCCCTTTTCACCCGCCCAATATTTCTTCGAGCTTCAAAATACCAACCAGCTGATCATCCCGTTGACCCACTCCGTGGAACACCGCATCACGTCCCCGGCTATGTCCGCCTGTGGGGGGATGAATTTCGGTATACGTAGTCACTTTGTTCACCTTGTCCACAATGAGTCCGACGAATTCCTGCCGGTAGTTGACAACAATAATTCTTGTATTCCGGGTGTATGGCTCATCAGCCATGCCGAGCAGATTGCGCAGGCTCATTACACAGACCACTTTCCCGCGCAGATTGACTACGCCCTTCACTTCATTCCGGCTGAAGGGGATATCTGTAATGCTGAGCATTTTGATAATCTCATGAATTTCTTCAATACGGATGGCACAGGTCTCGGCTCCTACAGCAAGCTCGATATATTGTTCCTTCTGTAAGGATGACATAACTTCACCTCAGTCTGTAGGATTAATGAGTCTTGAAGGCGGCTGCCGACTGGGCTAAGTCCTCAGATAACAGAGCCAGAGCCTGGCAGGTAGCTGCCGTCTCCTCAGAAGCCGCTGCAGACTCCTCGCTGGAGGCGGCAATGGATTGAACCGAGCTCATCACCTCAGCAGCCTGGGCGGATTCCTCTTCGCAGGCCGCAGCAATCTCATTAACCTTAAGCGAAGAATTGTTCACCATACTTATAATTTGTTCAAAAGCCTGGCTGGTCATCGAAGACTGCTCCACACTCTCCGCTACCGCCCGGACGCTCTGCTTCGTATTCTCCTGCATCACCTTGATGATCTTCGTAATCTCCTTCGTGGCATCGCTGCTGCGCTCGGCCAGCTTACGGACCTCATCCGCCACCACCGCGAAGCCTCGGCCTTGTTCTCCGGCACGCGCAGCCTCAATCGCTGCATTCAGGGCCAGGAGATTGGTCTGCTCGGCAATATCGTCGATGACCTCGATGATATCTCCGATTTTGCTGGAGTCGTCTTCCAGTTGCTTCATCTGCTGATTGACCGTCTGCATCCCCTGCAGCGAAGTCTCCACCACATATCCGCCTTCCCGGGCTGTGCGTACAGTCTCATTGGAGAGCTCTGCCGCTTCCTCTGCACTGGAGGCCACCGAGTCAATCGCCAGCGACAGCTCTTTGAACAGCTCGGTAATATTGGTAGCGGCTGCCGACTGGTTCGTACTGGTCCCGGCAATCTCCTGGGTGCTTGCTGAGATCTGTTCGGAAGAGGCGGCTACGCTCTGCGAGTTCATCACAATTCCGTTGATCAATTCCTTCAGGTTATCCACCATCCGGTTGAGTGCCGCCGCCAGCTGTCCTACCTCATCCTTAGTGCTAATATCCGATTGTATCGTCAGGTTGCCATTAGCCACCTCGGTGGTCACATATAGCATCTTCATCAGAGGTCTGGAGATCGACCTTGCGATCAGATAACCAATGATAATACTGAGGATGACAGCCGCTATGACCACTGATATCGTAAGGGTGAACGCTGAAGAATAGGCTGACTGTGAATGGTTGTTCGCTTCCTCCGCCAGTTCAACATTCGCCTTGATCAGACCATCCATATTACTGAG